>JADHSN010000072.1 GCA_016776875.1 Gammaproteobacteria bacterium | reverse complement strand
CCATTGGGGTTATTTCCAGCGGATTTGGGTTTGTTGATACGATGAAGAAGTTAGGGGTCGAACGACGCTTAACGATCGCGGGGAAAGACAAGAGCATGCTGGACCCATTTTCGCCCGTGGATCAAAATGATCAAAAGAATTTGCAGCGGATTCTTGATGATGTCCACAACCAATTTATCGCGGCAGTTAGGGAGGGAAGGGGACCTCGATTACAGGACGACCCTGACATCTTCTCGGGCCAGGTCTGGACCGGCGGGGAAGCGATCAAAATGGGTCTGGCGGATTCAGCCGCGTCGATTAACGAAGTCGCGAGGGATATCATTGGCGCACCAGTCATAATGGATTTTTCAGTGGATGATGATTGGTGGACGCTGCTTTTCGATAATTTTACAGCTCGTGTGGTCAGGTCCATCGGATTATCTGGAACACCCTCCTTAGAGTATTAGAACTAAGAAGTATCATTCACCGGAAACTCCATGCCCGCATTTGAAAGCATGTCAGTGAGTTTGATGAGGGGTAGTCCAATTAGTGCGGTTGGATCTTTCCCGGATAACTCGTTTAAAAATGTAATTCCAAGGCCTTCTGACTTAAGGCTGCCACAGCAGCCATAAGGTTCTTCGGTATCAATATAGCGATTAATCTGGGAAAGGCTCAGTTTCCGGTATTGAACATAATAAGGTTCGACGGCGCTTTGCACTGAATCCGCGGTGATATTCACCAATGCAATCCCGGTATAGAGTGTCATCGTATTTCCCGATGCAAGAGTTAATTGGTCAATCGCGGCTTGGCGATCAGCGGGTTTTCCCATTATCACGCCATTCACTTCAGCGACTTGATCAGATCCAATTACTAACCCTTCTGAAAATAGCGCCGCGCCCGCTTTCGCTTTTGCAATCGCCAATCGTAATGCGAGGTCGGCCGGTTTTTCCTCAGGGAGAGGTTTCTCCGGAACATCGGGCGCGACCACATCAAAAGGAATACCCAGTCGAGCGAGAAGCGCTCTGCGATAAGGTGAAGTTGAAGCTAATATAACTTTCTGGTTCGGCATAATTTTTGACAACCGTTGGCTTAAGCCACTAAAATTAGGGGGTTTTCACCCACGTTGCAAGATACGCTGGCATATTGCTCTCGATCTAGGCGCGTGGGGTGCTCACTATTCTAATCAAAGAGAACCCCTATGGCCGTTCAAAAAAATAGAAAGACACCTTCTAAACGAGGAATGCGCCGTGCCCACGACGGACTGACGAAAGTTACGCTCTCGACCGATCCCGTGTCAGGAGAACTTCATCGTCGTCACCACGTCACCGCGGACGGTTATTATCGCGGCCGAAAAGTGATCCAGGAATCCGCGGCTGAAGAATAGGCTATTCTTGCCGATAGGCTGGAGCTTGCGCTTTTGATATGTCGGGGACATCTAACCTGATCCGGCTGTCTGTCGATATGATGGGCGGAGATCAGGGAATTGAGGTTACCGCACCCGGACTACTCGATGCATTAAGTCGTTACCCCGACCTTATTTGTCACGCAGTGGGTGATCCAGAACAGTTACACGACGCATTGTCGGCGTCAGCGCCGGCTGATCGCCTCATTGTTGTACCATCTTCCGAAGTTGTCGCGATGGACGAGCCTCCCGCGTCCGCATTACGTTTCAAGAAGGACTCGTCTATGCGGGTCGCGATCAATCAGCTGTCCGAAGGCAGGGTGAGCGGGTGTGTGAGCGCGGGCAATACCGGGGCGTTAATGGCGACTGCCCGTTTTGTATTAAAAACGCTACCGGGGATTGATCGTCCCGCTATTATTGCGGTGTTACCCCGATCGGCAGGTCATGTCCATATGTTGGATCTTGGCGCGAATGTCGGAAGCCCGCCCGAAGTTCTTTTTCAGTTTGGGTTGATGGGATCGAGCTTGGTTCGTACGCTAGAGGGCGCTGAGGCCCCAACCGTCGGATTATTGAATGTGGGTAGTGAAGAGATCAAAGGGAGTGAAACAATAAAAGCGGCCTCTGAGATGTTGAGAAACAGTGATCTCAACTATGTCGGTTATGTCGAAGGTGACGATATTTTCAACGGCGAAGTTGATCTGATTGTTTGCGATGGGTTCGAGGGAAATATCGCGCTTAAAACAAGCGAAGGTCTCGCACAAATGCTGACGAAAGTCATTCGAGAGGAATTTACAAGATCTCTATTCAGCAAACTCGCAGCACTAATTGCGAAGCCGGTCTTGAGGGCATTTCAAGCGCGGATTGATCATCGCAGGTATAACGGCGCCATGCTCCTTGGATTGCGAGGGGTTGTCATAAAATCCCATGGCGGAGCGGATCGAACCGCATTTTCCAATGCGATTGGCGCTGCTCGACTTGCTGCCAGCAAGAACCTGATTTCTCAAATAGAGAGCGACCTTGAAGCTACTTTGGCCCTCGCGGACTAACCCTATGCTCATTGACGCGCGAATTATTGGAACGGGAAGTTATTTACCCAAAAGGGTGCTCGATAATCACGAACTAGCGGAAATGGTCGATACGTCTGATGATTGGATTTTCTCAAGAAGTGGTATTCGCCAACGTCATATTGCGGCCCCAGACGAATTCACCTGTGATCTTGCACTCCAAGCGGCAGAACGCGCATTAGAGTCGGCCCAGCGAAATCCTGAGGATATAGATCTAGTGATCGTTGCGACCACTACTGCTGATCAGGTTTTCCCCAGCACCGCCTGTTTATTGCAGGAACGCCTCGGTATACGGGGGGGTCCAGCTTTCGACGTTCAAGCGGTCTGTGCAGGATTTGTTTATGCATTGGACGTCGCCCATCGATATATCCAAACGGGCGGCAGCAAATGCGCCTTGGTGATCGGCGCAGAAACATTTTCCAGAATTCTGAACTGGAAAGACCGGTCCACCTGTGTTCTTTTTGGCGACGGGGCGGGGGCGATGGTGATCGAAGCGTCTGATTCGCCAGGCATTATTTCGAGCCATCTTCATGCAGACGGCGCCTATAAGGATCTTCTTTGCGTTCCAACGGGTATATCGACTGCATATGACCAAGTGCTCCAGCGAGAGGCCTTTACTGAAATGAAGGGGAAAGAGGTTTTTCGCTGGGCGGTCTCCGCGCTGGGCGACGCGGTCGTTGAGGCGCTCGAGGCGAATAACCTGACAGAGAAAGATATTGATTGGCTGGTCCCTCACCAAGCCAACATCAGAATTATTCAGGCGATCGCCCGTAGAGTTGATATGAGTCTTGATAAGGTAGTGGTCACGATAGAGCGTCATGGCAATACATCCGCCGCATCGGTTCCGTTGGCTTTTGACGAGGCTGTTCGTGATGGACGGATTCGCCGGGGTCAGAACATCATTTTTGAGGCTTTTGGCGGCGGGTTTGCCTGGGGCAGCATGTTAGTCAAATATTAATAATGGATGCGCGAGAATAAAGGATGAACGATAAGTTAAACCTGGAGAACAAGTCGGTCAGTTTGGTGACAGGGGCGAGTCGAGGGATTGGCAAAGCCGTGGCGCTTCGTCTCGCGCATCTTGGTTACACCGTCATCGGTACTGCGACGAGTGACGCGGGTGCAAAAGCCATAACAGAATCAATTAAATCGACAGGCGGCGAAGGTCGCGGTGCGGTATTGGACGTTAATCATCAAACTCAAGGTGAAGACCTGGTGTCGGCGATTACGGCTGAATTTGGATCAATTAGCGTATTAATTAATAACGCAGGAGTGACAGAAGACAATTTGCTTCTTCGAATGAAGAAGTCGCAATGGGACAACGTTGTTAATACCAATTTAAACGCCATTTTTTTGCTGACAAAAATTTGTCTTAAGGGTATGACCAAACAACGATTCGGTCGAATTATTAATATCAGTTCAGTTGTTGGCGCCACCGGCAATCCGGGACAAACCAACTACGCTGCGACCAAAGCCGGAATGGTGGGGTTTACCAAATCGCTGGCACACGAAGTGGCGTCTCGGGGGATTACAGTCAACGCAGTGGCACCTGGTTTTATTGCAACTGACATGACCGACGAGATTCCCGACGCGCACAAATCCAAATTGATCGAGACAATTCCTCAGCGGCGCCTGGGCCAACCCGAAGATATCGCACATGCGGTTGAATTTCTCACTTCTGACCGCGCGGGTTACATTACCGGACAAGTCCTTCATGTTAACGGCGGAATGTTCATGGGTTTCTGATGTATCAGCCGCAAATGCCTGTTTTAATAGATTAATTAATCGATCCCCTCGGATTCTCACTATCGATTCTCTTTAAAGGTGTTTTGGATTTTTAATGGACTTAACGAGTGGTTTACGGTTTAATCCCGCTTCATCCGGTGGATGCTCAATTTCAGCAATGAATTGATCGTCGCCATGGAAGAATCCATATACCAGGAGGCTATAGCACCCATGAGCAGTATTGAAGAACGCGTCAAGAAAATCGTTGTCGAGCAGCTCGGCGTAAGTGACGATCAGGTAACTCCAGATGCTTCCTTCGTCGACGATCTGGGGGCGGACTCCCTGGATACGGTGGAACTTGTAATGGCCCTCGAGGAAGAATTTGATGCCGAGATCCCAGATGATGAGGCCGAGAAAATAACGACGGTTAAGCAAGCGGTCGAATTTATTCAAAAAAATACCAATACCTGATCACCCCTGAACATCAGGTTCCAGCACCTATATAAAGCCGGCTGACGCTCACGCTTCAGGCGGCTTTATTTTTTTATAAAACTAATATGCATGGATTAAGAAAAGTGGTTGTTACGGGCCTTGGCTGTATTTCGCCGGTAGGCAACGACCTGGATTCAACGTGGACCGGTTTAACGTCAGGTCAAAACGGCATCAACACGGTCAGTCATTTTGACGCCTCTGACCTGCCCACCCAAATCGCTGGCGAGGCAAACGGGTTTGATCCTGAGACTCGCCTCGGCGCTAAAGAAATACGACGGATGGATCGATTCATCCAGTTGGGCTTATGTGCCGGGCTTGAGGCTTTTGAAGACAGCGGTATCGATTTAGAGCGCGTTGATAGAAATCAGATTGGCGTTTTAATTGGAGCGGGTATCGGTGGTCTGGACACCATTGAGAGCACGACTCGGTTATTGGCCGAAAAGGGTCCGCGAAAGGTTTCACCGTTTTATATTCCCAGCAGCATAATTAACATGGTCTCGGGAAATCTCTCCATCATGTTAGGCCTTCGTGGACCGAATCTGGCGGTAGTGACAGCTTGCACCACAGGAACTCATGCCATTGGTGAGGCGGCGCGAATGATTGCACTCGGTGACGCGGAAGTAATGATTGCGGGCGGAACCGAGGCGCCGATTACACCAACCTCGCTCGCCGGATTTGCAGCCGCAAAAGCACTAAGTCGCCGAAACGATGATCCAACAGTCGCGAGTCGACCGTGGGATCTCGAGCGCGATGGTTTTGTGATGGGCGAGGGGGCCGGGGTCATGGTTCTGGAGTCAGAGGCGCATGCGAAAAAACGGCGATCCCGTATTTATGCTGAGCTTTCTGGTTATGGCGTTAGCGGCGATGCCCATCATATGACGCAACCTGCGCCAGGTGGGGAGGGCGCCGCCCGATGCATGACAAGCGCCTTGCGAAGTGCGTCAATCTCGACCGACACTATCGATTATGTAAATGCACATGGTACGTCCACCCCGCTCGGCGACCTTGCGGAAACGCTCGCACTAAAGACCGTATTCCGGGAACATGCCGGTCAAATTATGGTCAGTTCAACTAAATCCATGATCGGGCACCTTTTGGGTGCTGCAGGCGGTGTTGAAGCGGTTGCTACGGTAAAGTCGATTTTCCACCAGATCATCCCGCCTACGATTAATCTTCATAAGCCCGATCCTGAATGCGATCTTGATTATGTTCCGCACGCCTCTCGAGAGGTTGTCATCCGTTCTGCACTCTCGAACTCCTTCGGCTTCGGTGGCACAAACGGCACCCTGGTTTTTTCCTCGATCACCAGTTAAGTCGTCTCAGGATAAGGCAAACGCTGTTGGTCATATGCTCTCGATAAACTGGACATTGAGAGCACTTTTGGCAACATCCGTTGCGATCGTTTTTTGTGTCGCCGGGATATCAATTCTCTTTCTCTATCAATCGGTTCGAACCCCGATCGGAACAAGCGACCAATTTTTGGTTATTGAACCTGGCGCGGGGCTATCAACGATCGCGAAACAGTTCGAGCGACAGGGTTTCACCCGTTCGGAGTGGCCCGTGATCTTCTGGGGCGTCCTGGGCGGGATCTCGGGCTCGTTAAAAGCGGGTGAGTACTTTATTGAGACAGGCGAAACCCCTGCACAAGTGCTCGGAAAAATTGGGCGCGGTGAGATTTTCGAGCGAAAGGTAACGATATTGGAAGGTGTTACATTCAGGGAGATGTCAGCTCGGCTCGCCCAGGCTAAAAAATTAAAAGATCAACTCAGTCAAATGTCGGATTCGGAAGTCATGAACGCACTCAATCTTCAGGTGTCGTCGATCGAGGGTTCGTTCTTTCCGGACACGTATCATTATGTGTTAAACGAGTCGGATCTTGATGTCCTGGCGCGTGCCGCCGGCAAAATGGATCGTGTGTTGAACGCGATCTGGGAATCACGAAGTGCAGATTTAAGTATTGCCAACAAGTATGAGGCACTTATTCTTGCGTCGATCATCCAGAAGGAAGCGATGTTGGAGGCCGAGATGCCGGTGATAAGTGGCGTGCTCCAAAATCGGTTGAAAATTGGCATGCGGCTGCAGACCGATCCAACGGTGATCTTTGGACTTGGGCCAGACTTCGACGGTCGTTTAAAACGCAGTCACTTGAAGCAGGATACCGCTTACAATACTTACACCCGGCATGGGCTGCCACCCGGCCCTATCGCTGCGCCGGGCAGGGCAGCATTATCGGCGGCCGTTAATCCATCCGAAACGGAGTTCCTCTATTTTGTGGCTAAGGGCGACGGTTCACATTATTTTTCAAAAACACTTGCCGAGCACAATCAGGCTGTCAAAAAATTTATTAAGTAACGCTTATGGTTGATCAACGCGGAAAATTTATCTCTTTTGAAGGAGGAGATGGCGTCGGAAAAACCACGCAGATTAATCTCGTGCGCCAACATGTTGAAAATTTGGGCCATACGCCTGTTGTCACGAGAGAGCCAGGGGGCACCGCGCTCTCCGAACAGATTCGAGACCTTGTGCTGGAAAGTTCGGCCGAGATCACCCCGATCACCGAGGTTTTGATGATGTTTGCAGCCCGCGCGCAGCACGTCTCAGAGGTGATCGAGCCTAACCTGGCAGCGGGCAACTGGGTCCTTTGTGATCGGTTTACGGATGCTTCCTACGCCTATCAAGGTGGAGGCAGGGGACTGCCTGATAAATTAATAGAGGGGCTCGCTGGAATTGCAACAAACGGGCTGGAGCCGGATCTCACGGTGCTGCTCGATTTGGATGTTGAAGAGGGGATTCGACGAAGTCATTTGAGAGACTCCCCGCTGGACCGATTTGAGTCGGAAGCGATTGAGTTTAAAAACCGGATTCGAGCCGCCTATCTTAAACGACAAGATTCCAATTCGACGAGGATTGTTTTAATTGACGCGTCGCAGTCGATTCAGGAAATTGAAATGGCGATTGCGGCAAAAATTGATGATTTGCATACTAAATCTTATGGTTGATTCGAAGACTTGTACATGGCTGGAGCGTGCCAGAACCAGGCTGACCAATCGATGGCAATCCTTACCTCATGGAATCCTTATTACCGGGCCCGAGATGATTGGGAAGTCGGTACTCGCTTTTGATCTCGCACGGATTATGTTGTGCGAAACCGATCAAAATGAATCAGGTTGCGGGACATGCGCTTCCTGTCAGCTTGTTGAGCAGAGTGTGCACCCGGATCTTCATGTCGTCACGAGTGAGGCGAGCGAGAATTTTTTGCCCGCTGGTTTTGTCAGGCATGCCGAAAGATACTGGCTAGAAAAGAAATCGACATCCACCCGAAAGCCAAGTGAGCAGGTAGGTGTCGACTCGATACGAGCCCTCAACCAAAATCTCTCCGCGACAGCAAATCTGGGTGCTCGTAAGGTTGTTATCTTCCCTAAAGCAGATCAACTCAACCATAACGCAGCCAATGCGCTCTTGAAGTTACTGGAAGAGCCCACTCGGGATACGTTTATTATGTTGGTAACCTCAGCCGCGCACCGTTTGCCCGCAACGATTCGTAGTCGGTGCATCCATTTTTCAGTTAAAGGCCCCTCATCATCTGTTATGGCGACTTGGCTTCAAGATGAGAAGGGAGTGGATCCCAAAACCGCCGCTCAATTGTCAGAAACCGGACTTGGGCCGTTTGTTATTACGGATTTTATCGAAAAAGGTGTCGATCAGACGCTGCTCGAGTTGCTCGGGTCTATGCGGGACGGCGAACCGGTCGTTAGCGGGTTTGAGACCCTCAAACGATTTTTTGAGGCGTTGGGTGACGAATTTGTGCTTGAACTACTGCAGCGCCAATTCCTGAAGCAAGTGCGCAAAAATGCTGGTGCGGGGGTCCTCTCTGAAAATGATACGAAAACAATGGATCGATTTATCGAGATCGGGGAGGTTCGCGAAAGCCTTCGCACCACAATCGACTCACAACTAGCGCTTGAAGATATGATGATTCGCATTCAGAGTTAGCGAGTGTCACACAACCATAGACCTTGAGTCGGGCCCGATAAACAGAAAAATGACTGATCATCCTAATGAGAGCGGTTCTCGAGCGAGAACTGTATCGGTGTCGATTAATGATGCGCGAACGCTACGAGCGGCTTATATGCCGTTTCTGAAAAATATGGGATTGTTTATTCCGACAACCAAGGAATATGAAATGGGCGACGAGATATTTCTCGTGCTTAAGTTAATTGACGATGAACAATTTGCGTTGGCAGGAACGGTAGTTTGGGTCACCCCGGCAGACGCTCAAAGCAGTCGCACGAGAGGTGTTGGAGTCGAATTCAAGGGTCCTGAGGGAAAACGCCTGCAAGAACGAGTAACGGTGTTGCTGGGTGATTCAGATACCCAGCATGGCGCAACGCATACGCTTTAAATTACCCGAGGTACGAAGTTATGTTGATCGATTCACATTGTCATGTGGACTTTCCGGATTTATCAGAAGATATTACCGGGGTGGTCATGAGGGCCCGGTCAGCTGGCGTTTCACATTTTTTGTGTGTCAGCGTTAATTTAGCGGACTTTCCACGGATGGTTGAGATCACAGCGCCGTTTGAAGATATTTCGCTGAGCGTAGGCGTACACCCCAATGAAACGCTTTCGCATGACGAGGAACCCGACGCGAATACGCTTTTAAACTTGGCGACCCATGAGAGGGTCGTCGCGATCGGGGAAACCGGGCTCGATTATTTCCGATCAGAAGGGGCGCTGGACTGGCAAAGAGATCGTTTTGCGGTTCATATCGCGGTCGGGAAAGCACTACAGAAGCCTGTTATCGTTCATTGCCGGCATGCTGCCGCCGATACGGTGGAGCTCATCAAAACCGAAGGCGCCCATGAATGTGGCGGCGTCATGCATTGCTTTGCCGAAGATTGGGCGACCGCCCGGGAAGTCATCGATCAGGGCTTCTATATCTCTTTCTCGGGAATTTTGACATTTAAAAATGCTGGCGAACTACGCGAAGTCGCCAAAAAGGTGCCACTCGATCGGATCCTGATTGAGACAGACTCACCCTATCTGGCACCGCACCCGTTTCGAGGAAAGACGAATGAGCCGGCGTTGGTTCGTTACACTGCCGAGTGCTTGGCGGAACTAAAAGGAATCACCCTTGAAGAGGTTGCCCAAGTTACCAGCGATAATTTTTCAACATTGTTTCCGCTGGCCAAGGTGTCCAAAGGGCTCCATATCTAACTTG
>JADHSN010000071.1 GCA_016776875.1 Gammaproteobacteria bacterium | reverse complement strand
ATAAAAGCTATATTTTCGATGACCTAAAGAGACGTTACCAATTGCTTCGTGACGCTGGCAAGACCCCGAATTGGGATTATTGGTTTAAGCAGAATTCAAATAACGCCGGTTTAATTTCCGTCGGAACTTATTTCGATCAACTCGGGTTTTTTGAGCAATTGTTCAACGATGCAGGCCGAGATTTTGATCGTTTTTATAAAAATGCTGAAATAATCGGTAAAGGCGGCGGATAACAAGCGGCCCCAGGTCCGATGGTGGTTGGAAAAATGAGTGGATCATTTCGATTAGTCGTGAACGTTTGTTTAATTTTGACCAATCGGTTTAAAATCTGGGGCGTTTAAAATTCTTAAAGTAGAAAAAGAGGGTAGTGAGATGAAGCGGGTAAATATTTTTATTGCGGGATTGATTTTGGTGTTGAGCCAGGCATTTTTAACAGCGAACGCGGGCTGGGATCCAGACGACAAAGACAAGCCAACAAGTACCGAAGAGGTTGACGCAACCATAGCCGCGTTTCTAAAGCAGGATGCGAATATACAAAGTTTTTTTGATAATGCGCATGGCTATGCAGTGTTTCCAAAGATTTACAAAGCAGCGATAGGGGTGGGCGGTGCCTACGGAACGGGGCGGGTATACGAAAAAGGAAAGTTCATCGGTGATGCGAAACTCTCCCAGTTAACTTACGGATTGCAGCTCGGTGGACAAGCATACTCAGAGGTTATTTTCTTCGGTGAGAAAGATGCTCTGGAGCGCTTTAAGGCAGAAAAAATGGAATTTAGCGCACAGGCTTCAGCGGTTGCGGTCACAGCGGGCGCGTCTGCAGATGCCGCCTATGAACACGGTGTCGCGATTTTCACCTTAGCGATTGGTGGCTTGATGTACGAGGCATCGATCGGCGGACAAAAATTTAGCTTCAATCCGGCAGAGTAGATCATCTATCCAGGTTAATCCACTGCAGTTTTATTCGCTTCAGTGGGTTAACTTAAGTCCCGTTTGATGTGCCCGCGCCATAACGAGTCTGATACTGCTCGAGCGCGGGCAGGAACTCGATTAGTTGCGGGCGGTTTTTCAGGAATTCGAGAAGCGTGCTGAAACGCGCGAGTGAGTGAACTCGAAGATCAAACAAGGTCGCCATTGATTGAATGGCGGACTCACCGTTTTCAGTGATGGCCTCCTCCCGATCCAAGGCAATAATCACGGCGGCCGGTTGCGCGCCCGCTTGGTTTATTAGATTTACAGATTCCCTGATCGATGTGCCGGCGGTTATGACATCGTCAATAATGACGACATTGCCCTGTAAGGTAGCGCCCACGAGCTGGCCGCCTTCACCATGATCTTTGACCTCTTTTCGATTGAACGCAAAGGAGATGTCACGCTGGTGATGATCTGACAGGGCCGCCGCTGTTGATGCAGCAAGCGGTATTCCTTTGTAAGCGGGACCAAAGAGCATAAATGGTTCAGGTTCAAGGTGATGTAGGGCAGATGCGTAGAACGCGGCAAGGCGGGACAGGGATCTACCGCTATTAAAGAGTCCAGCGTTAAAAAAGTACGGACTTATCCGGCCAGATTTGAGGGTAAACTCACCAAAACGCAGTACCCCAGTTTCAAGCGCGAAATCGAGGAATGCATGCTCCCTTTGAGTGTCTTGGGTATTCATCTTTGCTCTTATCTTTGATTAAGGTCGATCTATGCGAATCATAACGCTAAACGTCAACGGTATCCGCGCTGCCGCCCGAAAAGGCTTTTTTGAGTGGCTGGCAAAACAACAGGCGGATTTTGTCTGCTTGCAGGAAACTCGAATTCAGCCTCATCAGCGCACCGATGACATCTTTTTTCCAACCGGCTACCACGTGGCCTACGTCGATGCGCAGAAGCCTGGTTACAGCGGCGTTTCATTATTTTCTAGACGACAGCCCGACAGGACGGTTGAAGGATTGGGTTGGAAAGATTTTGATCACGAGGGTCGCTGGGTTCAAATGGATTATGGTCGGTTGAGTATTGTGTCTTTGTACTTGCCATCAGGTACGAGCAAGGAGGAGCGCCAACTTTTTAAATACGATCTGATGGCACGCTTGAAGCCATATCTCGCGAAATTGGCGTCAAGCGGACGGGAATATATTATTTGTGGTGACATCAATATCGCGCATAAAGAGATCGATCTTAAAAACTGGAGATCCAATCAGAAGAACTCTGGGTTTTTGCCAGATGAGCGAGCCTGGATGGACTGGTGGACAGGTGATGGCGGCATGGTTGATGTCTTCAGGCAGATTGAACCGGGTCCCGATCAGTTTACTTGGTGGTCGAATCGGGGGCAGGCTTGGGCGAACAACGTGGGCTGGCGGATTGATTATCAGATTGCCACCCCGACTATTGCCAAGCGTGCGCACACGGCCGAGATTTATAAGGATGAACGGTTTTCAGATCATTCGCCTTTAATCATTGACTATCGGGTCAGTGATCGCTGGCTACGGAGTCAATGACTATTCATCTCTTGATCGCGCTCGGCAAGCAGATCGGGTTTAGCGGGTAACTGGCTTATGACTCAGGTCAAACATGTGCAGAGTGGCGCGAGCTCTTTTTGGGAATCGCTGAGGATTTACCAAGATCGCCGAATGGCAAAAATCGCCCTTTTGGGATTTATCAGCGGATTTCCCTGGGTATTAATCGGCAGCGCGTTGAGCCTCTGGCTTAAAGAGGATGGTCTCAGCCGAAGTACGATTGGATGGGCGGGACTGGTTTTTGGCGTTTATGCGGTTAATTTTCTCTGGGCGCCTTTGGTCGATCGAGTTCAAATCCCGTTTTTGAGTGATCGACTTGGCCGGCGGCGGGCTTGGATCGTCAGTTTGCAACTAATCATTTTGCTTGGTTTGGTGATCTGGAGTTTTTCTGATCCAGCTGCAAACCTTGCGATTGTTATTTCCGTCGCGCTTATGATCGCGATTGCTTCTGCAACACAAGATATCAGTGTTGATGCCCTTCGAATTGAGCAGGTGGGGGAAGATGAAGGAAATGTTATGGCGGCAGGTGCGGCCGTCGCGGTTGTCGGCTGGTGGACCGGTTTTAAATTAGGTGGCGCAGCCACACTTTTTTTGGCGCAGTGGTTTGAGCAAGCAGGTGTTGTTGATTATTGGCAAGCCACTTTCCTGGTGTTGGGGTTAGTCATTGTGGCGTCTAATTTGGCACTGATGTTTGTGCCGGAAGCAAAACATCGAATTAGTTTTACAACGAAAGGCCAGACCCTGCCCGGGTCTAATGCGTCGACGGGACATCTGCAGTTTTTAAAGCGGTTATGCGCTTGGCTTGCTGATACCCTTGTTGCACCATTACTGAGTTTTTTTCGACGCAACGGCATACCGATTGCGTTGGCCGTACTTGGATTTATATTTCTGTTTAAGATCGGTGAGGCGTTCTTGGGTCGGATGTCGATCGTTTTTTATAAAGAGATCGGATTTTCCAAGAATGATATTGCCGTTTACTCGAAAGGGTTGGGCTGGGTGACCACGGTCGCTTTTACGATATTGGGCGGATTGTTCGCGGTTCGAGCGGGATTGGTTCGCGCCATGTTCCTGGCGGGTTTTCTGATGGCCGCGACAAACCTGTTGTTTTCGTTGCTTGCCTGGTCTGGTAAATCAGAAGCGCTCTTCGCCTTTGCGGTCGTGATGGATGATTTGACGGGCGCGTTTGCGACGGTCACTTTTGTTGCATTTATATCGATGTTGGTCGACCGGTCATACACCGCGACGCAATACGCGCTCCTCGCGTCCATTGGTACGGCCGGCCGAACCCTTTTTGCTTCATCCTCGGGGGCTATGGTGGACTGGCTAAACGGCGATTGGGGTCTTTTCTTCATCATTACTGCCGCTATGGTGACACCATCGCTTGTATGTCTTTGGATGATCCGGCACCGATTAGCAGCGATGCTGGCCGGGGTTGAAGTGAGCCGCTTGGGTAAACAAGGCTCCGCTCCGCCTTAAGTCTGCTCTAGGCTCAAGGTATAATATGCCCCCGCTGTACGATTGTGCCAATTTTTGAAATTTAGTAACCACGGAAAATATCGATGCCGATTTACGAGTATCTCTGCAGTCAATGTGGCCATCATCTTGAAGCATTACAAAAGCTCTCGGATGAGCCATTGGTTTTCTGTCCCGAATGCAGTGAAGCTGCACTCAAGAAACAGGTATCCGCCGCAGCTTTTCGCCTGAAAGGAACGGGCTGGTACGAAACAGACTTTAAAGATTCCAAGAAAGATAAATCACCGGGCGCTAAAGGCGCCACTTCAGACTCAGGCGCCTCGAGCAAGGCGAGCAGTGATTCTGAAGGGGCGAGCACTAAAAGTAGCAAGGAATCTTCGAAATCATCTTCGGATAAAAAAGGCAGCAGCAAGCCATCTTCTTCAGCTTCAAAGTCGGCCTAGATCGGGCCGGTATTTTTAGAAACAACTTAAAGAGATCTTAGCGTGAAGCGTGAACAGCGAAACTGTCTTTGTGGTGATTTGAATGCAACAACAGTCGATCGGGAAGTTCGACTGTGTGGCTGGGTGCAGCGTCGGCGGGATCACGGGGGCGTTATTTTTATTGACCTTCGAGATCGCAGCGGTTTAGTGCAGGTGGTTTTTGATCCGGATCGACAGGAGCAGTTTGCGGTTGCTGAATCGGTCCGAAACGAGTACGTCATTCAAGTAACTGGTCGAGTTCGTCTGCGGCCAGAAGGCACCCGAAACGAAGAACTGCCGACGGGTGAGATTGAGGTGTTAGGTCTAGAGCTCGAGATTTTGAACAGCGCAGAACCACTGCCGTTTCAAATTGACGATACGGATACCACTGAAGCCGTTCGACTTCGATATCGATATCTCGATCTGCGCAGTGAACGTATGCAACAGAACTTGCGCTTGCGTCATCGAGTTATTCGAGCATTGCGACATTATCTGGATGAGAGGGATTTTGTTGAGATCGAAACACCCGTGTTGACGCGATCAACACCTGAGGGTGCGCGGGATTATTTGGTACCGAGCCGAGTGCAACCCGGACAATTTTTTGCCCTGCCTCAGTCGCCCCAATTATTCAAACAATTGTTAATGGTCTCCGGCTTCGAGCGGTATTATCAAGTCGCCCGATGCTTCAGGGATGAAGATCTGAGGGCTGATCGACAGCCGGAATTTACCCAACTCGATATCGAAATGTCGTTTATTGATGAGGACGACATTATCGGTCTCATGGAGAAAATGATTCGGCTGGTGTTCGCTGAGGTGTTGTCTATCAATCTACCTGAAACTTTGCCGAGGTTAAGCTATCCAGAAGCGATGAGACGTTTTGGGACCGATCGACCGGATCTGCGGATACCGCTCGAGCTGGTCGATATTGCAGATCTAATGGAGGCCGTTGAATTTAAGGTATTCGCCGGACCCGCGACGACGCCCGGGAGCCGAGTCGCTGTGCTGAGGGTGCCGGGGGGATCGGTCTTAAGCCGGCAGCAAATCGACGGTTACACTGATTTGGTCAGGCAGTATGGGGCAGGTGGCCTCGCGTATATCAAAGTCAATCAGGCATCCGATGTGACGGAAGGCCTTCAGTCACCAATTTTGAAATTTATACCGGAAGCGGTGGTTCGAGCCGTACTCGATCGATGCGGCGCAGAAGACGGCGATATCTTATTTTTTGGCGCTGATCGAGAGAAGGTTGTGAATGATGCACTGGGTGCACTGCGAGTGCGCTTGGGTCATGATCTTGAGCTCGTCGAGTCGGGATGGCGGCCCCTATGGGTAGTTGAGTTCCCGCTGCTAGAGGAAGACGAGGAGGCCGGTCGATGGGTCTCTTTGCATCACCCATTCACGGCGCCGCATCCAGATGATTTGTCATCCATGGCATCCGATCCTGGTAGGGTGAGGTCTCGGGCATACGATATGGTGCTTAACGGGACTGAGATTGGGGGTGGGTCCATTCGCATCCATCAGAGCGAGGTGCAGCAAAAAGTATTTACCGCGCTTGGTTTCGACGAGGCTGAAGCGCAGTCTCGGTTTGGCTTTTTGTTGGACGCGTTGCAATATGGTGCACCTCCGCATGGCGGAATTGCATTCGGCATTGATCGGATCATATCAATGGTTGCGGGAGAGGATTCCATCAGAGATGTTATTGCATTTCCCAAGACACAAAAAGCGTCCTGTTTGCTTACCGAAGCGCCAGGCAATGTTGACCTGGGTCAGCTACGCGAGCTCGGGCTGCGAATAAATAAACCTAAAAATCAGGATCAAAAACCCAACGAGTGATTGGTCAGACATCGTTTCCTGCTCCGGACTACAAGCGTCCAGAGTCGGTCTTAGTGGTCGTATATACGGCGGACAGGGAAACCTTAATTCTGCAACGGGTCGGTAATTCGTTTTGGCAGTCCGTCACCGGCAGCCTAAATTGGGACGAAGAATCTCCTGAAGAGGCGGCACGTCGCGAACTTTTTGAAGAAACAGGGATCGCGACTGAAAAGGGTTGGCGGAAATGGGGCGTCAGCCGACGCTTTCAGATTCTTCCTGAATATCGGTATCGTTACGGGCCGGGTGTTGTCGAAAACGAAGAACATGTGTTTTCTGTTGAACTCTCAGATCGCTGTAGCGTGCAAATTAATCCATCTGAGCATCTTCAGAGCAGATGGGTGAAAATAGAGTCAGCGGCGCAATCTATTTGGTCATGGACTAATCGGCTTGCCCTCAAACAGCTTGCCTCAGAATTGGCTTAGGCTAATTTTTCGGCGAATATCAATCAACCTACCGGAGTATCGCGAAAGAGGACGACATGGCGGGACATAGCAAATGGGCCAATATCAAGTTTCGTAAGGCAGCCCAGGACTCTAAAAGAGGCAAGCTGTTTACGAAACTCATTCGGGAGATCACGGTTTCTGCAAGGGCCGGTGGTGGCGATATTGCCTCAAACCCGAGACTACGCACTGCAATTGATAAGGCGCTCGGGGCCAATATGACTCGCGATACGATTGACCGGGCGGTAAAGCGAGGCACCGGCGAGCTTGAAGGCGTTTCTTACGAGGAAATTCGCTATGAAGGCTATGCGCCGGGCGGCGTTGCGGTGCTGGTTGACTGTATGACAGATAATCGAAATCGGACGGTTTCGGAGGTACGACATATCTTCAGTAAGCATGGCGGTAACCTGGGCACTGATGGTTCGGTTGCATATCTTTTCAATAAAGTCGGACTATTTGTTTTTGATTCGGCGGTGAACGAAGAAAGCGTGATGGAAGCGGCTGTCGGTGCGGGCGCGGATGATGTTGAAACAGCTGATGATGGCACGATCGAAGTGCTTACGGCGCCAGAAGCTTTTGCAGCGGTGAGTGCGGCATTAAACGATGCGGGCTTACAGGCTGAGGTTGCAGAACTCGTCCAGCGTCCGTCAAATGAAGCGCCGGTATCAGAGGCGGATGCTGAAAAAGTAATGAATCTGATCGATGCATTAGAGGAGTTAGATGATGTGCAAGAAGTCGCGACAAACGCGAGCTTCCAAGAGGGTTCGGCAGTAGCCGGTTAGGGATTCGAGATCAGGATGCCGGTCAAAAAACTAAGAGCGATTGGCATTGACCCGGGGTCGCGGGTGACGGGGATTGGTGTTGTTGAAGCTGAAGGGGCTTCATTAAAGCATCTTCACTCGGAGTGTGTGCGTGTGGGCACAGGATCACTGCCCTCACGTCTGGTGATGATTCACCAGCGCATTCGAGAGGTGATTGAAGCCTATCAACCTGAAGCAGGCGCTGTTGAGAAAGTGTTTATGGCAAAAAATCCACAGTCTGCGCTTGTGTTAGGACAGGCTCGCGGCAGCGCGCTATTGGCGCTCGCTCAAAGCGAGCTCGATTTGAGCGAGTACAGCGCGTTGGAAATTAAGCGTGCCGTTACCGGAACCGGCAGGGCCACAAAAGAGCAGGTTCAACATATGATCAGAGTGCTTTTGGGTATGGATCGAAAACCGCCTCAGGATGCAGCGGATGCACTGGCTTGCGCGATTTGCCATATTCACAGTTCACAGGGTCACGTGACTGCCGGGACGGATATCGAATCTAAATTGCAGACTCGACGCGGGGTAGGCGGACGATGATCGGTCAAATTAGCGGTAAGTTAATACTCAAGCAGCCCCCCCAGATTATGGTGGACGTGGGCGGCGTGGCTTACGAGCTTGAAGCGCCTATGACTGCATTTTATGCGTTACCCAGTCTCGGTGAATCTGTTTCGCTGTTTACGCATCTTGTGATCCGGGACGATGCTCATCTTTTGTTTGGCTTTTCAGACAAGCCCCAGCGAGACCTCTTTCGCGTGCTACTGAGGGTTAGTGGTATCGGTCCCAGAGTGGGACTCGCCTTGTTATCGGGATTAACTGTAGATGAATTGACAGCATGCGTCAGTGTTGGGGATGTCGCTCAGTTAACCCGGGTACCCGGTATTGGCCGCAAGACCGCCGAGCGACTTTTAATCGAATTGCGCGACCGATTAAAACCGGTCACAGAGGCTGATGACCTTATCGGAGAAACCAAAAGCCCAACGAGAGATGCGACAAGTGCGCTGGTAACGCTAGGCTATAAAGAAAGTGAAGCGGCAAAGGCGGTACGGGCGGTAGATACTGATGATCATCATTCGGTTGAAGAGCTTATCAGAGAAGCACTACGACAATTAGCAAAGGCGACGAAATGAGTGATCAGGATCGACTTATTGACGGCTCCGATGATCTTGACTCTGGGCAGGAGAAGGCGATCGATCGAAGCCTGCGACCTATCAGCTTGTCTGATTTCATCGGCCAAGCAAAAGTTCGTGAACAGTTAAGTATTTTTATTGAGGCCGCCAAAGGGAGATCAGAAGCGCTTGATCATGTGCTGGTGTTTGGCCCACCGGGTTTAGGAAAAACGACTCTCGCCCATATTCTGGCGAATGAGATGGGAGCTAATCTACGGCAAACATCAGGCCCTGTTCTTGAGAAGGCTGGAGATCTTGCCGCTATCCTAACTAATCTAGAGCCAAATGACGTCTTATTTGTGGATGAGATCCATCGTTTGAGCCCTGCAATAGAGGAGATCCTGTACCCTGCACTCGAGGATTATGAGCTCGATATCATGATTGGAGATGGACCCGCGGCACGATCAATAAAACTTAACTTACCTCCTTTTACCCTTGTTGGCGCGACGACGCGGGCAGGGTTGCTGACCTCACCCCTTCGGGATCGCTTTGGAATCGTTCAGCGACTGGAGTTTTATCAAAGCGAAGAATTAGCTCGCATTGTTGAGCGTTCAGCCCGAATTTTAAATCTTGAGAACCAACCTTCAGGCATTGAGGCAATTGCTCGGCGGAGTCGGGGTACGCCTCGCATTGCGAATCGATTGCTTCGTCGAGTGAGAGACTTTGCGCAGGTTCGATCCAATGGTGTGGTGACCGGATCAATTGCGAATGAGGCGCTTGATTTGCTTGAGGTTGATAGTTTCGGTCTCGATTCATTGGATCGCCGGTTGCTGCTCGCAATTATGGAAAAGTTCGACGGTGGACCTGTCGGTGTAGAGAGTCTTGCGGCAGCGATTGGAGAAGAACGTGGCACCTTGGAAGATATGGTGGAACCCTTTTTGATTCAGTCCGGGTTTCTGATGCGAACGCCTCGTGGCCGGACTGCAATGCCAGCGGCTTACCAGCATTTCGGGTTGAAAGTACCTGCGAAGAGTGCAGCGCAACCCAATCTTTTTTCAGAAGATAGTGATTAATCGAAATACCATGAAAAGGTCAGGAATTGATCATTTGTCTGACACTGAAAATAAACGTCATTGCAGTATCGTAGCCTCAATAACCGTCGTGCAGATCATGATGAAGTGGGTTGATGCAAGACAGCTCACCTCTACGCTTAAAAGAGATAAATGAGTCTCCTTGCGTATTTCGAATGGCCTGTTCGCGTTTATTATGAAGATACCGATGCGGGCGGTATTGTCTATTATGCGAATTACCTTAAATTTAT
>JADHSN010000070.1 GCA_016776875.1 Gammaproteobacteria bacterium | reverse complement strand
GATTGCGGGGTTCCAGCAAGGAGTGCCGTGGCCAAATACGGTGAAAACAGAAAGCGGGTATTGATTGTTTTCGCTCGCGGTGGCTCGTGTATTGAGCTTTGTTTCACGAGGGTCGTTCACTCTTTGCGA
Source organism: Gammaproteobacteria bacterium (assembly GCA_016776875.1). Classification (GTDB taxonomy): domain Bacteria; phylum Pseudomonadota; class Gammaproteobacteria; order Arenicellales; family UBA868; genus UBA868. Next base: position 9,890 of record JADHSN010000070.1, on the reverse strand, counting down.
TGAGCCAGTTGCCATCGATCATCGTCGTCTCGGTTCCAGTATTCTGTGATGATTTTTTTGGGTTGCATATCGCTGAGCAGTAGCCGTTGGGTCACAAGTTCGGCACTACTTCCGGGATAAAGCAGAATTTCCGTTAGTCCAAGATCGACTGACTTTTCGTCGTGTACTAGATGCTCAGAGGAGCCCTGTTTAGTGGCCGAATCGATGATTTCGCTTTTAAACGATAGTTCAGACACCAGACGGTCCCCAGTTGTTTTTATCCACTGAACCGGCTTCCAGATCGGTTGATCATCAACAACAACGAGCGTGCCCGACTGAAGATCAAATCGCGTGACTAAATCCTTAAAGTCATTATTGCTTAGCGTGATACAGCCATCACTGGCGAACGGTCCTCGATTAATCCAACCTGGTTCAGTGCCGTGTATCCAGATACCGTAGCCTGTTCTTTCCAGATGTTGATCCAGAGGGTTCGGGTAGTCGAGTGTTAAAGCGCCATGCCCATACCGCTCATGAAGGGTTGAGCCTGGCTTATAACCCGATATCGAATAGATTCCGACCGGCGTCTTCAGGTCTCCCTCACGCTCTTTCCCAAAGCCTTTTTTGCCAATCGTCACATAATAATCAGCCTCAGAAACCAATGCTTGTCCGTTATTACGGAAAATATAAAGTCTTGCGGCTGGCAGATCGACATAAAGGACGAGTGACTGCTGTGCTGACACCTTGATAAGTTTATTGGGAATTAGGCCTTCATTTTTGTTTGAGAATTCTTGGTGATGACGCCAACGTAATTTGATCTGTCGCCGTAAAGATTCGATTTCGACAGATTTGAATTGCGAGAGTTGCTCGCGAGTTCCGGCAAGTGCGGCAAAAACGTCGGCTTTGAGTAGGTGACCGACTCGGCTTTGCGGGAACTGATCTGTGAGGGCATTAAGCGTTGACAGCGCATCTCCCCATGCCCCTGCAGAGATTAATCTGGTTGCGGTGACGAGGGCCTGCTCATATTCCTCCGGATCAATTGGGCTTGCGTGTGCCTTCAGATGAAGAAAGCCGAGCCCCGTCAAGACTGATAAAAATGCGATTACAGCTTGTGTTGAGATTGATCTAAAGGTCACAGGAAGACTTATTTCGGATTGGCACCGGGCGAGGTGATTTCACGAAGTGTGTTTACCGGTAGGGCAGGGCTAGCGTCTGGGGTGCCTGGACTTAAGGCGCTCTGTAGGGCTCGGGCTGCTTGTTCGGTGTATATCTCGGTGAGGTTATCAAATAAGATCCGGTAGGAAACCTGAGTGTAGATTCCTGCGCGAAGGAGCGCCGTGGCTTGATCAAGTTTCCCTTCGCGACTATAGATCCGTGCCAAATTATTGTATGCCTCAGGACGCCCAGGATACTGGGTGATGAGGGAATGGTAAGCTGTTTTGGCCTTTTCGGGCTGATCGCTTAGGTCATACACACGAGCCCGAACAAAGTAGAGCTCAAATTTATCGTTCGGCGATGAGGCTATTTCATCGTCTAGCGCGTTAATTGCTTCGAGGTAATTGCCGGTTTCGATAAGAGACTTGATCGAGGGATTAACATCCGCGACTGCTGGCGCGAGAACCCCCAATCCAACCGTTGCCATCATGCAGAAGCGGATGCATCTGCGGGCAAAGTACGTTTCTCGAATCAAACCGTTGATTGAAGTGAAAAGTTCTAGTTTTGGGCGTTTGACCGCATTGCATCCCAACTTGATTGCCAACCCGCAGAGACATTTCCCGGTGTCGTTGTGTCGCCTTTTCGGATCCAGCCCGCAACAGAATAAAGGACTCGCGCACGTATCCAGTCTCCTTTACGACTGATTACTTTTATGGACGCACCTTTATCCAGTAATCCAAGAATATCGGACTCGGGCGCGCTCGAGGGGAGAGAACGAATCCGGACTCTATTGTTATTAATTTGGGCGTCCGCGCCATCTTCTGAAACAAACTCTCCATAAATCCAAACATCCAGTCCACCGGGTACCTGAACCATTAACCAGGAGCCCTTGCTGCCCAGCGTTTTTATCGGGGTATCTTTCTTTACATAATTTAGGAGTGCTGCATTTTCGTCAGGTCTACCCAGAATAGGGGCTTCTTGTGACGTCACCCAGGCGGCTTTAAAGGCCTGCGCAGCAGTTGGGGTTGGACTTGTCGAGACTGATGACCGACTTGAACTCGCAGATGCCGCTTGTGCGTTGAAGTTGTCTAGCCAACTCTGCGTAACCGGATTTTGCTCCGCAAGACCGGACGACTGAACCCAACTTTGAATGGCCGGTTCCGTGCTGACTTGTTTCCAATCTCCAGAGCTTGCATGGACCTTAACGACGTCGCCTTTATTCAGTTCCGCAACGATAGAGGACCCAGATCCCGTTGTTGGCTTTGTCCGTAGCCGAACCTTGTCTGCGCTGATCCGCCCCTGCGGCGCTCCTGTCACGTAGCGTCCAAATACCCAAAAGCGGGGCGGTGAGGGGGTTTCAATTCTTGACCAGGATCCCGTGGTCTGAAGAATTTTGACCGGGGTTCCCTGCCGCAACTTGCCCGTTACAATTGCGCTTGTGTTAGGCCCTGATCTTATTGGCAGATTATCGTAGCTAATTTTGCCGGCACCAAAGCGCACACTGACAAGGACCGCATTTGATTCAGTTTTTGTAACGGACGCCGAATTTGTTCCCGTTGTCGAAGGCCGCTTTGAAGGCGTTTGACTGATTGTTTGCGATTCTGAGGTGGTTTGGGCAGCGATTTGTTGATCGCTAATCATGTCAAGCAGTCGTTGAGCGTCTGCGTGCCCCTGAGCCGCGGCTTTACCCAACCAATCGCTTGCTTTCTCCAGGTCCTTTTCTGCGCCTTGGCCCTGATAGTAAGCAAAACCGAGATTGTACTGGGATGCCACGTCTGAAAGTTCAGCGGCACGTTCCCACCAGTCGACCGCGGTTGCAAAATTTTTCTGAACACCCGCACCCTGCCAATAGGCAACCCCTAAATTAAACATTGCCGTGGGCTGTCCTGAGTCAGCAGCTTTTCGAAACCAAGCCAGCGCTTCGGATAAGTCCTGATCAACCCCATGACCCTTGTAGTAAGCCACGCCCATTGCGAATTGAGCCTCTCGATCTCCTTGACGGGCGTTTGGCTCAAACAAGGCGATTGCGGTTGCATAATCTCCCGCGTTGTAGGCCTTCGCTGCCCTTTCAAGATCTGATTGCTGAGCGAATACCGGGGTGTTAATCAGAAGCGCGCAGAAGACTGCGCTGATTCCTTTTCGCCAGTTTAATTGGTAAGAATTCATGAGATTTTCAGTGCTAAGTTATCTAGGCTAACGCGATCTGCAAGATTTGCTGCGAGCCTTCCCATATCATGACTAACGAGACCTGGAGAATAACCAGTAATCCAATATACGCAATCCAATGATACTTCTCGAGCAAGCGGGCAATATAAACGGCGCCAAAAGCCATAAGCGCAACAGACAATGCGAGCCCGAAGACGAGAATACCCGGATGTTCGCGCGCAATTCCCGCGACTGCCAGCACATTATCCAATGACATCGACACATCAGCTAGGACAATCTGAAAGATTGCCTGCCCAACCGATTTTTCTGCGGGCTTGCTTTCCGTGTTGGCACTATTGGCCTTTGACACTTCGCGGAGTTCCCGCCAGAGTTTCCAGCAGACCCATAGCAGCAGAAGGCCGCCCGCAAGTACGAGACCGATAACCTGAAGGAGTTGGACGGTTACGAGCGCGAAAGCAATTCTTAAAACAGCCGCCGCTGCGATGCCAAAAAATATGACACGTTTACGCATCGCCTGTGGCGCACTCGCAGCGGCAAGTCCGATTACAATCGCGTTATCTGCCGCAAGCATTAGATCGACCAAAACAACTTGTAGAAGGGGCCAAAGATGTTCGATCGTCATAGTGGGACAGGTCTGAAGTTAGCGCCTACGAAGGCTGTCGATGGATGATAGAGTCGGTATTATAGGTCGCCACTGTTTATGTTTCGAGATATTTCATCCGTTACCGACAGCACGATGGCTTAATCCGACGGCAGTGACATCGCCCCAGCCCGGGAAGCAAATTAAGGAAAATGTAATCAATGGCCATAACTTCAACAGCACCCCCAACCTTTGACTGGACGGATCCTCTCGGGTTTACGGAGCTCCTGACGGACGAAGAAAAACTGGTTCAGGAGTCGATCCGGCGTTTCTGTCAGGACGAGTTGCAACCCGGAATTCTGGAGGCTAACCGAGCGGAAAAGGTTGATCGATCAATATTTTCCCGGATGGGGGAGTTAGGACTTTTGGGCTCAACTATTGAGGGTTATGGTTGTGCAGGACTTAATTACGTGAGTTATGGGATCGCCGCTCGTGAAGTGGAGCGCGTCGACTCGGGCTACCGATCCATGATGAGCGTGCAATCTAGTTTGGTGATGTTTCCGATTCACGCTTTCGGGTCTGAAATACAGCGAGAGAAGTATTTACCCCCACTGGCTTCCGGCGAAGCCGTCGGCTGTTTTGGGTTAACAGAGCCGGATCATGGATCAGATCCCGGTGGCATGCGGACCCGCGCGCGTTCGGTTGAGGGCGGTTACCGGATTAGCGGCGCCAAAATGTGGATTACCAATTCTCCGATTGCCGATTTTTTTGTGATTTGGGCAAAAGATGATGATGACGTGATTCGCGGCTTTATTCTCGAGAGGCAAATGGAAGGGTTAACGACGCCAAAAATCGAGGGGAAATTTTCGCTTCGGGCATCCGTCACCGGAGAGATTGTGATGGATGAAGTGTTTGTGCCTGCAGAGAATCTATTGCCAGGTGTATCGGGTTTAAAGGGCCCGTTTAGTTGTTTGAATAGAGCTCGCTATGGAATTTCATGGGGCGTGATGGGGGCTGCTGAGTTCTGCTGGCATGCGGCGAGAAGCTATACCCTGGAACGAGCGCAATTTGGCCGGCCGCTAGCCGCAAATCAACTCATCCAGAAAAAACTCGCCGATATGCAAACTGAGATTACGTTGGGTACTCACGCGAGTTTGCGCCTTGGCAGATTATTCGATGAAGGGAAAGCAGCGCCGGAGGCCATTTCCCTTTTAAAGCGTAATAACTGTGGCAAAGCCTTAGATATCGCCAGAGCAGCGCGTGATATGCACGGCGGAAATGGCGTGTCGGATGAGTACCATGTCGTCCGCCACATGATGAATCTGGAAGCTGTTAATACTTATGAAGGCACGCATGATGTCCATGCCCTGATTCTGGGTCGTGCGCAGACGGGAATACAAGCTTTTACCGGATAGATGGCAGGCGCGCTTTCTCATATTCGAGTGCTGGATCTTAGTCGCGTTCTTGCGGGACCGTGGTGTACGCAGATGTTGGCTGATCTTGGTGCCGACGTGATTAAAGTGGAGCGACCCGGAAAGGGCGATGATACCCGTCAATGGGGACCTCCTTTTGCGATTGACGACGACGGCCAGTCGACTGTCGAGTCTACATATTTCCTCAGCGCCAATCGGGGTAAGCGGTCCGTGACGGTCAACATTGCGAGCCCTCAGGGTCAGGAGCTTATTCGAACCCTTGCGGCAATGAGTGATGTTGTTGTGGAGAATTTTAAGGTAGGCACATTGGCCCGGTACGGGCTTGATTACGATACCCTGAAGAAGATCAATCCCAAATTGGTGTATTGCTCGATCACCGGCTTCGGCCAGGATGGCCCTTATGCAGATCGTGCGGGATACGATTTCATGATCCAGGGGATGGGTGGTTTAATGAGCATTACCGGAGAGTCGGAAGACACGGTAGACACCGGACCCCAAAAAGTAGGGGTCGCCATCGCGGATATTGTGACGGGACTTTACTGTGCATCTGCTATTCAGGCCGCATTAATCAGTCGCGAGAATACCGGCACTGGTCAATATATCGACATGTCGTTGCTCGATTGCCAAGTTGCGATTCTTGCGAATCAAGCGATGATGTATTTGGGTGCAGATCAAGTGCCTTCAAGAATGGGAAACGCCCATCCCAATATCGTGCCTTATCAGGTTTTTGCAACGAAAGACGGACACATGATCATTGCCGTTGGGAACGATAATCAATTTGAGCAGCTTTGCTGTCTGCTTAAATGTCCTGAAATCGCAAAGGATCCCAGTTTTTCAACGAATCAACAGCGAGTTGCCAATCGGGTTTCGTTGGTCAAGATTCTCTCTGATCGGCTAGTGGATAAAACGACATCTGAATGGTTAGCGCTTTTGGAGAGCGTCGGTGTGCCCTGCGGAAAAATTAATGCGATTGACGAAACGCTCAACGATCTCCAGGTTCAACATCGACAGATGAGAGTTTGCGCCGACCATGAGTCCATCGGCAGCGTAGACCTGCTTGCGAGTCCGATAAAATTGAGCGAGACGCCAACCGCAGTTGATCGTGCGCCGCCGACACTTGGTCAGCATACTGATGAAGTGTTAACCCAGGTGCTTGATTACTCGGAGGAGCAGGTCAATCAGCTGCGCGCCGAAGGTGTTTTGTGAATCGACCCATATAGTGGGCACGATGGGCTTACCCTCTTGACTGAATAAGTTTAAATTCGATGGGCACTGTCGTTACAGATGCGGCAGGCTCACCCTGATGCATCGCGGGGTTAAATTGCCATTGTTTCACGGCGGAAACTGCAGCGGCATCCAATAAACTGGAGCCGCTTGGTTTCTCAACAGTCACTGACGAAACCACTCCGGATGCGGTGAGCATCACTCGTAGCGATACGTCCCCCTCGATGCCACGTCGGATGGCAATTTTGGGATAGATGGGCTTTGGATTTCCTGCAGCAGGAGTGGGATTACTTTCATCCATCGCGTTGCCGGTTGCGAGGGAAGCTAGAGACGTCTGAAGCGATTTTTCCAATTTCGCCTGAAGTTCGGTCATCTCCTTTTTTGTTTGATCAAGTATATGCTTGAGATTGCTATTGACGTTTTGAAGGGATTGAATCGCCTCGCGATCCATCGAGTTTTGACTTTTGAGTGTTGTGTTTTCAATCACCAACCCGTGGTTTTGCTCGCGCAGACTATTTGTTTCGCGCTGAATATTGAGACGGCTGGCTTCGAGAATCTCTTGCTGAGTATTTAGCGCCATTAATTGATGATCTAATGCCTGGGAATGGGCTCGCTCGAGAACAAGCTCTTTTTGGCTTTGCTGTGTCGAGTCGCGTGCATCAGATAGAAGATCTGATAATGCAAGATTTGCGCTTCGTAATTCAGTATTTTCTGATTGCGCCTGATTTTTTTGAGCTTGCAGATCAGTGTTTTCGACTCGTGATTGCTGATTCTTCGCCGTTAAGATTGAAATTTGCTCCGACATGCCGACTTTCGCCAGTTTGGCCGAGCGGTGGACGGCCGCCAGGGTCTGCTCCACTGATGCTTTGGCCGAGGTCAGTTGCCCAATTTCGTGGTTGGCGATTTGGGCCTCACGATGAACATTTTCAAGCTGTTTTTCCAGTGAAAATATTGTTTCTGAGAGGCGCTTTACGTCGTGAATCAAAGCCTGCTCTCTTTCATTAACCTCGACTGGGGATATGTTACTGGGCTGGCTATCGATTGAAGCCTGCGAGGCTGTCGGGATATCACCAATGGTGTTAGCGTCCTCAATAATTTGCACGTCCAGATTATTTTCAAAGCTCGGTATTGATGCTGGATCGATTGAAAAAGGGGTGTGCCAGTTGGACAGGACGGCGGCGTGTAGCGCTCCAGAGGCAGCTAGTGCGAATAAGGATGCGCGGGAGATCACGGTTTAGCCTCACAGCGAGCAATGCGTGCTCCCGGGGAGTCCGTGCAGTATCTGATCGGTTTTAAAAGGATCGCTAGCATGGCGAACATTCCTCAATATCACGACGTTAGGCGTCGCCCACCAAGGTGGTTCGCGTCCTGGATTTCTCCCGATCTAGGACAAGCAACGCACATGACAGCAGGTCTCCTGGCTAGCGGTTCTTCGAATCAACTCCGCCTTCCCGACTTTCAGTCAGTGGCGAAACTTGAGCGGATTCTCCTCGCTTACAGTTGCGGGTACAGCCGGGGTCACGCAGTGAGCATGCCTCGTTCCCTTTTAACCCATTTCGGGGCCGTCATCGAACGAATCCTCGCGGTTGAACGGTTTAAAGTCAAGCGGGAATTTGGGGCATAGATTTTCGATGGGATTAAGGCGCTGCTGAGCCAAAAGTGGAGATAGATTTTAATCTTTCAGAAGGTCGGCACTTTCTTTATACTCCCCGATACTTTCTGGTGTCGCGCGCTCGTTAAGGGCCGCGGTGAAACGGGAAGCCGGTGCGCGAGACAATTGAGTCTTTCAAACCCGGCACTGCCCCCGCAACGGTAAGTAAGTTTGGTTAGCAACTGCCACTGCGACAACGAGTCGCGGGAAGGCGCTACTTTTGAGAGTTCTGCTCTCGCTTACGAGTCCGGAGACCGGCCAGTTAGCTTGAAAAACTCATCGCGTGGGGCGATGCGAAGGCATTGTGTCTGCCGCATCCCGCGCTCAAAATCGCACGGCGGGTGCGTTGGAGATGCCAGTGTCTTATTGCTATCGGTTGTTTGCTTCTGTCTTCATTCTGCTTCTCTCTTTTTCAGTTCGAGCTCAAGTTGATCCGGTTGTTGTCACAGCGACCCGAACGGCTCAATCGGTTGATGCAACATTGGCCGCTGTGAGTGTCATCGATCGGCAGCAGATCGAGTCCCTTCAGCCGGAGTCAGTGGCTGACTTACTTCGGACCGTGCCTGGGATGATTGTCAGCCAAACAGGTGGGGCCGGACAGCCCACCGCAGTTTTTTTAAGAGGCGCAGAAACTGACCAGGTTCTAGTCCTTATCGATGGGGTAAAGGTGGGTTCAGCCACCCTTGGCTCAACTGCGTTTCAATTTATTGATCCGGATCAAATTGAAAGAATCGAAGTTGTGCGGGGTCCCCGATCCAGTCTTTATGGATCGGACGCGATTGGCGGAGTGATTCAAATTTTTACCCGGGATCCGGGCAGCGCTGAACAGGCTTCTGCATTTCTAACTGCCGGTAGCGAAGAATATCTTAAAGCAGGGGCCAGGGTTTCTGTGGGTGATAAAGACCGCACCCGGTTCACTTTATCGGTCACCAGTGAAGAGACCGATGGCTACAATGTGTGCAAAGGCAATGTCAATGCAGGTTGTTTTGCGATCGAAGATGATCCGGACGGGTTTGAAAGTTTGTCGGTGCAAGCCGGACTGAAAAGCGCCTTGGGTGATACGGCTGACTTGTCGGTGAGTTTTCTGTCTTCTGATGGACAAAATGAATTCGACGGCTCGTTTCAAAACGAAACGAAATTTTTTACGAGCGTTTTGGGGGCGACTGTGGATTGGGCGACTACTGAGCATGTCGCGTTAAAACTTTCGGCTGGACAAAGTCGTGATGAGCAGGATATGTATAAAGATGGGGCCTCGGTTGATCGTTACGACACGTCTCGGACCTCTTTAAGTCTGCAAAGTGATATTTCAATATTTGCGTCGAATCTTCTGACACTCGGCGTTGATTTTCTAGATGATGAGATCGATAGTCTTAATGCCTATGCGGAGTCATCTCGAGAAAACGTGGGCGTCTTTGGTCAAATTCTTGCGAGTGTGGGTAAGTTCGATATGCAGGCAGCGTTACGATTTGATGACAATGAGCAATTTGGAGACGCGACCACCGGTGACGCCAGTTTAGGTCACGGGATGGAATCGGCTGGACGCTGGACGCTTCAATATGGAACAGGATTTAAGGCGCCGACCTTCAATGAACTTTACTATCCTGGCTTTGGTAATCCGGATTTAACGCCTGAGGAGTCGTCAACAGTAGAGGTCGGGTATCGATGGTCAAATGCATCGTCCCGGTGGGCCGTATCCTTATTTTCG
>JADHSN010000069.1 GCA_016776875.1 Gammaproteobacteria bacterium | reverse complement strand
GTGAGGAATCTACATTATCGCCCTCGGTTAACTGTTTAATTAGCCTCTGGAGATCAAAACCTTTTAACTTGCCGTTGGTCCCAGTCAACAAGATGGCCCCGTCCGCGCTCGTCATCCCTTCACTCAAATCTTGTGAGGAAAAATCGAGTGCCAAAGTTAAGTCCGCCCGCGCTTCAACCATTTTGGTTAATCCAATATCCGCTAGCGCCTGCCCAATCTGAATGTCAGTAATCTGCTGATAGGACCTAAAATAAGCGCGGCCATCTTCGCGAGACATTAACGTATCAATCAATATCGAACCGCCATAAAGTTTCGCAGAGACAGGAGAGGAAACTACCTCACCATCTCTTGAGCGAATAGGTACACGCACATCCTTCATCACAATCCCAGCTGAATGCAGTGACCCGATACTGACCAAGCCCTCTACATCAATCACTGAAACCGCAAGCGCGGGCAAACTGAGCAGAATAAAACCATCCAAGAAACTTTGATGGTCAGTTCTCAGATAATGCCCAATATCAAGAGTGGGAATAAATAGTTTGAATTGAGATGAGGGTGTTTTTTCCCAGTCTTTGACTACCAGTGCTCCTGAAACCTGTGAATCTCCTATCTGGAACTGAAAATCGCTGACCTCAATTTGATTGTTGATAATTTCAAAATCACCACGACCCGAGGCTTGCTGGAAAGCATTGGAATTGAAGATTGCCCAGTCAACATTAAGTTCTGTACTAAGCGTCGGAATATCCATTTGGGAAATAACGAAGGATCCGGATCCTTGAATATGTTCACCCCTTAACATTCCCTTAATTTGAGTCCAGTTTAAATTTAACGATAGAAAATCGATCTCAAGCGCACGAGCGGTTGTCATCCCTCCGATCTTGACTAGCGACACCCCGCGGAACGCTAAGCGAGCAACAAGCCCGTTATCGAAATCGAAATCAATTTGCATCGGGCCATCGAAACTAAAACGATAGCCCGATCGGGACTCAACTAAGGTTGCAATGGGATCTTGAAATTTGGAGGTGTCAAAGAAGAAAACAATCCAAACCGCCGATGTCACAAGCAGCATAAACAGTGATGCAATCGTATAAAACAACATTCGAACAGTGCGGGTCATGCGTTTAGTAATCTGCGTGGTACAGGGTCAACCACGTTTTCAATGTCTGATTCTCGAAACGGATCCATGCTTTTTTCCGCAGCTTCAAGCGCATCAATTCCCGCTCCACTTCGGAAGGCGCATTCGGACAGGGTGCGCCTCCAAACCCTTGCCCCCGGTTGACCATGAAACAGTCCAAGCAGATGACGCGCCATTCGTTTCAACGGAACGCCGGACGCTAATTGTCGACCTATATAACTCTTGTAAGAATCGAGCACGTCCCATCGAGAAACAGGCGTCCGAGAATCGCCAAAGATTCGTCCATCAACTGCCTGCAAGCTCCATGGGTTTTGATAAGCCGCCCGCCCCACCATTACGCCATCGACCTGAAAGAGATGGCGGGAGACTTGGTCAAGAGTAGTGATGCCACCATTGATAACAACAGTAAGTTCTGGGAACTGCCTTTTTAATTCATAAACTCGTGGATAGTTTAAAGGTGGAATTTCGCGATTCTCTTTTGGACTTAACCCGGATAACCACGCCTTGCGGGCGTGCACAATTATGACCTCGCAACCCGCATCAGACATTTGTTGGGTGAACTCACACAGCTCTTCATAAGAATCAGACTGATCAACACCAATTCGGCACTTCACGGTGACAGGAATACTGACCCGAGCACGCATCTCACTAACGCATCCGGCAACGAGTCCCGGTTCACGCATCAGACAGGCGCCAAAACGGCCCGCCTGCACACGATCTGAGGGGCATCCCACGTTGATGTTGATTTCATCGAAACCAGCATCCTCCCCCAGTCTTGCGCACAGCGCCATGTCCTGGGGATCGCTCCCACCTAACTGCAATGCAACCGGGTGCTCCTCTGCAGAAAAGGCGAGAAATCGATTTCGATCTCCAAAAATAACCGCGCCCGTTGTTACCATCTCGGTATACAGGCGAGCACGCCGAGAAATCAATCGCAGAAAATATCGCTCGTGCGGGTCAGTCCAATCCATCATTGGTGCCACGCAAAATCGATAATCAGGGTTGTTCATTTTCTTAAGATTTCGTTCCATCCGCATCGTTGCCCGTAATTGTGACGCAGATCTCTCTCGAAGCGGGCTTGTAGCGATGCTCCAATAAGTAAATGCCCTGCCAAATGCCCAGATTCAAGCGTCCATTGGAAATCGGTATCGAAAGAGAGGAGTCTGTCAGTACACTTCTAACGTGTGCGGGCAAATCATCATCCCCCTCACTTCGATGCGTATAAGCAGGACTACCGTCTGGAACAAGTTCCTCCATAAAGTGAAGCAAGTCAACATGCACGCTAGGATCAGCATTCTCGGTAATCGTAAGCGACGCGCTGGTATGCATACAGAAAATATGGCATAACCCTACCGTAACCCTGGATTCAACCAATAGTTTCTCAATAAATCTGGAAATATCAACAAAGCCGCGGGCCGAAGTTGGAATATTTAGATCTCTTTGAAAAACATTCATTTGTTGGCGAAATCCAATTTCTAGAGGATCGGAACTGACGTGCATGAAAACCTAACGCGACGACTGGCCGAGATCGATCACGCCACCCCGGGGCTTTTATCTGGGTCGATCCGTCGTGGTCTCGAGAAAGAAAGTCTCCGGATTGATAACGATGGAGTTCTTGCGCAAACACCTCACCCGCATACGTTAGGCGCCGCGCTCACTCACCCGCACATCACCACAGACTATTCGGAAGCGTTACTCGAATTTGTTACGCCTGTTACCAAAAACATCCCCGATCTTATCCAATTTCTTACCGATCTTCACGGATTCACCTACCGAAATATCGGGGAAGAAAAACTTTGGGTTAACAGCATGCCTTGCATTTTACATGGTGAAAAGAGCATTCCCATCGCCGACTACGGTCAATCGAATGCGGGTCGGATGAAGGTCGTGTATCGCGAGGGACTTGGGCATCGTTACGGAAAACTCATGCAGACCATTGCAGGCATCCACTTTAACTTCTCGCTTGATGACACATTTTGGCAATGCTATCGACATATAAAAGGGTCTACGGTCCCGCTTCGTGATTTTAAGTCCGAGGAATATCTTGGACTCATGCGCAACTTTTACCGCTCAGACTGGGCGATACCCTATCTATTTGGGGCATCACCGGCGGTATGCGGGACCTTCCTTGAGGGCCGCGACCACCACCTTCAGCCGCTGGGCGATCATAGTTACTGTCTCCCGTTTGCGACCAGTCTACGCTTGACCGATCTGGGCTATCGCAGCGTAGCTCAAGATTCCGTACATCTGAGTCTAAATAGTCTAGATGAATACACAGAGTCTCTGATTAAAGCCACCACTGAATCCTACCCCCCCTACCAAAAAATTGGCATTAGAGTGAACGGGGAATATCGCCAGCTTAATGACTCGTTGTTGCAGATTGAGAACGAATACTATGCGTCAATGCGGCCTAAGCGAATCGCTAAATCAGGTGAACGACCGAGTCACGCGCTTCAATCACGTGGCGTGGAATACATCGAACTCAGATCACTCGATCTGGATCCCTTCCTGCCAGTTGGCATTAGCGAGGACGGCATCCGTTTTCTCGACCTAATGATGATCTCCTGCTTGCTCGAAGCTAGCCCGTTGATGGACTTGGAAGAATTTAATCGCTTACGCCAAACTCGCAATCAGGTTGCAGAACGTGGGCGAGATCCCGAATTGCGTATTACGCTTGCGGACGGCAGTCAATGCTCCATTGACCGGTGCGGGCTAGGTCTTGTGGAGCGATTGGCGCCGATTGCACAGTTAATGGACCAATACGATAGCGGGTACTGTAACGCACTCGGATATTATAAAAATCTGTTTGAAGATCCGTCGGCAACGCCATCCGCCAGAGCGTTTGAAGAAATCAAGAAGCACGACAATACTTTTTTTTACTTTGCCAAAACTCAAGCTGAGCACCACGAGAAAAATTTTAAAATTGTCGAAATTGATCCAACCTGGAATCAATCTCTGAAAGAAAGTGCAGATGAGTCAATCAGACAGGCTCAAGAAATAGAGGCAAGTGACACCGTCGGTTTTGAAGAGTTTCTGGATAATTACTTCGAACGCAAAAGTACAAATTAAAGAATTTAACTACTGGTCAACCGAAAGGTTCGCAATCAACAAATCGATAAAACGCTCTCCGTTCTCTACTTCTGAAGACTCGAGATATTCATCCGGCTGGTGTGCTTGATCAATCGAACCCGGTCCACACAACACGGTTGGAAAACCAGCGCCCTGATACTGGCCGGCCTCTGCTGTATAAGCAACCTTGCTTGTTTCTAGATTACCGGTCAATCCCTGCACCAAACTCAAAATAGGATTTGAAGCATCTTCGAAAGCGGGGCAGCGCGCCAGAACACGGGTGTTAATACTGCACGCACTGTGGCGCGCTCGCATTATTGGCAATATCTCGTCAGCACAGAATTTCTCAAAATTCTCAATCAACCGTTGAGGATCATCCCCCGGAATATTGCGGATATCCCATGTGAACTGGCATTGCCCAGAAATAATATTCAACGCCGTTCCCCCATTGATAACGCCAACATGGACCGAAGTAGCATGAGGCTCATATCCATTATCGCGCGGAGTTTCATCCGCCAGACGATTCGCAACTTCGTCAAGATGGTTCACGAGTCGGGCAGCCGTCATCACGGCACTCACACCCCGGTGAGTCTGGCTCGAATGCGCTTCGAATCCCTTTACTGTTGTCCGAAGGGCAACTATGCCTTTATGCCCTGTCACCGCGCGCATACTCGTTGGCTCACCCACGATCACGCCCAACGGGGCAGGCAATTCTTGACTGATCACATCGATCATATCGGGAGCGCCTAAGCACCCGACCTCTTCATCATAGGACAAGGCGAAATGAATCGGCCTCTTTAGTGATTTCATTTCGGGCAACTTTGACAGTGCTATCCCAATAAATCCTTTCATATCACAACTGCCCCTCCCGTAAAGCCGGCCGTTATCCCTGCGGATTACGAACGGATCCGAGGACCACTCTTGACCATCGACGGGCACAACATCCGTATGCCCTGAAAGCACAACACCGCCCTCGTCCTGAGGGCCGATGGTCGCAATCAAATTCGATTTTTTTCCATCCTGACTCAGCACGCGACGGGAGTCCACGCCCAAATCAAAAAGGTAATTTTGAATAAAGTCAATTAGTGGCAGATTACTATCTCTCGACACCGTGTTGTATCCAACCAAATGTTGAATTAAGGAGATGCTTTCCATGACGTTCTGTTAACCCCCTCTGGGTTGCAAATGAGATTGGAATTCTTTTGAAATACCTATTTCATCATAAACAGTTTTCGGGTAGCCTTGCGGCTCTTTGATTGTAACAACCTATTTGAGGCCTAATTTTAATGACATTACAGAATATCGGTGTAATCGGCGCCGGAACAATGGGGAACGGTATTGCTCAGACTTGCGCGCTATGCGGCTTTGACGTGGTCATGCAGGATATTGCGCAGGCTCCACTTGATAACGGGATGAAGACAATCCAGAAAAGCCTTGATCGACTGGTTGGTAAAGAAAAAATTAGTACAGCAGATTATGAGGCTGCATTAGCTCGCCTAAAAACAACAACCGATATCAATGCAATGGAAGACCGCGATCTTGTCATCGAAGCTGCCAGCGAGAATATCGAAATAAAACTTGGGGTTTTTAATCAACTTAATGAAATCTGTCCAGATTCCACTATTCTCGCAACAAATACCTCATCGCTGTCACTCACCCGAATAGCAGCAGCCAGCGGTCGAGCGGACCGAGTCATCGGTATGCATTTTTTCAACCCAGTTCCGCTCATGGCACTCGTAGAAGTCATCCGAGCGCTCCAGACCTCAGATCAAACTTATAACGCGATTGAGGCGCTTGCCAACAGCCTGGGTAAAACCGCCGTCAGTGTAAAAGATAGTCCCGGCTTTGTTGTGAACCGGATGCTTGTCCCCATGATTAATGAAGCGGTATTTATTCTTTACGAAGGTCTTGCTCAAGCCGAAGACATCGATGCTGCAATGAAACTGGGAGCCGCTCATCCCATGGGCCCGCTTGCGCTGGCAGACATGATTGGATTGGACGTCTGTCTTTGGGTGATGAATGTGCTTCATGAGGAATTCGGAGACTCGAAGTTCCGCCCCTGCCCTCTTCTGAAACAAATGGTCGATGCGGGATATCTCGGTCGTAAAACCGGCCGTGGTTTTTACCAGTACGGGGGCTGAGATAAGAGATCTGATCCAGAAACCGTAATTTTTACCGTTAATTAATCGGCTTTCGACCATGAGCACCTTACGTCTAGGTATTGATACCGGTGGCACCTATACCGATGCGGTGCTTTTAGCCGAGAGCGGCAGTGTTGTCTGTACGGGCAAATCCTTGACCACGCACCACTCACTGAGTCACGGCATCAACAACGCACTTAATCAGCTTCCGGCCGAAAAGTTAGATCATGTCTCGCTTGTTTCCTTATCAACAACCTTAGCAACTAACGCGGTGGTTGAGGGTCGGGGAACACCGGTCTGCCTACTGCTTGCGGGTTACAACACACATCAAGTTAATCGAGCTCAACTCGAGAAAATTGTCCGAGGAGGTTACTGCGAGATTTTGACGGGTGGGCACAATGCGAGCGGTGTTGAACAGTCTCCTCTTGACTTGGAAGCGGCTCGTAAAATTGTCGAGGCTCGGCAGGATGATGTTGCAGCGTTCGGAATCTCCAGCATGTTTGCGGTTCGAAATCCCGAGCACGAACTCGCGCTGCAGGCGCTCGTACGATCAGTAAGCAACAAACCCGTGACATGCGGACATGAACTTGCATCGAGACTTGATGCGCCAAGAAGAGCGCTGACCGTTGCTTTTAACGCTTCCCTTATTCCCTATATCGATGAATTAATTCGTGCAATCGAATCTATTCTTGAGAGTCGCCAAATTCGCGCGCCGTTAATGATGGTTAAGGGAGATGGCTCATTAATAAGCGCCTCCGCCGCCCTTCAACGACCGGTAGAAACCATTCTCTCAGGACCAGCGGCGAGTGTGATGGGCGCCGCACAAATAAGTCGTCATGACAACGCAATCATCGCTGACATGGGGGGCACCACGACCGATATCGCGATCGTGACGGACGGTCGCCCCGTCATAAGCGCTGAGGCGACCGTTATTGGGGACTGGCGACCCATGGTTGAAGCCGTACGCGTGTTCTCAATTGGGCTTGGAGGCGATAGTGAAGCCCGTTTTCAAGGGGGTGTCGGCCTCGCAATCGGACCTCGCCGCGTCGTTCCCATGAGTCTTCTGGCCCATCATTATCCGGATATCCTGAAGTTGCTCCAGATTCGAGAGCATGCACCAGTCAGCCCCAGAAGTATTAGATTCGCTGTTCCACTTTTCGCAGAAGCCAGTCAGCGACTCAGATTTACAGAAGACGAAAAAGAAGTCTGGCAGCGACTTACAGAAGGTCCGGTGGATTTAGAAGCGCTTGCGAATTCAGACAGAGGCCTCGCCAGAGCCGCCGCAAGACTCGTTCGAGATGGAATCGCCATTTACAGCGGCTTTACGCCCACCGATGCGGCTCACGTACTGGGAAAAAGTAATCACTGGTCAACCCAAGCTTCCAAAATATCGGCAGTCATCTGGGCCAAGCAAATGCGTCAGATCTATGGGTGGGGACAATTTCCCGACGACGATCCGGTCGGTCCTAGCGAGGCCATTGAAGCGCATGTGATCAAAGCAATTTGTTCGACTCTGGTCTCGGCCTGCCTGGCGACAGACCCGAATGCGACAGACGAGAAAGACCGTAATCGGACCGCGCAAATCTTTAGTGACTGGATCACGGGCACAAGTAATATTGATAGCGGCTTGTTCTCGCTAAAAGTAGACACACAGCGGACGCTCGTCGCAGTCGGTGCGCCCGCCAATCTTTACTATCCCACGGTAGCAGAAAAATTTAATATTAAGCTGGCATTGCCAAGTCATGGATCTGTGGCCAACGCAATTGGCGCAGTCGCCAGTAGTGTTGTGCAGCGGGCGCAAATCACGATTACCCAACCGAGTCAGGGAGTATTTCGCGTCTTCCTTCCTGAGGGTCCAGAAGACTATCCGCGCTTGTCAAAAGCGTTGGACGTAGCCGAACGTGCCGCCCATCAAATCGCGAACGAACGAGCGCAGCGCGCGGGCGCTTCTGAAATTCGCGTCATCTCCCACCATGACCTGGATGAAGTCGATGATCCGGACTCTGAATCTACGGTGTTTTTTGAAGCCCGCGTTACGGCGGTTGCCTCGGGGCGGCCTGCGATTTACTAATTTCGACTAATGGGTTTCCTACACTGTTGTGGGAGCGTACAATTCGGCGCGCGGTCCGCAATAGACCCCAACCTTCATCCTATGAGCACAAGCATCAAAAACGGTTCGCGGAAAAATATTAACGATCGACCGCATATTTTCTATGACGGGTACTGGATTCGCTATTACGCACCGCCGCTCGAGACGTTGTCTGCCAAGCGTGATCTTCTTGTTATGCTGACGCGGCGCACTTTTCATCATACCGAACCGGGAATAAATACACCCGGGAGTAAAGTTGAGTCTGCGAGATTGAGTTTCATTTCTGAACAGGATCCAGCCAAAAAAAGAGTAAATGCTGCGATGCTTGCAGGCGCGCTTTTTAATCGCGCAACTGATATTTTTACAAGCATTGTTGATCTTGAGAGTAAAGGGATTGCAGTCAATCAGGATAACAATCTGATGCTCGAATGCAGTGCCTGTTTTGAAGAGGCACTTGAACTGGGGAAACAAGTGCGCCATCCCAGCGGTCATGAAGGGGTTGATGAACTCTGGGGAGAGCCGTTTAAAGTCTTTACGCACTCAATCGCGAATTACTATGACAGTCGATATGTCAAAATTTCTCAAACAATGCGAGCAATCGACGATGTTGCCCAAAGAATAGTGGACACGTTTGAGTCTGTACCCTGCTTTCAAGCAACAGGAGGCACCGTTCGCGACTTTGCACGAGCAGCCCGCGTCGAAACTGAACTGATGAAGAGTGATCCCGATTTTTTTAAAAACTGGCCGGAATTTGTGACGTTAAAAGAAAAAATAAAGGCTTTTGAGCCCGAGCCGCAGCAAGGACTGAGTGCACTTGCTCGGCTACAACTCCAGAAAGGTGCGCGCTTGCTTGGTGAGGGCGCTGATCTTATTTCATATATGGCCGGCGTCCGAGTACCGATGCCAAAAAGTAAGCGTTATTTTTTACAGTCCCTCGAGCAATTCGATCTGGACTGCCAGGGCGTCGGACTGCGATCGGGAATTACACCTCCCTAGTCACAAATGCCGCAAAAACTTGCGTTATCTGGCTCAATCGATCGATAGCGCAAGATCGAGCAAGATCGGGTTGAGATGCTGAAAAATTTTATCCGCCCATTTTTTTACACCCAAATCCGAATCGATTAGATCTTGCCGGACCTCAATCAACACGCCAGGGATTTCTGCTTTTTCGCCATGGGATTCCACCGTATACCCATAATTTTCACGCGCGTCATAAGGTTCGTTATCGCCTATACAAAGGTCGATCTCAGACCGAAGACTGTTGATTAAGGGTCGACTAATACGGTCATCCTTGGCCCACAGAATCCCTATCTCCCAGGGCCGACTTCGGCCACCCATTGACGGTGTAAAACTATGCATCGAAATAACACCGACTCGACTCTGGCGACCCTGCAATCGCTTGATCTCTCTGTCAATAGCGGCATGATAGGGATCAAAGATTTCCTCGACTCGACTCTTCTGATCAATCGTCGACAGGTCTTGGTTTCCTGGGATCTCGATACCATCACTAATTGGCGTAATCAGCGTTTCATCATACGGTGACCGATTCAAATCAATCGTCAATCGTGAATAACTCGCTATTATTAGCGTAGACTTCATCAAATCGGAAAGCGCGAT
>JADHSN010000068.1 GCA_016776875.1 Gammaproteobacteria bacterium | reverse complement strand
CAAGGTCGCGTAATGCCAACAGTATCCACTTCCTGAAATGCATCATCTCCGATGAGGTGAGTCGGGACTTGACCTGCGAGCACGACCATGGGAATGGAGTCCATGTAAGCCGTCGCTATTCCAGTAATCGTGTTGGTTACGCCAGGTCCGGAGGTCACAAGCACCACGCCTGGTTTACCAGTCGCGCGAGCATAACCATCTGCCGCATGCGTAGCGGCCTGCTCGTGGCGAACTAAAATGTGACGAACATCTTCCTGGCTATAAAACGCATCGTAAATATGTAACGCTGCGCCTCCAGGGTATCCGAACACAAGATCTACGCCTTCATCTTTAAGGCTTCGAACAACAATCTCAGCGCCGGTCAGCTCCATTAGCGAACCTCAATAAAATTAGGTAAGAAAAGTCTTAGGAAAAAAGAGGAATCCAGATGCGTAAGTATAAACAGTACAAGGGTGACCTGTAAATTCAACGCCGACGCCATTCACAGGTCCCGTCTGGCCGATCCTCGATCAGAACATTCAACGCCTCAAGCTCCCCGCGAATCGCATCGGCTCGATCAAAATCACGAGACAGCCGCGCCGCTTGCCGTTGCTGTATCAAAGACTCAATGAGGCTCGATTCTCCCTCAGCGCCCGAGGGATGATTCGATCCAGAAATTCCGAGGAAAACTGTAGGGTTGAGATAAAGCAGGCCCAAAATATCAGCCAGGCGCTTCAATTCGACGCCGTAAGCTGCCGCTAATGAACGTTTCCCCTGGTCAATCGCTCGATTGATCTCTTTTGCAATATCGAACAGCACGGCAATTGCCGAGGGAGTATTAAAGTCGTCGTCTAGCGCCCGATCAAATGTCAGAGCAAACTGATCATTAACGGGTGGCGTAGTTGGTAAATCGCCAGTCGTAGACTTTTGCAGCGCTGAGTACAGTCGCTCTAGCCCCGCGCGAGCCTGATCAAGACCGCCATCAGAGAAATTAAGCGGGCTCCGATAATGACTGAGGAGCATCAGAAATCTAACCACTTCACCTGCTCTTTCCGGATTTTGATCATTTTTGAGTATCTCCCGGATGGTAAAAAAATTACCTAATGATTTCGACATCTTTTCATGATCGATCTGAACGAAGCCGTTATGCATCCAAACATTGACAAACTTTTTCCCTGTCGCGCCCTCCGTCTGAGCGATCTCGTTTTCGTGATGTGGAAAACGCAAATCCATTCCACCACCATGAATATCAAAACTATCGCCCAAACATGCGGTAGACATCGCGGAACACTCAATATGCCATCCCGGTCGTCCATCGCCCCACGGAGACGGCCAAGCCGGTTCCCCAGCTTTTGCCACTTTCCAGAGGACAAAATCGAGGGGGTCATCCTTTGCGACATCCTTATCAACTCGTGCACCGGATAACAATTCATCAATCGAACGGCCAGAGAGCAAGCCGTACCCGGGAAACTGTCGAACCCGGAAGAAAACGTCACCGTTTTTGCCTTGATAAGCAAGATCTCGCGATTGGAGCGTTTCAATCATCGAGATAATTTCTGTAATGTGTCCGGTTGCTCTAGGCTCCTCGTCAGGCGGAATCACGTTCAGTGCTGCCTCGTCCTCATGCATCGCGGAAATAAATCTTTCGGTCAGGACGTCAAATGGTTCGCCTATTTCAGTCGCTCGCGCAATGATCTTATCGTCGATATCTGTGATATTTCTAATATATTTAACATCGAACCCCTTGGCTCTCAGAACCCGCACGACCATATCGAAAACAACAAGGACGCGAGCGTGACCAATATGACAAAAATCATACACAGTCATTCCACACACATATATGCCGACTTTACCGGGCTCTTTGGGTGAAAAAAGCTCTTTATCTCGGCTTAAACTATTGTAAATTTGAATAGACATAAAAATGGCCACGCGAAGCGGTAGCGAATGTTACCGAAATGACTGAGCTAATCCAAATTTTTCTCTAATTACTGTCTGACCTAACTGAACCAAAAACCAACACTGCATGATTTATCTGATATCCGATCTTCATCTCAGCGCGACTGAAACCGACATTTTTTACCGTTTCGAGCAGTTCACCGCACGACTGGTTTCGGGAGATCAACTCTATATCTTGGGAGATCTTTTTGAATACTGGCTAGGAGACGACGCGGTCTTTTTTTTAGATCACGAGAATACTTTCAACCTTCTGCGGATATTGACCGAAAGGCAGGTCAAAATCTTCTTTATGGCGGGTAACCGCGATTTTTTAGTGGGTGAAACTTTTTCTGAAGAATGTGGAGTGACTTTGCTCACCGAAGAGCATATTTTAGAAATTGGATCTAGAAAAGTACTATTAATGCACGGCGACAGCCTCTGCACTGACGACATCCCCCACCAAAATTTTCGCGCAATGGTGTTGGATGATGCATGGCAAAAAGGTTTTTTAAGCAAAAGCATTGCCGAACGTGATCAGCTAGCGCGGTTGGCCAGGTATCGCAGTGATGACACGAAAACTGACAAATCGATGGAAATCATGGACGTCACTGACGCTGCGGTATCCGCTGTCGTGACAAAACACTCGGTCCGCTTACTCATCCACGGACACACCCACCGCCCGGCAATTCACTCGATCAATTGCCAGTTACCGAACTGCCATCGTATTGTTTTGGGAGACTGGGCGTCCGGCGAAAGTTGGATCACGCTAACAAAAGATGAAATCTTGCTTCACCATCACGGAAAAACAGATCAACTCATTCTCTAGTGGTAAGAGTTGATCTCAGCAAAATCGAGGGTTTCCGAAGATTTCCGTTTAACATCATCGCCGCGTTCACCAGCGTTCTGGCTCAAAAATTTTTCAGTCACATCACCCGTGACATATTGGCCGTCGAAACACGAGGCATCTACCGTATGGATTTTTGAGTTTCCTTCCCGAACCGCCGAAATCAAATCTCCCAAACGCTGGAAAATAAGGCGGTCAGCCCCAATAAACTCGCAGATCTCGTCTTCCGTTCGGCCATTAGCGACGAGCTCAGAAGGTGCGGGCATATCAATCCCATAAACATTCGCATAACGAACCGGCGGTGCTGCTGATGCGAAATACACTTTCTTTGCGCCGGCTTCCCGCGCCATCTGAATGATCTGTTTGGACGTGGTGCCTCGAACAATAGAATCGTCAACGAGGAGTACATTCTTTCCTCGAAATTCAAGGTCAATCGCGTTTAGCTTTTGCCTAACTGATTTTTGCCGTTCCGCCTGACCTGGCATAATGAAGGTCCGACCGATGTAGCGATTCTTGATAAACCCTTCTCGGTACTTAAGCCCCATCAAATTGGCAAGCTGCAGCGCAGAGGTTCGACTGGTATCGGGAATGGGGATGACAACATCCACATCGTGATCATTCCATTCGCTTAGTATCTGTTCGGCGAGTTTCTCGCCCATCCGCAGTCGACTCTTATAGACCGCAACCTCGTCGATAATTGAATCCGGGCGGGCAAGATAGACGTACTCAAAAAGACAGGGCGTCAACTGGGTATCAGGCGCACAAATTCGACGCTCAATCTGTCCCTCGGTTGAAATAAAAACGCCTTCGCCCGGCGCGATATCTCCGATCAATTGGTAGTTAAGCAAGTCCATTGCGACACTCTCAGAAGCAACCATGACAGACTGGCCCTGTTCGTCAGATCGCGTCCCGATCACAAGTGGGCGAATCCCACATGGATCTCGAAAGGCGACCAGTCCATATCCAACTATCATCGCCACTACCGCATAGGCCCCTTTACATCGCTGATGCAATCGGGCTACCGCGTCAAAAATATCATCCGCCTGAAGTATGCCGCCCTTCTCTCGCGCAGAAACCATCAACTCATGGGCAAACACATTGAGCAGCACTTCTGAATCAGAGCCTGTATTGAGTTGACGAAGATCTCCTTGGAACAGTTCCTGACTCAACGCTTCTGCGTTAATTAAATTACCGTTATGCCCTAACGCGACCCCGAATGGGGAGTTCACATAAAAAGGTTGGGCTTCCGAGCGATTCTCCCCTCCCGCGGTGGGATAGCGGGCGTGACCAATTCCCATATGCCCTCGTAGCTGAAGCATGTGACGCGCTGCGAATACATCTCGCACGAGGCCACTGTCTTTTCTTAAAAAGACTCTACCCTCCTCACACGTCATTATTCCCGCGGCGTCTTGGCCTCGATGTTGAACGACTGTTAAGGCGTCATAGATTTCTTGATTAACCGGCGCATGTCCAACAACTCCAACGATTCCACACATATTAGCGAGCTCCGATGATGGCTTCGATTAAATTGGGATTAAAGGTCCTGATCGATTTCGCTTTCATCAACGCTGATCGAAACAGCGTCCTTAGAAAGAGAATCACTAACCTTCAGCGAAAAACTATTTACCAAAGGATTAAAGTAGGGAATGAACTGCGATCGAACATACCAATCCTGTTCTGGGATAGCGGTTAGTCGGAACGCGATCAACAAGACCGTGATAACAGCGGCCCCTCGCGCGACTCCAAAAATTCCGCCAAAAAATCGGTCTGCAAGACTCAAGCCCGCTTTTTTAAAAACTCGGTTAAGAAGACTGCTCAACAGCGTCAGCGCGATCAAAACCCCGGCAAAAACAACGACCGAACCCATCACCGCTGAAAGTGTTGGATTTTTTATCACAGAATTAAAAGAATCGCCCAACATCAGGCCGTATTGATAAGAAAGCCAGGCCGCTAATATCCAAGAGACGAGCGATAATACTTCCCTAATGAGTCCGCGGACGATTCCCAGAATCAACGAAGACAATATCAAAAGCCCGAAAGCAAGATCCGCCGGCGACATCGCTGTCAACTGATTAAACATTTCCATATTGGGTCCTGTAAAAAACCAAAAGGCTTAACCCTCTTGTGGAGTCACAACCGTCGGCTCACCTGTTATCAGAATCGCCTTACCACTCTCTCGTTCTGCGGCTTCTTTCGTTTCAAATGGTCCTAATAACAGTCGCCAGCCTGGCTTCTCCCCGATAAGAATCTTTTCACGCCGCGCGGGCATATTATTTTCTGCTAGCCGGGTTTCAAGCATTTCTAAATTCGCCTCGTCTTCGAATGCACCAACTTGCACGAGCCAGCCGGATTTGACTAGAACAACGCCTTTATCCGTGTCTACTGTCTGAGGGGGAGCGCTAGGTTCACCGAGGGACTCGAGCGTTTGTTGCTCCATTGTCGTCGCGGAAACTTCCCTTTCTGAGGCTTGATCGCCCATGCCGTCTGCATCCGCGGTCTGCTTCGCCGCCGACTCAGCGACGCTGTTTACATCGGGGACAAGTTCGCCGCCCTTGATAGTTGAAACAAATTGATCCGCAGGTCCAAAGCCTGGATCTTTTGCCGGGAGTTGGCGCGGCAGGTGATCCCCACCCCCTAACAACCACGGCAGAACAAGTATTGGCAAGACCAAAAGGATAAAAGCTCCCATCAGCCGATGCTTAAGATTTACAGGAGAATTGCCGGACTCATCCATTAAGAAAAAATTCTCTTGGCGTGCGCTGCCAGTATATCACCGACCAAATAAAATGAACCAAAGGCGACTATCCGGTCTCCCGGTTGCGATGCTTCCAATGCCTGGCGAAAAACCATCGCAGCATTCTTTTGGCCCGCGGTCTCAGCCACTTTAAACGTTGAAAATTTACCCTTGAGCTCCTCAATCGATATGGCGCGTGGCTCGTTGAGCTCGGCAAGGAACCATTCATCAATTTGATCGTCTATGAGCCCAATGCACTGTTCAATATCCTTATCACCGAGCATTGCAAAGACGCCGCGGGTTTTTCCGTTTACGAATTCTCGCGCCAGTTCGCGTGCGAGGCCTTCGATCGCCTGAATATTGTGGCCCACATCCAGCCACAGACTCACCTCTCCTTCGACATGCTGTCGTCGCCCTGGTGTAACTGCAGCCAGCAACGCATCGAGATCTTTGACCTTAATCGGCAGCGTGTCCTGCAGCGCATAGACCGATGCAAGGGCGCCTGATAAGTTTCTCGCCCTAATCAAGCTGCCGCTCGCGATCTGGACCTCCTCGGGGAGTCCGACTCCAAATGTGGCATCGCCAAAATGACGCCAAGCCCAAACATTCTGGCCCGACGGCCTTACTTCGAAGTTTTTATGATGTTGTTGCGCCTCGCACTGGAGAATAGCCAAGCGGCTGATCACACTAGACGGCGGATCCGGATCGGCTACCACTACTTTACCGCGATATCTAAAAATACCGGCCTTTTCGGCACCAATTTTCTCGCGCGTACTGCCCAGCCAAGCCTGATGATCGATATCGATCGTGCAAAGAATTGCGAGGTCCGGATTAAGCAGGTTAACCGCGTCAAGTCGCCCGCCCATTCCGACCTCCAAAATCGCAACATCGATTCTCAGGTGCGAAAATATATAGAAGGCAGCTAGGGTTCCAAACTCAAAATAAGTCAATGGAATATTCCCTCGCGCATTGTCCACAGCCGAGAACGCTTCGCATAATAGTTCGGGATTGACATCCAGCCCTGAAAGGCGAATCCGCTCGCAGTAACTGATCAAGTGGGGTGAGGTGTAGCAGCCAACTTTATACCCTGCCGAACGATAGGCGGCTTCAACCATCGAAACCGTTGTTCCTTTGCCATTGGTGCCCCCAACGGTAATGACAACTTTCGGCGTTTTGAGTTTCAACAGGTGAAGGACGCGACGCGGGCGATCCAAACTAAGGTCGATCGTCCGAAAATGAATTGACTCGATATAAGAGAGCCAGTTCTCGAGGCCTGCTGAAGTTCCTGACTCCATTAAAATAAAACAACGATCTCAGTTATTAAATAATTTGATCAGGAATTAGAAGCTCGGTATCAACTTCACGTACAGGACCAAATCCCATCGTTTCAGCGGCCTCGGCGATAACCTCGCGGAGCTCTCCACGACTGACCACCATATCGATCGCACCGTGCTCGAGCAGAAACTCTGAACGTTGAAACCCTTCCGGTAATTTTTCTCGTACAGTTTGCTCAATCACACGGGGGCCGGCGAACCCAATGAGCGCATTGGGTTCTGCAATAATCAAATCACCGAGCATCGCGAGACTCGCGGACACGCCGCCCATCGTTGGATCGGTCAAAATAGAAATATAAGGAATACCGTGGGCTGAGAGTTTATTCAGTGCTGAAGTCGTCTTCGCCATCTGCATTAATGAGAACAATCCTTCCTGCATTCGGGCGCCACCACTCGCAGAGAAACAAACCATAGGGTTCTGGCGCGCAAACGCATCATCAGCCGCTCGAACGAATTTCTCGCCCACCACTGACCCCATAGATCCGCCCATAAATCGAAACTCAAACGCGACCGCGGTAAAAGGGGTGCCATGAACCGAGCCCCGACCTGCTACCAATGCCTCTTTTTCTTCAGACTCCTTTACCGCTTCGGACAATCGCTCTCGATATCGACGAGAATCTTTAAAGCCGAGAACATCGACGGCTTTCAGGTCAGCGCCGATCTCGTCGAACTGACCGTCATCAAAGAACGCGGCTAATCTTGCCCTCGCGGTAAGGCGCATGTGGTGCCCACACTTGGGACAGACCTGAATGCTGCGGTCTAGATCAGCCCCATAAAGCACTGAACTGCAGTCAGAGCATTGCCGCCACAGCCCCTGGGGAACACCACGACGAGTCGCCGCTGAAGCGACATCTTTTATTTTCGGTGGAATTAAACGATCAAACCAACTCATTAATGACTCTTCCTTTCCGCCACATGATCGTGGCTAATACGATCCCATTCCCGAACCGCACGACAAAACGCCATTATTTTTTGAATATCCTTTACGCCCGGTTTTTTTTCCACGCCGGAGCTCGTATCAACACCCCATGCGTTCGAGACTGACAACGCCGTCCCAACGTTTTCAGCGGTCAAGCCCCCAGCCAAAATAATAGGGGACGCTAGGTTAGCGCGGGCTCGGCTCCATTCAAAGGTCTCTCCCGTCCCACCGTGAGCATTCGGATTAAAGGTGTCCAGCAAAAATGCACCCGCTTTCGGATGAGTCAACGACTCCATTTCAGGATCAATTCGATCTGACATTCTCATTGCCTTAATATAGGGTTTTCCAAATCCTTCGCAAAATGCCGCACTCTCGTTGCCGTGAAACTGAAGAATGCTTAAAGGTATTCGATCCAGCACCGCGTGAACTTCTTCCTCTGGTGGATCAACAAATACACCCACGAGATCGACCAACGGTGGTATTTTTTCGGCAATCCCAGTCGCTTGTTGAATACTAACGAATCTTGAACTTCTTTTATAGAACATAAGTCCTATGCCGTCAGCGCCGGCATCAACGACAACGCCAGCATCTTCAGGGCGAGTAATTCCGCAAATTTTAATTCGAGTGCGCACCCCGCTATTGTAACGCGTCGGCCGAAATCACTTACCAAAACTTACAGGCAGGTGGGGCTAGCGGGATATTGAAATGAGCGGGATAGCGTATCTCCGATAGATAAAGGCCATCGGCAGACGCTGTGACGCCACCCTGTCTTCGATCGCGACTATCCAACACTTTTTTTGCCCAGGATGTCGGTGCTTCTCCCGATCCGATTGCCATTAAGACGCCTGCAATATTACGAACCATATGGTGCAGAAAGCCATCGGCGTCAATATCAATCCAAATCCAATCCCCGCGTCGGTTGATTGAAATTTTT
This sequence comes from Gammaproteobacteria bacterium, assembly GCA_016776875.1. Taxonomy (GTDB): domain Bacteria; phylum Pseudomonadota; class Gammaproteobacteria; order Arenicellales; family UBA868; genus UBA868. The sequence goes on along the minus strand of JADHSN010000068.1, from coordinate 1,605 downwards.
TGAACGTCACGAACGGGCTGACGAGACTGACAACGCACCGATCGATACGCCGAGAAATCATGACAGCCTACAAGATCGTTCGCGGCGGTGGACATCAGATTCTCATCAAGATCCAGATAGGTCCAGGTGACTTTTCGTGACAAGATCGCTGGACTCACCTTCCGACAGAAGATAATGTAACGATAGGTTCGCCCAATCACACTAAATCGAGCGTGGAAGTCTGAAGGCACCAATCGCGCCCATGTCACCGCAACACTAGACGGCAGATTGGAATTCACGCCTTTAATCCATGAATTAATCTGACGACTCACTGGAGTATCAAAATGGACCACTTGGCCAGACGCATGAACACCCGTGTCGGTTCTGCCTGCAGTCGTTGTCCGCACCGAATGATTTGCCACAGCGCTAATTGCGGTTTCCAAAGTCTGTTGGACCGTCGCTACCCCTTTTTGCATCTGCCATCCGCAGAACTCACTACCGTCATACTCAACACCCAGCGCATATCGGTTGAGTTGTTGCTGTAGATTTTTCTGATTATCCATACGACGAAAGCTTTTTCATAAGTTGTTGTAGAATTTAAAGTCAAACAAAGTCACTATTTTCCTTAACCGTTCTGAAGCCATCGATTGGCTCACTCCTTAACCTAGACTCAAAGAAAATCCTTATGTCGTTAAATAACACGAACAACCCCCCGCTTGAATCCTACCGAAGCGGACCCGATGACCGCGGACATTTTGGTATTTTTGGCGGACGCTTTGTTGCCGAAACTCTAATGCCATTGATCCTGGAGTTAGAAGCGGCTTACGCTGAAGCGAAAAACTCTACCTCCTTTCAGGCAGACTTTGATTATTATGCAGCCCACTATATCGGCCGACCTAGCCCACTTTACTTTGCAGAACGCCTTACAAAGCACCTCGGCGGAGCGAAGATTTATTTTAAACGAGATGAGCTCAATCATACCGGCGCTCACAAAATTAATAACACGCTTGGACAAATCCTTCTTGCCAAGCGAATGGGAAAAACACGAATTATCGCCGAAACGGGCGCCGGTCAGCATGGGGTTGCAACTGCGACGGTATGTGCGTTATTCGATCTACCTTGTGTCGTTTACATGGGGGCAACTGATATCGAACGCCAGGCGCCGAACGTTTTTCGTATGAAGTTACTGGGGGCTGAAGTCATTCCGGTAACAAGCGGTACTGGCACGTTAAAAGACGCCATGAATGACGCACTTCGCGATTGGGTGGCAAATGTTGAGGACACCTTTTACATTATCGGCACTGTCGCGGGTCCTCATCCCTACCCGATGATGGTCCGCGATTTTCAGAGTGTAATTGGAGTGGAGACTCGAGAACAGATGGAGCTCGCCGAAGGACGTCTACCGGATGCACTGGTTGCCTGCATTGGCGGGGGATCAAATGCGATGGGCCTTTTTCATCCATTTTTGGATGAAAAAGTGAGAATTATTGGGGTTGAGGCTGGTGGACTTGGGGTTAATACCGACAAACACGCAGCCTCTTTAACGGGTGGTCACCCAGGAGTATTGCACGGGAATCGTACCTACTTGCTGCAAAATGACGACGGGCAGATCACTGATGCACACTC
>JADHSN010000067.1 GCA_016776875.1 Gammaproteobacteria bacterium | reverse complement strand
GATCACACGGCAGAAGGGCTCGAAAAAGATCTCACACCTTTGAGGGCGTGCTGCCGAGTATGGAGCGTCGATATCGTGAATCAGACTCCAATACGGTTCGAGAAGAAATGGCGCGCTATCTGAACATTCAACCCTGCGAAAGTTGCGAAGGAAGTCGCCTCCGAACCGAATCGCGCAATGTCTTCATCGGAACGTTACCCATCCATAAGCTCACTGCCATGCCAATCGAGTCTTCACTTGCCTTTTTCGAAGGGTTGGCCTTGCCGGGCCATCAGGGCAAAATCGGGGAGCGGATCATTCGAGAAATCGGCGAGCGGTTGCGATTTCTTGTTAATGTCGGCCTTGAATATCTTACCCTTGATCGCACGGCAGAAACACTGTCCGGGGGTGAGGCGCAGCGTATCCGGCTGGCCTCCCAAATTGGATCAGGCCTAGTGGGCGTGATGTACGTCCTTGATGAACCATCAATTGGCCTGCATCAAAGGGATAATCAACGCCTTCTGGATACGTTATTTCATCTTCGAGACCTTGGCAATACTGTCGTTGTGGTTGAGCATGATGAGGAGGCTATTCGAAGTGCGGACTATGTGGTTGATATTGGTCCCGGCGCCGGGATCAACGGCGGCCGAATCGTAGCGCAGGGTTCTGTCGAACATCTTTTACAGTCAACTGAATCGGTAACCGGACAATATCTTTCCGGGGCGCAAACGATTGAAAGTCCGGCCAAGCGAACGCAATCCGATCCGAAACGGCAATTGCGAATCATCGCGGCGAAAGGCAATAATCTTAAGCAGGTCTCCATCAACATACCCGTTGGCCTGTTGACTTGTGTGACCGGTGTATCCGGCTCTGGAAAATCAACCCTGATCAACGGCACGCTATATCCCGCTATGGCGACCCATCTACACGCCAGTCGTGATCAGGCCGCCGCGCACGATCACATTGATGGGCTCGACCACTTCGACAAAGTAATCGATATTGACCAGAGTGCAATTGGACGGACGCCTCGCTCAAATCCGGCGACTTATACGGGCTTATTTACCCCCATTCGAGAACTTTTCGCAGGCACGCCTGAATCTCGAGCGAGAGGTTACAAGGTGGGGCGCTTCTCTTTCAATGTTCGCGGCGGACGATGTGAGGCGTGTCAGGGCGACGGGCTCATTAAAGTTGAGATGCATTTTCTTCCCGATATCTATGTGCCGTGTGATACCTGCAAAGGAAAACGGTATAACCGAGAAACGCTTGATATTCGTTATAAAGATAAAACAATTCATGAAGTGCTGGATATGAGTGTGGCGGATGCCTGCGTTTTTTTTGATGCCATTCCCGTCATCAAGCGAAAGCTCGACACGCTGCTGGATGTTGGCCTCGGTTATATCCGCCTTGGTCAAAGTGCCACCACTCTCTCGGGGGGCGAAGCCCAACGCATAAAGCTCTCAAGAGAGCTCTCGAAACGGGCAACGGGACGGACGTTGTACATTCTTGATGAACCCACGACCGGACTGCACTTTCACGATATCAAGCAATTATTGGTTGTTTTGCATCGACTGCGAGATCAAGGCAATACCATCCTTGTGATCGAGCATAACCTTGATGTCATCAAAACAGCGGACTGGATTATTGATCTCGGCCCTGAGGGCGGACAACGTGGCGGGGAGCTCGTGGCCGCCGGGACGCCAGAGGATGTTGCCAAGATCAGAAAATCATACACCGGTCAATTCCTCAAGCCGATTCTCGAGCACTCACTGACCCTCTCGGGGAAGTAAAACAAGCCCGAGCAAAAACCATAAAAAGTAACATTTTTGGTCTGACCATTTTACCAATTTCTACGTTTCCCTGAGTCTGGCTATGATAGTGTGATGGTCGGAGAGTAGGCGTTTGGTCGCTCAAGCAACGCGAAGCTAGCGCATGAAATGCCCTCCCCTAACCCCACTTTACAACGGACTTGATCATGGTTGATTCAACGCTCCAAGAAGATCTTGACCCTCAGGAAACGCGTGAGTGGCAAGATGCGCTGCGAGCCGTCATCGCCGAGGAAGGCGAGGAACGGGCGCATTTCATTCTAGAAACTCTGATTGATCAAGCCCGACGAAGTGGCACCTATATCCCCTATCGCTCGACAACCGCTTACCTGAATACGATACCGGTTGCTCACGAGCAAAGAAGTCCGGGCGACGCTTCCTTGGAATGGAAAATTCGCTCATTTGTCCGATGGAACGCGTTGGCAATGGTCATGAGGGCAAATCGCGAAAGCAGTGAACTTGGCGGGCACATCGCAAGTTTTGCGTCGGCTGCGACGCTTTACGATGTCGGATTTAATCACTTTTGGCGAGGCGCAGACGCCGAGCACGGCGCCGATCTTGTATTCTTTCAAGGTCATTCTGCTCCCGGGATTTACGCGCGCGCGTATCTGGAGGGGCGATTAACTGAAAAACAACTTGAAGGCTTTCGGCAGGAAGTTGAAGGAAACGGACTTTCGTCGTACCCGCACCCCTGGTTGATGCCAGACTTCTGGCAGTTTCCAACCGTTTCGATGGGGCTTGGCCCGATACAGGCAATCTATCAAGCTCGATTTATGCGTTATCTTCAAAATCGTGAATTCATTCCGCAGTCCGATCGAAAAGTTTGGGCCTTCATGGGTGACGGTGAGATGGATGAGCCAGAATCCACCGGCGCACTCGGTCTGGCGGGTCGTGAACAGCTAGATAATTTAGTTTTCGTTATTAACTGCAACCTTCAGCGCCTCGATGGACCGGTACGCGGTAACGGTAAAATTATTCAGGAACTTGAAGGTCAATTCCGCGGCGCCGGCTGGAACGTCATCAAATTGGTCTGGGGCTCATATTGGGATCCCCTGCTGGCGCGGGATACCAAAAACCTCCTCAAACAAAGAATGGAAGAAGCGCTTGACGGCGAATACCAGGCATTCAAGAGCAAAGATGGCGCCTTTGTGAGAGAACATTTTTTTGGGAAATATCCGGAACTCGCTGAAATGGTCGCACACATGACCGATGAGGATATTTGGCGACTCAACCGTGGCGGACATGACCCCCATAAGGTCTTTTCCGCTTACGCGGCTGCAGCAGCGCACACCGGTCAGCCCACGGTGATCCTGGCAAAAACAGTGAAGGGTTACGGTATGGGCGAATCCGGCGAGGGGCAAAACATTACGCACAGCCAAAAGAAAATGGCAGACGAATCACTTCTGGCTTTTCGAGATCGATTTCGAATACCTTTAGACGATGATGCCGTGCTCGCCTGTGAGTTCTACCATCCAGGTGACGACAGCCCCGAAATTAAATATCTGAAAGCACGTCGGCAGTCACTCGGGGGCAGCTTGCCTGCGCGACATAATGATGCCCCGGCCCACCCCACTCCCCCGCTTTCTATTTTTGAATCCCAACTTTCAGGCACCGGTGAGCGAGAGGTATCAACAACAATGGGGTTCGTTCGAATTTTGACCGCCTTAACCCGGGATAAGGGCCTCGGCCGCTACGTGGTACCCATCGTTCCAGACGAATCAAGAACCTTCGGCATGGAAGGCATGTTTCGTCAACTTGGGATCTACGCGCCTGATGGCCAACTGTATATCCCTGAGGACGCCGATCAGTTGATGTACTATCGTGAGGATAAAAAGGGACAGGTTCTTCAAGAAGGCATTACAGAATCAGGCGCAATGTCTTCGTGGATTTCAGCGGCAACGGCGTATAGTAATCACGGCGTTCCAATGATTCCGTTTTATATTTTTTACTCAATGTTCGGTCTGCAGCGCGTAGGAGATCTTGCATGGGCTGCGGGTGACCAGCAAGCTCGAGGATTCCTCATCGGCGGCACAGCGGGCCGCACAACGCTGGCGGGTGAGGGACTACAGCACCAGGATGGTCATAGTCTTTTGATGGCTGGAAGTATTCCAAATTGCGTGTCTTATGATCCTGCATTTAATTATGAGCTTGCCGTCATCATCCATGATGGCATTCGCCGGATGATGACTGAAAAAGAAAATGTGTTTTTCTATGTCACTGTAATGAATGAGAATTACGCGCATCCTGAGTTGCCAAAAAATACTGAACGAGGCATTCTGCAGGGCATGTATCCAGTCGCAAAAGCGCCGAAAAGCCGGAAAGCAACGCCTCGCGCTCAATTGTTAGGTAGCGGCACGATTCTCAAGGAAGCGCTCGCAGCAGCCAAACTACTGGAAGCTGACTTTGGCGTCCTGGCTGATGTTTGGAGCGTGACCAGCTACAACGAGCTCGCTCGTCAGGGTCGAGATATCCAACGGTGGAATCGGCTCCATCCGGATGATCCCTCAAAAACATCATTTGTATTTGATCAGCTTAGCGAATGCGAAGGGCCGGTGATCGCGGCTAGTGATTACAACCGGGCCTATGCAGATCAAATCCGTGAGTTTGTACCCAGTCGGTATGTTGTTCTGGGCACAGATGGCTATGGTCGCAGTGGTACACGTAAGCAACTTCGAAACTTTTTCGAAGTCGATCGCAAACACATTGCGCTCGCGGCACTAACCGCGCTGGTCGAAGAAAACGCGCTCCCGAAAACGACACTGAATGATGCAATCCAGCGCTATCACATTGATCCCGACAAACCAAATCCAACGCTCGTCTAACTTTTATCACAATGACTTCCACACAAGAGATTAAGGTCCCTGATATTGGTGATTTCGAGAGCGTCGATGTCATCGAGGTTCTGGTTAAACCCGGGGATCACATCTCCGCTGAAGATCCACTAATTACCTTAGAGAGCGATAAGGCGACGATGGATGTACCCTCACCCAAGTCCGGCGTCGTTAAAGAAGTTTTAATCTCAATCGGCGATAAGGTCGCGGAAGGTAGTGTCGTTGCCGTCTTAAACTCGGACTCGAACAGCAATACGCCTCCTGAGGATTCAGCAACCACAATCCCGAATACGGCAAGCGTATCTGAATCGGAAATCAAACCATCAGAGGCAGAACCGCCTTCCGAATCTCTGCCCGCTCCAGCCGAAAAGAGCACCCCTGCTCCACAAAACGAATTGCCTGTGCCGTCTGTCAAAACGGGTGACCCACGGACGCGACCAGAAACCGGGCAGTCATCCTCTCCGCTTCCTCATGCCAGTCCCGCGGTCAGACGATTTGCACGCGAACTCGGCGTCGATTTATCTCAGGTCAAGGGAAGTGGACCACGCGAACGCATTCTTGAAGAGGATGTCCAGGGTTTTGTAAAGCATGCAATCTCACACAACACAGGATCGAAAATTGGCCTCCCAAAACTTCCTGACATTGACTTTGGCAAGTGGGGCAGCATTGATCTTCAACCCCTCTCCCGAATCAAGAAAATTGCAGGCAAACACCTTCATCAGGCATGGTCGAGCATACCGCACGTCACCCATCATGATGAAACAGATATTACAGACTTAGAGGCGTTCCGAAAATCCTTAAAAATCGAAAACGAAGGATCGGGTATTCGGATCACACTTCTCGCCTTTATTATCAAAGCGGTCGTTAACGCGCTCAAAGCCTTCCCGACATTCAACGCGTCACTTTCGACCAATGGCGAGAACTTAATTCTAAAAAATTATTTTAATATTGGTGTTGCCGTTGACACGGACGACGGACTTGTTGTCCCCGTCATTAAGGAAGTTGACCAAAAAGGTGTGCTTGAGATTGCGCAATTGCTTGGCGATCTCAGCCAACGCGCCCGATCTGGAAAACTCAAATCCGATGAATTGCAAGGCGGGTGCTTCAGTATTTCAAGTCTTGGCGGAATCGGCGGCATGTCTTTTACACCAATCGTCAACATGCCAGAGGTGGCTATTCTGGGCCTCACGAAAGCAAGGATAAAACCGGTCTGGAGCGGGACTGAATTTAGCCCACGTTTGATGTTGCCGTTGGATCTTTCCTACGATCATCGAGTCATCGATGGTGCGGAAGCTGCCCGTTTTGCCGCACACCTGGTCCAAGTGCTCGAAGATTCACGTCGCCTGCTGTTATAGCATCCTCGCGCCGAATCGTCTCGTGAAGAATTCAATTTACACCATTGAACTGCCTGATATCGGGGACTTTGATAGCGTTGAAATCGTCGAGGTGCTTATTGGGCCAGGGGACCATATCGAAATCGAATCCCCTTTGATCACGCTTGAAAGCGACAAGGCAACAATGGATATTCCGTCGCCAATCGCTGGTCAGATTTCAGAATTATTAGTGTCTATCGGCCAAAAAGTATCCCAAGGCGATAGGGTCGCAACTGTTTCAATTCAGACGAAGCCAGAGACCGAGCTTGAGTCGTCTCCACGTGACCCAAGCGTACCTGCTGATGTAGTCAATTCGCTACCGCCACCCGATACTGAAAAACAAGACGTGAGTAACGCGGGCACAATACCTCGTTTCGATATTGCCGTTCTCGGCTCAGGTCCGGGCGGATACACGGCCGCTTTTCGCGCGGCAGATCTCGGTCTACGCGTGGCGCTGATCGAACGTTATCCCAATCTGGGCGGGGTCTGTCTCAACGTCGGCTGCATTCCCTCGAAGGCTTTACTCCATGCCGCCCGTGTGATTGAAGAAACTCGGGAAATGACCCCAAACGGTATCAGTTTTGGCGAACCCGACATCGATATTCGGAAACTGTGTAACTGGAAAAAAGGCGTGGTGACACAGTTAACTGAAGGGCTCGCCGCTCTGGCAAAAAAACGTAACGTAACTATTTTTAGCGGAACAGGCACCTTTCGCTCCGATCATGAAATAGTTGTCACAAACGATTCCAAAGAACTGATTCTTCAGTTTGAGAAGGCCATCATCTCGACGGGGTCTGAACCCATTCGTTTACCCGGTATTCCGGATGATCCCCGAATTCTTGACTCATCAGCAGCGCTCAGCCTGCAGTCAATCCCCGAGAGACTCCTGGTCATTGGTGGCGGCATTATTGGACTCGAGATGGCGACCGTTTATCGGGCACTTGGAAGCGCTGTGAGTATTGTCGAGATGGCGTCACAGCTCATGCCAGGAACCGACCCTGATCTTGTCCGTCCACTTGCAAAAAGACTCAAGAGCCAATGCAACGACATTTTTCTGAATGCTCGAGTCAGTCAAGTTGATGTGGACCCGGTTGAATTAGTCGCTCATTTCGAGGGCGATGGTGTACCCACGTCAGCCCCATTTGATGCCATTCTTGTCGCAGTGGGTAGAACGCCCAACGGCAACAATGTAGGAGCGGAGAACGCAGGCGTACATCCTGACGGGCAAGGCTTTATTGCAGTCGACCATCAACAACGCACCAATCAGCCTCATATATTTGCGATTGGTGATGTTGTAGGTCAGCCAATGCTAGCCCACAAAGCGACACATGAAGGCAAAGTAGCCGCAGAGGTTGCAGCGGGTCAGAAAACCGCGTTCGACGCACGGGTCATTCCATCTGTCGCCTATACAGATCCAGAGGTGGCATGGGTGGGGCTAACCGAGAGTCAAGCGAGAGCGCAAAACATTTCTTATGAGAAAGGGATTTTTCCATGGGCCGCAAGCGGGCGCGCCCTCGCTCTAACAAGAAGTGAAGGATTTACAAAGCTGCTGTTTGATCCTCAATCCAACCAAATCCTTGGCGGCGGCATCGTAGGTACCAATGCCGGAGACTTAATAGCCGAAATTGGATTAGCAATAGAAATGAACTGCGTTGCCCAGGATATCGAGCTCACTATTCATCCTCATCCCACCCTATCGGAGACTGTCGGTCTCGCGGCTGAAACATTTGAAGGGACGATTACCGATCTATATGCGCCCAAAAAGCGTTAAATGAATCTCGATCAGGCGTAAATGCACTCCCCCCTCAGTTTTAGAGAGACGGGATCAGGTCAACCGCTCATTATCCTTCATGGCCTTTTCGGTTCGGCGATAAACTGGCGGCGAATCGGTGACATGCTTAAAAGTCATTGGCGTGTTGTCATGCCAGACCTGCCCAATCATGGTAATTCGCCTTGGTCTGACGATATGAGCTATCCTGCTCAAGCGCAGGTACTCAAAAACTTTATCATACGCCATGATCTCTCGAATCCCGTCATCGTCGGACATAGCATGGGAGGGAAAGTTGCAATGGCACTGGCGCTGTCGGGCCAATGCCTGATTAACCGACTGGTCATCGTAGATATCGCACCGGTGAGTTATCCGCACTCCCACTTAGAACTGATTCAGGCGATGCGGACACTCCCTCTGTCCCAAATCTCGACTCGGCATGACGCCGATCAACTTCTTGCACCCGCTATACCGACATCTGGCCTGCGGCAGTTTCTGCTTCAGAATCTTATCATCGAGAACCGGCAAGCTCGCTGGCGGATCAATCTCCCGATTATTGAACAGCAGATGGCCCTTTTGACAGGGTTTCCGTTTAACGAAGAAAATTTTGATTTACCGACTCTATTTCTGCATGGAAGCAAATCAGATTACCTGTCGGCAGCAGATCTTCCAATCATTAAAAAATTTTTTCCACAAGCGGTGACTCTGAGTATTGATGATGCCAGTCACTGGCTACACGTGGAGCGACCTAATGAAGTCGCGAGAGCAATTCAGGGGTTTTTGAACAAATCGACTGACTAGACGTTTCGGGAATACTCGCGCATCGCGCAGAAATTTTCAGTGGCTTTCAGAATGCCGGAAGGACGTGGTATATGAGCCACTTTGAAACCATTTTTTTTAAAAATTTCTGACAACCTGTCGTCTTTGATTTGGCCAGTTGGCATAATTTCTGCCTCAAATATGATGAGTCTCGTCTCAGGCGCGCTCAATACTTTACCTGCACCATTCAGAACGGGGAATTCCCATCCTTCTACGTCAATCTTGATAACCGTCGGTTGAATCTCGGCGCGCCGACAAAAATCGTCCAAAGAGTTCACTTTTACCCTTAATTGACCGACGACTTCCCGATAAGGCCAATCTCCAAACCCGCTTTCTCCCGCATCACTTCCCCGAATCAAATCCTGATAGCCCTCACGGTCGGATAATCCCAGCTCGGCAATTCTCCATCGGGATGAATCCCAATTGTTAATTTCAAACTGTCGTCGCATTACGTGACAAGTATCGGGATCTGGCTCAAATGCAACAACCCTTGAGACACCACAAGTCAGCGCCAACGCGCTGAAATACCCCGCGTTCGCTCCAACATCAAAAAAAACATCCGAGGCGCATAATTGCGCGCTTAAAAGAGTAGTGACTTCCATTTCATGAACACGATTGCAGAGCAGGTTACGTTGCAACCAATCTCTTTGATCGCACGAAAACAAGAATCCGGGAATTGTTCGAACGAGTATATTTCTGCGACCAAATATTTTTTCGATCCAACCCAGACGGCGAGCTTTGCCAATTGGAAACCCGGGGCGGAAATATAGCTTCCGAAGCAAGTATCCCAAACCAAAAGAGTAGACTTTGGAGTTCAAGGTAAATTTAATCAGACTTGGGGCGGCGCCGATAGCGAATTAAGCTTGCTCTAGTTCGATCAGTGTTCCGCAAAAGTCCGCGGGATGCAAAAAAAGCACCGGCTTTCCATGAGCGCCTATTGTTGGCTCTCCCGAGCCCAGCACTCGTGCGCCGTTTAAAATCATTTGATTTTTTGCTTCAGAAATATCCTCAACTTCATAGCAGACATGGTGCATCCCACCGGTGGGATGTTTCTCCAAAAAACGAGCAACCGGAGAGTTCGCGCCTAACGGGTGCAAGAGTTCAATGCGTGTATTCGCTAAATCAACAAATACCGTCGTAACACCATGCTCATCAAGTCGCAGCGGCTCGGATACCTGCGCTCCTAGGGTGTCACGATACAAAGCCGTTGCCGCGTCAAGGTCTGGAACGACAATAGCAATATGATTTAATCTTCCAATCATGGCGCCTCTCTGTTCTCTTTTAGAAAACTCTGGAGTAGTTGTTTGGCAGCAAAACTTGGCGTGAGTTGCCGTTTGGCGACCTGATCACTGGCCTGATTCACTCGCGCCGACACCTCAGGGTCTGCCATAAACTCATCGAATAACCCGTCGTGAAGCGCCTGCATGAGTGCGCTCTTCAGCTGATGTTGCCGACGGGAGTCCAGCTCATGATTAACCTTCAATACATCATGGCATCGATTAATCTCAGTCATCGCCTGATCGATACCAATGTCATGCAACGCGGATGTTGCAATAACCGGAACCGTCCAACCTGGAATTCTGGGCTGCATTAGACCCGTTCCTGCAAGGCTTTCGCCAACTGCCCGATGGGCTGCATCGACGAGATCACCGTCGCACTTGGTAACGAAAATCAAATCGGCAAGTTCCATCACGCCGCGCTTAATACCCTGTAGTTCATCCCCCGCAGCTGGAGCCAAGAGTAAAATAAAAATATCAGTCAGTTGCGCCACTCGCAACTCTGATTGGCCCACACCAACCGTTTCTACTATCACACGATTAAAGC
>JADHSN010000066.1 GCA_016776875.1 Gammaproteobacteria bacterium | reverse complement strand
CTCCTCATCCGTGGCGTCCCCAAAAACGAGGCCCGGGATCGCGCATCAACCATGCTTGATTCTGTATCCCTATCTCATCGCCTGGACCATAAGCCGGCGCAATTCTCCGGAGGCGAGCGTCAGCGAGCCGCCGTCGCACGAGCTCTGGTCACCAAGCCCGCGCTGGTTTTGGCCGATGAACCCACTGGCAATCTTGATTCAAAAACAGCTCAAGAGATTCAGGATTTGATGTTTGAACTCGTAGAGGCTGAAAAGCTGTCGCTCCTGGTTGCCACCCATGACAGCACCTTTGCAGCTCAGTTTGAGCGCCACTATAGCCTCACGGAAGGTCGTCTTAACCTTTTATAGGTGTGTTGCTATTCTCAGGTGACGTCGCTTGTGAGTGACTTCGCCACTTTAGGGAATTAGGTCACAGCGAAAAAAAGTCCAAAACCCTATCCTATTCGCAACAATGTTGTTTATAGGGTCAGCGAGCATGCCGCAACGGTTCTTTTCGGCTACTGGATTTGCGGTTGGCGTTGGACTGTTGAGTCTCCAATCGACTTTGCTGCCGGTTCCTGTCGCAATGGGGTTATTGATTTTTGGTTTGGCGTCAGTCGGGACAGGAATTGTTCGATCGTGTGGATGGCTTTTGATTGGCCTTGTTTGGTCAAATGTGTTCGCATACTGGTCACTTGATCAACGCGTACCGGAAAATTGGTTTTTGGATCAGATTCAAGTGTCCGGATCGATATCAGAACAATCCAAAATTGATGATGATTTCGTTAGATTTAATTTTGAAATCGAAAGTGTAAATAACGCAGACATTTCAAAATTCCGGCCGCCAAAAGTCCGTTTATCTTGGTTTGACGACTATCAAGTACCAAAGAAAGGAGAGAAATGGCGATTTACGGTCAAACTCCGGCGACCCCGAGGATACTGGAATACGGACGGTTTTGACTATGAGAAAACTCTTTTTTTAGCAGGGATTACCGGGTTGGGATATGTCGTTGCCGGGGAACGGATTGAACGCCGACGGGGCGCCGACCTCTCCATCAAAACAAGATTTTTAAAGCGCGTCAGCACGTTGTCGTCAACACTTCTTTATCCCGATTTAATTCTTGCCCTTGCCGTCGGAGATCGCGGACTTATCACCGCAGATCGCTGGGAGTTACTCCGTAAAACAGGATTAAGTCATCTGGTTGCGATCTCCGGCTTGCACATTGGACTAGTCGCGGTCTGGTCATTAGTTCTCATTCGTTTCCTGATCTATCCACTGAATTTTTGTAACGGTATTTTTCCAAAAAAATATCTTGCGATGACTTTGAGCGTCTTCTGCGCATATGGGTATGCCGAGATGGCGGGGTTCCCTGTGTCAACCCTCAGAGCATTCGTGATGTTGGTAGTCGTCGTTAGTGCGGTTTTGTTGTTAAAGCGGGTTAGTTTTATGTCGATCCTCGCAGTTACAATTTTCATGTTCGCCTGGTTAATCCCCTTCAGCATTTTCTCTACGGCTTTCTGGTTATCTTTCTCGGCGGTCTGGATTCTCGGATCGACGTTTGAGGGTCGTGTTTTCACTTCAGAAAATCAAAAGACTCCGATAAACGCGAGCCGTAATCGTTTCAGGTTGTTAATCCCGGGTTTTAAGCGCCTGCTTGTTGCCCAACTGGCGTTGTTTGTTGGATTGACGCCCTTGCTTGGGCTTCTGTTTCACGAAATATCGATGGTCTCACCAATGATCAACCTGTTCGCGGTTCCTGTTTTTGGTTTTTTGGTCATCCCGGTTGTGATGACTGGGCTAGTGACGTCCGGTATTGGTTTTGAATTGTTTGGCGATCGGTTAGTCGTTTTAGCTGATTTCTTTATATTTTTAGTTTTTAATTTCGCCGATCTTTTGGAAAGACAACCTTGGTCTGTAATTCAGCTCAATCAATATTCGTTAGTTTTATTAGTGATGGTTTCTGGTTTTTTATCGTGTGTTCTGTTGAGAACGAAAAAAACACCTAGTATTTTTTTCTTATTGGGTATCGGAATTTTGTCTCTTAGCGTTGACCCTCCCCAAAAGTTAGCCAATGGTGAATTTTCAATCCGGTTTATTGATGTAGGGCAGGGTCTCGCCGCGATCATTCGAACCCACAATCACTCTGTGGCATATGACTTTGGGCCGGCTTTTGGATTATTTAGTCCCGCCAAAGATTCAATCGATGGCGCTTTTCGTCGACACCAGAAAGACACGTTTGATGTTGCGGTGATCAGTCATCGGGCCGCCGATCACGCTGGTGGGCTGGCCTCGGTAGAGGCTCGCTTAAAAGGATCAAAGATATTTAGCGGTGAACCGGTTAATAATGGCGATCAGCGTTGCGTGTTTCCGATGCGGTGGCATTTTGACGGCGTCGAATTTAGTTTTCTCAATCTACCAGGTCTTAAGTTCCATGAGGACAACAATAAATCGTGCGTCCTTCACATCAAGGGAGAATTTGGAACCGTGCTTTTCACGGGAGATCTGGAACGTCCGGCGGAAGTCGCGCTCAGCGATTTTCATGGACAACAGCTCAGATCCGACGTGATACAAATTCCGCACCATGGCTCCCACAGTTCATCGTCCACTTTGTTTCTGAGCAAAGTTAATCCGAAACTTGGCATTCTGAGTCGAGGCCTGAATAACCGATATGGTCATCCGAGCGACCAGGTGGTGAGTCGGTACCGGCGACGAGGGATCCGTATTCTGGATACGGCTCAAGTCGGCCAGATTGATTTGGTGAGCCGGAGATCGGGATGGGATGAGACAACCTATATTGACCGGAATGTTCGAATATGGCGCTCAATCGATCTATAAAAACTACCGTTACTGCGGAAGGCGGTTAAAATTGGACCCTATAACCTTCTGACTGCAAAAAACTTGATCTTTACTGACGACACGAATGATTGAATTTATAAAAAGCGGCGGTTGGTTGATGCTCCCGATCATTGCCTGTTCGGTGATTTCCCTTGCGATTATTATTGAAAGATCTCTGGTGCTTAGAAGGCGTGTCGTCATGCCGGAGGGTCTTGTTGCCGATATTGATCGTGCAATAGGTCGAGGGAGCCTTTCACCCGATCGGATTGCTTTGTTGCGTCGTTCGTCGCCATTGGGACGAGTCCTGGCCGCAGGCCTTGCAAGTGTCCAAAGTCATCCAGCACGGATAAGTGACGCATTCGAAGAGGCAGGGCGACACGTTGTGCACGAATTTGAGCGGTATCTCAACGCTTTAGGGACGATCGCCGCGACAACGCCTCTTCTGGGGTTGTTAGGGACGGTTATTGGGATGATTAAGGTCTTCGCAGCCATTACCGTTGCCGGCGTTGGGGATCCCCAGATTCTGGCGGGCGGAATTTCCGAGGCGTTAATTACAACCGCTGCGGGTTTATCGGTGGGGATACCGAGTCTGATGTTTCAGAGATATTTTCGAGGTCAAGTTCGAGAGTTAAGTGTTGAGATTGAGCAGCATGCGTTAAGACTGCTCGAGATATTACAAACGAGAAATGTCAATTGAAGTTCTCGACGACATCTGAGGAAGAAGTTTCAATCAATTTAACACCGCTGATTGATGTTGTCTTTTTACTGCTTATTTTTTTCATGGTCTCAACGACGTTTCAAAAAGAGACAAAGCTTGACCTGTCGCTTCCAACGGCTCATTCCAGTTCTAAACAGATTGAGGGCATTACGAACATTGTGTTGGCGATAGATTCTGTCGGCCGTTATAACGTCGCAATCGATTCGAAAGGTCAGCAATCTGAACTCAAAGCCACCGCGCCTCAGGATCTAGCAAAACAACTCCAGATTCTTTTTGATCAGCATCCGGACGGGACGCTTGTCATTAAAGCAGATGGCCAAACCCCGCATGAGTCGGTGGTTTTTTGTCTCGATGCGGCACGAAAAATCGGCCTTAAAAAGGTCCGTTTTGCGGCTGAGGCGGGATCATCATGATGTTTTCGAAGACACAATCTCCTGGCGTGATCATTTATAAGCGGTTACTGGGGTACGTTTGGCCGTATAAAAAGATCTTTATCTTCAGCCTAATCGGAATGGCGATGGTCGCGGGGGCCGAGGTGGCTTTCGCCGCCTTGCTCAAGCCGATTATGGATGGTGGCTTTGTTGAGCGGGATCGCGCAATTATTCAGCTCACGCCATTTTTATTGATGGGTGTTTTTGTTGCTCGTGCGCTGGGCGCAGTCGCGGACGAATACTGCATCGCTTGGGTGGGACGACGCGTTATCTACGATCTTCGACAAGAATTATTTGCAAAGATGATTCGATTGCCGTCGCAGTATTTTGATCAACATTCAAGTGCGACATTAATTTCAAGATTAATTTATGATCTTGAACAGGTTTCAGATGCCTGCACGACCGCGGTCAGGGTAACGGTCAAAGACTCGTTGCTGGCAATCGGACTGCTGGTTTGGATGTTTATTCTGAGCTGGTCTTTAACGCTATTGTTTCTTTTGATTACGCCAATCGTGACTATTATTGTCAGGCGGGCATCTAGTCGGTTTCGCCGCTCGAGCGAAAAAATTCAGAACTCAATGGCCGGCATTACCCACGCGACGAAGGAAGCCGCCCAGGGCCAACGTGTCATCAAGGCCTACAATGGATTCGCCGAAGAAGAATTAGCATTTGAAGCGGTTAATCAGTCGAACCGCAGGCAATCGATGAGAAAGGTCGCGGTAGCAGCAGTCAGCGTGCCTTTATTGCTGCTCATTGCCGGTACCGGGGTGTCCGGCATTATTTACCTAGCGCTGAGCGACACGATTGTGGCCTTTGTCACGCCAGGGACCTTTGTATCCTATATCGGCACCATCCTTCTTCTCATGAGTCCGATTAAGCGGTTGGCGAGAGTTAATGAATACGTACAGGCGGGGATCGCTGCAGCGACAACCGTTTTCCAACTTTTGGATGAGAAACCTGAGCAGCGCGTTAGGGCAGGTTCATCGCAAAGCGTACCCATTGATGGCCATATTGAGTTTCGGGATGTCGTTTTCCGATATTCAAGCGGGGAGGATTGCGCTCTGGCCGGTGTTTCGTTCGAGGTGAGATCAGGCCAAACCGTTGCCTTGGTTGGCGATTCTGGCAGCGGGAAATCAACGGCCGCATCCCTGCTGTTAGGTTTCTACAGGGGATTTGAAGGTCAAATTCTGATCGACGGTCGACCCATCGATGACTATTCGCTCCAAGCGCTTCGGGCTCAGATCTCGTGGGTTTCACAAGAGCCTATTTTGTTCGATGGATCAATCAAGCAAAATGTAACCTATGGTCAATACGACCAATCGTCAGAGGAGCTGGAGAAGATTCTTCAGGAGATAGAGGTTGATAAGCTCATTTCAGATGATGAAAAGTCGGTAGGCGAGCTTGGCAACCGGCTTTCGGGTGGACAGCGGCAAAGAGTCGCGATAGCGCGAGCTCTTCTTAGGAAAGGCTCGATACTGGTCATGGATGAAGCGACATCTGCTCTTGATTTGCTTTCTGAGGAGAGGGTTCGCGAATCGATTATTCGCCGCACACAGCATCAGTCGGTTCTGCTGATTGCGCACCGGCTCGGGTTTATTGCTCACGCGGATATGATTCATGTCTTTTCGGGTGGGAAGATTATTGAATCCGGTAGTCATCAGACGCTTCTCAATCTATCGGGACAATATGCGGCGATGTGGGCTACTCAGCAAAATGCGGAGCGATCTCAAACACCCATTGAATACGAGCAAAAGACATGAAAGTTGTCCCGGCTGTCCAGCGGTCTTGGCAGGGTATTAGTTTTGTGACGGTTCTGCTGACGCCGTTGAGCCTGATCTATTACATGATCATCACCGTCCGGCGTTGGGCTTATAAGTTGGGCCTGTTGTCGGTTTATCATGCGCCGGTGCCCGTTGTGGTGGTGGGAAACATTACAGTGGGAGGGACAGGAAAAACACCTATCATCATTGAAATTGCGCGCGCGCTTCAATCCCGAGGGTGGCATCCTGGGATTATCTCCCGAGGTTATGGCGCGAAATTAACGGAGCCCGCAGTAGTCACCCCGGATAGCGACCCTCGAAAAGTAGGAGACGAGCCTGTTCTAATTTCGCAGCAGACCCACCTACCTGTCGTGGCGTATCCGGATCGGGCGCTTGCGATCCGGACCCTCTTGAGAAATGACGTCGATATTATTTTATCCGATGACGGTCTACAGCACTTCGCAATGGGGCGAGCAGTTGAAATCTCAGTAGTCGACGGCGAGTTTAGTTACGGAAACGGGCTTTTGTTGCCGGCTGGCCCACTCCGAGAGCCGCGGTCTCGCCTGAATGCTTTTGATATCCAAATAAGACGCAATGGGTCAGCAGAGTCAGGGGAGATACTTGTCGTTTCGAATCTATCCCGAGCGCGCAATATTGTCGATGGTGAACAGAAAGATCTAGGCGACTTTGAAGGGACCTCCGTCGTTGCTATTGCTGGCATCCATTATCCCGATCGTTTTTTCAATGGGCTTGCGGCAAAATCAATCGAATTAGAGACCTTAGCCTTTAGTGATCACCATCAGTTCACCTCCCGGGATCTCCCCACAGACCGGACCGTATTGATGACGACTAAAGACGAAGTGAAGTGTCGTGAATTTGCACAAAAAAGCTGGTGGGCGGTAGATCAGGAAACCATACTTCCCGATCAGATAATTGAAAAAATTGAGCGGACTATAGGTCAAAGGGTCGCAAATGGTTGAGTTCAGTGTGATCATCCCTGCACGGTTTGCGTCCCTACGGCTTCCGGGTAAACCCTTACGGGATGTCGCAGGAAAAACATTAATTCAACGCACGTATGAGGCGGCGAAGGGCTCTTCCGCGACTCGAATTGTCGTTGCGACTGATGATGATGGAATTAGCCAAGCCGTCCAAGATTTTGGAGGAGAGGTTTGTTTGACTTCTGTCTCGCATCAGAGTGGCACGGATCGTGTGGCCGAGGCCGCGACCTCACTCGAGCTCGACTCGGATGATATTGTGGTGAACGTTCAAGGAGACGAGCCTGACATGCCGGGCGGGTTAATTGATCAGGTCGTAGCGGCGTTGGTCGCGAATCCTTCGGCCAGTGTCGCGACCGCAGCGACCGGCCTTGATAATCCGGGGCAATTTATTGATCCTGCCGTGGTCAAAGTTGTGACAGACGAAAAAAATTTTGCATTATATTTTTCGAGAGCGGGGATTCCATTCGCGCGCAACGATGCAGAGGGCAGCGCTGATCGTGTGCCATGGCGATTAGCGCGTCGACACATTGGCATTTACGCTTATCGCGTTTGTTATCTTCATGCATTTACTGCCGAGCCGGTCACGCCGCTTGAGGCCTCTGAGAGGCTGGAACAGTTGCGCGCATTATGGCGCGGTGACAAGATTGTGGTCGTTGAGGCCCGCGAAGCGCCATCTTCTGGTGTGGACACGCTCGATGATCTCGAGGCTGCCATCCGGTTGTTCAGTCGATCGGGGTAGGACTTGGCGTTTCAAAAAACCTCTGTGTTGTTTGTTTGCATGGGCAACATTTGTCGTTCTCCGTCAGCGGAGGGAGTTTTTCGACAGTTGATTGAGCGGGAGGGGCTGCTAAGTCAATTCTGGGTCGACTCGGCCGGGACGCACGATTTTCACGTCGGCCGTCCACCAGACTCCAGAGCGCAATCAGCAGCGCTGGAACGTGGTATCGATATTTCGATGTTAGCCGCCCGAAAGATCTTACCTAATGATTTTCTGGTGTTTGACTATATTCTGGTGATGGACCACGATAATTTGGACGATTTAGCCTCTGTTCGGCCTGATGGCGCGACAGCGGTCGTTGACCTTCTATTGAATTTCACCGTCGAGCATTACGGCCAGATTGTGCCTGATCCTTATTATGGGGAAGTGGACGGCTTCAGTCGGGTGCTTGACCTTATCGAGAAGGGGAGCGGTTCTTTTTTAAAAGCCGTTCAGGCCCGATCGGGAGAAATTTAATCATGAATACCCCCTCGACGTTAGGCCAATTGATGATCAGTATCGAAGGGATTGCATTGGATGACCAGAGCCGTCATCGCTTGATGCATCCCGACATTGGTGGGGTAATTTTATTTTCACGCAATTATGAAAATCGGCAGCAATTGATCGAGTTGGTTCAGGAAATCCATGATCTCAGACAACCTTCGTTGTTGGTTGCGGTAGATCAGGAGGGAGGTGTTGTCCAGCGCTTTAAAAGCGAATTCACAGTTTTACCCAATATGGCGATGGTGGGCGAGGCGTTTGAACAAAACGCAGATCGCGGGTTACATCTTGCGCTAGATATCGGGCGAGTACTGGGTCACGAACTAAGGGCAGTTGGGGTCGATTTCAGTTTTACGCCTGTAGTTGATCTTGAATCATCAAATATCGCTATTGGACGAAGATCATTCCACCCCTCACCTGAAGTCGTTTGCGCCTTGTCTCGCGCCCTTGCCACCGGTTTAGGCGACATGGGCATGCAAGCGGTCGCCAAGCATTTTCCGGGACATAGTGGGGTGGTCGACGATCCACACTTTGACCTGCCCATCGATGACCGGCCGCTGGAGGAGCTTCGACTCAGAGACATGGTCGTTTATCAGGATATGGAATCACAAGGCATAAGCGCGGTGATGACCTGTCATGTTGTTTTCCCCAACATTGATAAACTGCCGGCGACATTTTCAAGCCGATTTATCATAAAAGAGCTTCGGCAACGACTTGGCTTTAACGGGCTAATTGTTTCCGACGATATTATGATGGGGGCGTTGTCTCAGTTTGGGAGCCCGTCTGAGAGAGTAATTGCCGCGAGACGGGCGGGGTGTGACCTGGTTCTTTTGTGTAACAGCGACCAGGCCGCTGACGAAGTATTGAACGGTCCGCGCTTGCCCCAACTCTCTGAAGCATCTCAAACACGGTTGCTTAGAATGAAGGGCAGCCCGCAATTTTTACAGCACGCCGATAGATTCAATGCGGCACGACAGAAAATTCTGGAATTAAATCTGGATCATTAGGGCGCTATTAACTATCGGCCCGCTCCATATACTCTCCAGTATCGGTATTGATTCTGATTTTGTCGCCTGTATTTACAAACGGAGGCACAATTACTCGTAGCCCGGTTTCAACGATCGCCGGTTTACCTGATCCGGCTGCGGTTTGACCTTTAACGACCGTTTCGGTTTCCTCAACCTTCATGACAACGCTCGCAGGTAACTCGATTCCAATTGGCTGTTCGTTGTAGAAGTTAATTTGCACTTCCTCGTTTGGTAGCAGAAAGTCAGCTTGGCCCGTCAGATCATCGTTTGCGATCGACATTTGCTCGAACGTCTCGAGGTCCATAAAAACCAAGTCCTGGCCGTCTGGATACAGATACTGCATTTGTCTTGGCTCAACGTGAGCTTTTTCCAGTTTATCTTCAGATCGAAAACGTTCGTTGAGCTTAGTGTTATCCGAAATAGCCTTCATTTCGAGCTGTGCGAAAGCGCCTCCTTTTCCTGGCTTCACATGGGATTTTTTTAAAATTCGCCAGAGTTTTCCCTGATACTCAACCAAATTGCCAATCCGAACGTCAGAAGCTGATATTTTCATAAGATAATTAGATATTAGAAGTGCGCCCTGCATTTTAAAGATTTGCTGTAATAGCAACAACCAACCCGTGTAATAAAAACTGACGGAATTAACTTTGTGAAGAAGCGCTTTTCATTGAAAGAATACGATCCACACTGCAAAAGTTGCCCTCGACTGGCTGGTTTCTTAAACGAAGTTCAGGATCGTTTCCCCAGATACAAATGCAAGCCGGTTCCCCCATTTGGTGTGACTAGACCTGACCTATTGATCGTGGGCCTCGCTCCCGGCCTTCACGGGGCGAATGCAACGGGACGACCCTTTACCGGAGATCATGCAGGAATCATGCTTTTTAAGACACTACATAAGTTTGGATTCTCGTCTCACTCGGAGTCGTTGCCCGGGGACAACCTTTCGCTTTTTAAGTGTCGAATTACAAACGCGGTGAAATGTTTACCGCCCCAGAACAAGCCCGTGGCGAGCGAAGTGAATACGTGTCGCAGGTTTCTGAAATCCGAGCTTGGCGCGTTACCGACCGGCGCAGTCGTCATTGCTCTTGGCAAGATCTCCCACGATAGCATCGTGCGAGCGTTTGAGCTTTCAGTCGCAAAGTTGTCTTTCGGTCACGGGACAGAGTATGAACTTCCGGGCGGGCGAAAAATACTCTCAAGCTATCACTGCAGTCGCTACAACACGCAAACAAGAAGGCTCGATCAGAAGATGTTCGAGGAGATTTTTAAAAGGGCAAAAGCGCTAATCTCATAATAATGCCGATAGATCATAAACCGTTTTTGGCAAGTCTCGCCCGTACCCCCGGGGTGTATGTGATGCGGGATGCTTCGCGTCGAGTGCTATATGTTGGAAAAGCGCGGAGTCTACGAGCAAGGGTGGGCAGTTATTTT
>JADHSN010000065.1 GCA_016776875.1 Gammaproteobacteria bacterium | reverse complement strand
CGATCTAAATCAAAAACCCAAGTATGAGATTTTCTTGCTAAAAAATCCTGACCGTTTAGTCATTGATTTGTTCGACGCTGAAATTTCCAGTCCCGGCGTTAAACCGCCACCGACTACTGAGACTGTTTTGAAAATTCGAACAGGTCGTCCTAATCGGAATACGCTGAGGGTTGTCTTGGATCTTGATCGGCCGGTGACCTACAATGATTTTTTGCTCGAACCCAAAAATCCGTATCCTTATCGCTTGGTGGTTGATCTTTCTCGCGATCAAACGGAAAACGCCGAAGAAACGACCCCAGAAAAAGCACGCTCTAAAAAATTTCTAGTCGCGATCGATCCAGGCCACGGGGGTGACGATCCAGGAGCGATTGGCTCCGGCGGGGCTCAAGAAAAGAGAATTGTTTTGGAGATTGCCCAAAAACTCGTTCGCCTGATAAATACAGACGGCCGGATGCGAGCCTTCCTGACCCGCCGCGCGGATTATTATGTCAGTCTTCGCAGTCGTATTGAGATTGCAAGGCGTGAAAAAGCCGACGCGTTCATTTCAATTCATGCGGATGCCGCCAAACGAAAAACTGCCAAGGGCGCTTCTGTTTATGTATTGTCAGATCGAGGCGCCAGTAGTGAGATGGGTAAGTGGCTTGCGGCCCGTGAAAACGCGTCGGACCTCGCGGGCGGTGTTGCGATAGGCGAGCAGGAACCTGATATCCAGGAAACGCTTTTAGATATGGGTCTCGATTGGAAACTCAAACAGAGTAAAAAGTTAGGGCATGAGATTTTGTCTGAAATTGAACAGATTGGGGCACTGCATAGTGATCAGGTGGAGGAGGCGGCTTTTGTTGTGTTGAAGTCGGTAGATATCCCCTCTGTGTTGGTGGAAACTGGCTTTATCACCAATAAAGAAGAGGAAAAGTTACTCCGAAATGCAAAGACTCAAGAACAAA
This sequence comes from Gammaproteobacteria bacterium, assembly GCA_016776875.1. Classification (GTDB taxonomy): domain Bacteria; phylum Pseudomonadota; class Gammaproteobacteria; order Arenicellales; family UBA868; genus UBA868. The sequence goes on along the minus strand of JADHSN010000065.1, from coordinate 9,620 downwards.
TTGCACGCGCCATATTTCGGGGGCTTAAACGCTATTGCGACGTTGAGGTGTCCTGCCAAAAAGAAGATATCTCGAAGGCTTTTGGCTCAAACAATTTAGTTGCAAACATTCGGCCTAGCGACCGATTATTGATTTTTTCGGAGAAATTTTTTGATCCAGTGGGTAGGAGTGATGGTTCAGATAAGCAATCGCTCACGCAGTCACTCGCCGAATAACGCTGGTGGCTAAGCAACACGTCATATTTCTTCATGGGCCCACCGCAACGGGGAAGTCTTCGCTTGCTTTAGAGTTGGCATCCCGCTTCCCCATCGACTTGATTAGCGTGGATTCGGGCCAGGTTTATCGCGGCATGGAAATTGGAACGGCTCGATTATCCGAAGATCTTCTGGCTCAATTTCCGCATCACCTCATTGGAATCAGGGAGGTTCCAGAGATTTTTTCAGTGGGCGATTTTTGTACGCTGGCGCGATTTCACATCAATGAAACTTTGAAACGAGAAAGAATACCCCTGCTTGTTGGCGGGACCATGTTTTATTTTTCTGCACTATTGAGGGGTATTCCAAACCTGCCAGCTGCTGATCCGGCGCTTCGCGAACGTTTAGCACATGAGGTGCGACAGAGTGGCCTTGACACCCTCTATCGCAGACTGCAAAAAATGGATCCGGTGTCAGCAAATCGAATCGATCCAAATGATAGACAACGTATTCTTCGCGCGGTAGAGATTAATATCCTGAGTGGAAAACAGGTGTCAGAATGTGAGCACTCAGATGGTCTTGATAAGACCGGGGTCAACGTGTCGAGAATATCGCTGAGCGTGTCTGATCGAAGGACGTTGCATAGGCGTATTGATGAGCGTTTGCGGGAAATGATTGATGCGGGATTGGTCGATGAAGTTCGCGGAATACGATCTCGATATCCTCAAAGCCGTGGGATGCCTGCGATGAAATCTGTTGGTTATCAGCAGGTCTGGTCACACCTTGAGAATGAAGTTGACGAGGGGCAGATGATCGCGGACATCGCGACAGCGACAAGGCGTCTTGCGAAACGTCAACTGACCTGGTTGCGTCATGAGCGAGGCGTGACCTGGTTTGATGCCTCGAGCCAAGGGTTGGTGTCATCGGTTAGTCGATACCTGAATGCGGCAGATATCTCGATCATGGGGCACTAGGCTTGAAATTAGTCGGGTGCGGACTTAGATTTAGAAGCTACGGTCCAACCGTAGAAAAAATGCGTCATCGTTGCCGACAGTTGGTTGTCCAAGCGTTCATTTTGGGCTGAATTGACGTGGTCGCGTTATTTTTCAATAACAACAATAAAGTGTCGTTGCATGCTTAGCTGAAAAGTTGAATTGCTTGTAATCGACGAGGAAAAAGCATGAATCAACTTAAAGCAACAGCCTTACAGGACCCCTTTTTGAACGCGCTCAGAAAAGAGCGAATCCCGGTTGCAATTTACTTAGTCAATGGGATTAAGTTGCAGGGTCAAGTGGAGTCTTTCGATTCTTTCGTTATTTTGTTACGAGGAAGCGTGGGGCAACTAATTTATAAGCATGCGATATCAACGATTGTTCCAACAAAGACCGTCAGACTGCCATATTCGGATGACGACGCTAATACAGACGAGATGCTCAAAGAACGTGCGGACGCGTAAGTGTTGATTTACGGTCTCTAAAATTTCGATTCGTCGAGTGAGGTTACAGTGGGAAAATATTGCGCGTTGGTGGTTGTGTCATTAACGAACATTTTTTAACTGATCGATTGCCCGAATCCGATCTGTCAGGCGGGATTGAGAGAGCGCTTCTGGTTCACCAAAGCGGTAAGGGTAGGGTTCTTGATTCTGATTTTGATGAGTTGTCTGGGCTTGCAATCTCAGCGGGCGCGAATGTCGTGGGATGCCTGAGCGCATCACGACCCCATCCGGATCCATCAAGTTTCGTTGGTCGCGGGAAGGTTCAAGAAATCGCGGAGCAGGTGGTTGACACCGGCGCGGACCTTGTTATTTTCAATCAGGCAATTACTCCCGTTCAGGAGCGAAATCTTGAGAGGTTATGCAAATGCCGGATTGTGGACCGAACACGATTGATTCTGGATATATTCGCAATGCGTGCGCGGACTCATGAGGGGAAGCTTCAGGTGGAGCTCGCTCAGTTGCGACACTTATCGACACGACTCGTTAGAGGATGGGCACACTTAGAGCGTCAGCGAGGCGGAATTGGATTGCGTGGTCCGGGCGAAACCCAGCTCGAAACAGATCGCCGTCTGCTTGGCGCGCGAATTCGATATCTTCAGAATCGGCTGTCGAAGGTGCGTTCTCAGCGACATCTGCGTCGAAATCGAAGGGCGCGATCCCGCGTGCCGACCATTGCGATCGTAGGGTATACCAATGCCGGAAAGTCTTCCTTGTTTAATCGTCTCGTTAACGAAGATGTTTTTTGTGCGGATCAGCTTTTTGCCACACTCGATCCGACGATGCGTCGACTTCAGATCAAAGGATTTGGGCCGGCCATTCTTTCCGATACCGTTGGTTTCATTCAAGGATTGCCTCACACGCTGGTTGACGCATTCATGTCTACTCTTGAAGAGGTTTCGAACGCCGATCTATTGTTGAGGGTTGCCGACGATAGTGATCCTGAAGTGATCACGCATGAATCTGAGGTGGAAACCGTACTGGCGGAGATTAGCGCGGCCGAAATTCCGACGATCGTGGTGCGAAACAAGTGTGATCTCAGTGGAAAATCACCAGTCCAACGAAAAACTGCGCCTAATGGCAGGACGTTGGTTCGGGTCTCGGCTCAAACCGGATTAGGGATAGAGACGTTGCTTGAAGAGATCTTCATTGAGTTGTCGAAGTTTAGCCGAGAGGTCAGCTTTTCTATTCCCCCTTCGGAGGGGCGTCTGCGTGCCCAGATTTTCTCCTTGACCGAAGTGCTCGAGGAGTCAGTCGATCAAGATGGGGTATCGCATATTCGGGCGAGGGCGGATACAGCAACCATCGGCAAGATTAAACGAGATCCTGATTATCGCCCTGAGTTTCTTGATCTCAAGCAAAAACATAATGGGGACGAGCAAAGATGTGAAGGTGGAGAAGACGTGAGTTTTTACTCGACCGTGATAAACTCTGGCTAAATCCTCAGAAGTGAACAGAGGGCTTATAAATCAGATGAATAGTCAAAAAAGAGGTGAATACTAGATGCCGTGGAATCAGTCAGGATCGGGCGACAAAGATCCTTGGGGGCAGGGCAATGGCCAAAATCAACCACCTGATCTCGATGAGGTGTTGAAGGACATTCAAAAAAAATTTAGCGGCATATTTGGAGGGAAAGGCGGCGGAAGCGGGAAGTCCGGTGGAAACTTGCCGAGTTTTAGTTCGAAAGCGATCGCTCCCATAGCCATTATTGTTCTGGGCCTCTGGTTTGCGACAGGTTTTTATGTGGTCGAGCAGGGTCAGCAGGCAGTCGAGATGCGATTCGGCGCTTACAAAACGATTAAAGAAGCTGGACTCAGATGGCATATGCCTTATCCCATTGAGTCAGTGGAGGTGGTTAATATCCAGCAGATTCGGACAGTTGAAGTGGGTTATCGAACAAGTGCTCGATCCAATCAAGCGACGACCGTTGGGCGTGAGGCATTGATGCTGACCGCAGACGAGAACATTATTGATATCCATTTCGCGGTTCAATATGACATCAAAGATCCGCGACAGTTAATTTTTAACGTGGCGGAAGCTTATGACTCGGTTGTTCGGGGCGCGACAGAAAGTGCGGTTCGAGAGATTGTAGGCAGAAACACGATGGACTTCGCAATTACGGGCGGGCGTGCAGAGATTGCGCAGGAAACGAAATCACTCCTTCAGCAGATTCTGGATCGTTACGATACCGGAATCAATATCAAAGCGGTGGAAATGCAAAATGCCCAGCCGCCCGCTGAAGTGAAAGCAGCTTTTGATGATGCGGTTAAAGCGCGCGAAGATGAGGAGCGGTTCAAAAATGAGGCGCAGGCCTATCAAAATGACATCATCCCTCGAGCCCGAGGCGCGGCCGCGAGATTAGAGCAAGAAGCAGCCGCCTACAAAGCGACGGTGGTTGCGAAGGCGCGCGGTGAGGCGTCCCGGTTCCTCCAGGTGCTGGATGAATACAAAAAAGCGCCTGATGTGACGCGGGATCGCTTGTATCTTGATGCGCTTGAGGACGTTTATGGCAACTCAACGAAATTAGTTATTGATCAAAAAAGTGGAGGGAACAATGTGATGTATCTCCCACTTGATCAGTTAATCAGGAAAAACAGCGGATCAATGTCGAGTACGAATCAAGAATTTAATTTGGATAATCTAGGATCTGATATGGCGGACACTGGCGGGTCCGAATCACGGCAGGAGCGTTCCAGTCGCCTAAGGAGTCTTACGCAATGAGCGGAAAAAGTTTAATTACTCTTGTGCTACTGGTAATCGCCGTCACACTAGGCGCTTCATCGGTCTACTACGTGGATCAACGTGAAAAGGCGATTGTTTTCCAATTCGGCGAGATTGTCCGGTCTAACGACGAACCGGGCATCCACTTTAAGGCGCCTTTGATCAATAACGTTAGATTTTTTGATGCTCGCGTGCAGACAATGGACTCTGATCCAGAGTTATATCTCACCAGAGCGAAAAAGAACCTCGTGGTTGATTCATTCGTGAAATGGCGGATCACGAACGCGGCTGATTACTACACTCGATTGGGTGGTCTCGCCTCAAATGCCCGCAGCCGTCTCGCTCAGCGGGTCAATGATGCCCTTCGGAGTGAGTTCGGTAATCGATCGGTCCAGCAGGTGATTTCGGGCGACCGGGTTGAAATCATGGATTTGGTTCGGACCGCAATGAATCGTGAGGTCGCGTCCCTCGGAATAGAGGTTCTTGATGTGCGGCTTAAGCGGGTTGACCTGGACCCCGGCATTAGCGAACGAGTTTATCAGCGGATGGAAGCCGAACGTTCGAGAGTGGCTATGGATTTGAGGGCGCGAGGCGCAGAGGCTGCAGAAGTCATTCGGGCGGACGCGGACCGTCAAAGAGCAATTATCATCGCAGAGGCCCAGCAGACTGCCCAAGAGGTGAAAGGTCAAGGTGATGCGGAAGCGACGTCAATTTACGCAGACGCTTTCAGTCGAGATCGGGAGTTCTACCAAATGTATCGGAGCTTGAATGCTTATCGAAAGACCTTCGCAAGTCCGGATAACCTGTTAGTGGTAGAGCCTGATTCGGAATTTTTCAAATACTTTAACCAATCAAAACCCGGGCCTAGTCAGTAGCGTTTAATTTGGATTGGCAGAACCTCTTAGCCGCGTTGGCGCTGGTATTTGTGATCGAAGGCCTGATTCCATTTGCGAGTCCGAAGGGATATCAGTCATTGGCTAATCGCCTGCAGGGATTAACCGATCGACAACTGAGAGGCGGCGGAGCAGTCGCCATGATTTTTGGGTTGATGATGCTGGCATGGATCAAAGGGTAAACGCGTGTCGAGTCGCCAATTGAGAAGCAGGTCATGTCGAAAAAGTTAGTGGTTCTCGGAATTCAGTGGGGTGATGAAGGCAAGGGGAAGATCGTTGACTTGCTGACAGAGCGTTGTGACGCAGTGGTTCGTTTTCAGGGAGGTCACAACGCGGGTCATACACTGGTAATTGATGGGCAGAAAACCGTCCTTCACCTGGTTCCGTCTGGCATTCTTCGACAAAATGTACAGTGCATGATCGGAAACGGGGTCGTTGTTGCACCTGATGCGCTGATCGAGGAATTAAATGCCCTAGAAAGCGCGGGCTGTAATCCGCGCGAACGTCTGCTGATTAGTCCTGGAAGCCCGATTATCCTCCCCAGTCATGTTGCATTAGACCAGGCCAGGGAGCGGGCTCGCGGAAAGAATGCAATCGGCACAACCGGGCGAGGGATTGGTCCCGCGTACGAAGATAAGGCTGCCCGGAGAGGGATCCGTTTTGGAGAATTATCGGATCCCGATTCCTGTTGCGTACGGGTGGGCGAGCTTCTGGAGTACCACAATTTTTTACTGACGTCGCAGTTTGGCGTCGATCCCATCGCCCCGGATGACGTCTTTTCCGAGGTGCATCGCTGGTCTCAAGAACTGACTAGCTTGATTGGCGATGTCAGTAATCGAGTCTACGAGATTCATCAAGATAACGGAAATGTTCTATTCGAGGGGGCGCAGGGAACGTTGTTGGATATTGATCAGGGCACCTATCCATTTGTTACCTCATCAAATACAACGGCTGGTGCGGCGGCATGTGGCAGCGGTGTTGGACCATTGATGATGACAACCGTCATGGGGATCGTGAAAGCGTATACCACCCGCGTTGGCGCTGGACCTTTCCCGACCGAACTGTTCGATAGCGATGGCGATCATCTGGCGAAAAACGGCCATGAGTTTGGCGCGACAACGGGACGACCTCGTCGATGTGGATGGTTTGATGCAGTACTTGCGAAGCGAGCTTGTTGGATCAATAGCGTCGATTCGCTTTGTGTGACGAAGCTAGATGTGCTCGATACGCTTGCTGAAATCAAGATTTGCACAAGTTACAAGCTGGATGGTGAAACGATTACACAGCCGCCGTGGGATTCCCGCAGCCTCGACCGGTGTATGCCTAACTATGAGACGCTTCCTGGGTGGAGTGGGTCAACCGTTGGCGCGCGAACCTTGTCCGAGTTGCCACGAGAGGCAAAAAACTTTATCAGTCGCTTAGAGGAATTGCTGGAAGTTCCTATCGATATCGTCTCGACGGGCCCTGATCGAGAAGAAACCATGGTGCTCAAAAATCTGTTTTAGCGCGTGGCGGTGTTAATGCCGAACTATCTTCTAGTACGTGGACGTGTTGCGCGCCCCTTAATCAATCCGTATTTGGGGAAAATATCGAGCGCTCGGGACACTTGAGATACAGAATCGGTTACCCGTAAAACCACCGATCCGGTGCAGTTTTTCTGTCAATATGGTACCGAGGAGAGGACTTGAACCTCCACGGGGTTACCCCCACTAGCACCTGAAGCTAGCGCGTCTACCAGTTCCGCCACCTCGGCAACGACTCTAACCTGCCAGAGTTGTTATCTGAATTTTCTTAGTCCAGACCTTGAGAAAGCGGGACTCGACCAAAGAGAATTTGACCGCGATTATACACCGTTGAATTAACTTCCATGCCGAGATTCGAATCGAAAACGGAGCGTCTTGTTAACTGAATGTTTACCGGTTCCGGCTAAAGGCATAAAAGTGTGATCCGCCAGTCAAACCCGCGCATTTATTTTGTCTAAAAACACAGTTCAGGCTGTATGATTCGACCCGTGTCCTTAGCAGCCTCCATTCTCCCGCTGGAAAACCAGATTGAAGCCTATGTTTTAAGACGACTACTGGTTGAAAAATGTCTAAGTGAGTCGGAACTCATTGACGGACTTTCCGACGAAAAAAAGCAAGATCACTCGGCGCACACAGTTTTTGACCGCCTTTGTCAGTCTGGACTATTGGCCCGAAATAATGCGGGTAGCCTGTTGATCCGCAAAAAGGCTCGCCTTCGAGTTGGGACTGTCACGGATGGCTCCCCAAAAAAGCAGGTGGTCAGCGTCAAAGGTGATGAGACTTATTTTTTATCGGATCGCCAAGCCAGACGAGTGTTAACCGGTGATTTGGTACTTGTAGATCTCAAGCAGACTCGGAAAAGGGGTGACCCGGAAGCAAGGGTGATGGCCATTTTATTGACCGGCGCCAAATCTTTTTTGGGTCAAATCGAGCGGCGAGGCGATCATAGTGTCATCGTCACCGAAAGTGGGGCAAGAAACGAAACATCGTTAGTGCCTGACCATCTCTTGAAGGGTGCTCAGGATGGACAGTTTGTCTGGGCGATGCGCCTGACCCACCCCTTTTTTATTAACAAGGCACTCGCTGAAGTCATACGCGTGATTCCAGAAACGAACCCTGCCGGGTTGCTCGCTGAACGAGTGATTGAAAAGCAGGGTTATGAAGTCGAGTGGCCATTTGACTTGGATCAGTTAAACGTGTCGATCAAGCGTCGTGTTGATGAGGCTCCCGCGGGCAACAGGATTGACTTAAGGGACCTGTCATTTATTACGATCGATGGCGAGAGCGCAAGAGACTTTGACGATGCGGTTCTTTGCCGGTTTGACGGGGAACGTTATTATCTGGATGTCGCAATCGCAGATGTTAGCCACTGGGTAAAGCCAGGGACCGCGCTCGATCAGGCAGCGAGGGAGAGAGGAAACTCAGTTTATCTGCCCGACCGGGTGCTTCCGATGTTGCCGGAAATCTTATCCAATGATGTCTGTTCTTTGCGTCCAGAGCGGGAACGGTTTGCGTTTATTTGTAGGATGATTTTTGATCAGCATGGAAACCCTCAAGACAGTGAATTTGTGAATGGCACCATATCTTCAGCCGCCCGATTGACTTATCAGGAAGCCTCTAATCATCTGACGGGTGTGAGGCCGCTTAGCAGGAAGATTTCAGATAAGGTGATCCATAATCTTGAAATGTTACATGTTCTCGCCCAAAAGCTGGCGGAGCGCCGTCTCAATGCGGGTGGTGTCGAGTTCAATTTCCCCGAAACTCAAACAACGTATCGCGATGATGGCTGGTTAAGTGATATCAAGCATGTTGATCGCCCAGTCGCGACATTAATCATTGAAGAATGTATGCTTGCTGCAAACGTATGTGCAGCGGAGTGCCTTCAAAGAAAACTTCCGGCCGCAATTTATCGTATTCACGGCGCGCCGGATTCCGATCGTATCTTTGAGCTTCGGCAGGTCCTTAGCCTTTTTGGCATCAACATGAAAGGATCTTCCGATCCCAGCGCGAGGGATATTTCGGAATGTCTTGCCAAAATTCGACAGGCACCATGTCCATTCGAAACGCTTCAGACCCTTATATTGCGGTGCATGAAGCAGGCGAGTTACTCGAGCGGCTGCGCGCCGCATTTTGCGTTGGGATTTGAGCGATACACCCACTTCACTTCTCCCATTCGCCGATATCCGGATCTAATTGTGCATCGACTGTTAAAGGGGATACTGAAACTGGACGCCGGCGAGGATCTGGAGTTACCGCAACAAGCACTAGAGGAAATTGCTTTACACTGCTCCAAGACAGAGCGCCTTGCAGAACAAGGCGAACGCGAAATTCATTCGATCTTAAAGGCAGAATTTATCGGACGACATATAGGGGAGACATTCTTGGGACGGGTGACGTCAGTGACCTCCTTCGGTCTGTTTATTACGCTTGATCAATTCCCGATCGATGGTCTTTTGCATATCTCGGAGATTGGCGATGATTTTTTTGAGTTTGAGCCTAAATCCCTAGTTTTAACGGGTCGTCGGACCGGGCAGAAGATTAGGGTCGGCGACCCGATTTCAATTCAGATTGCCGGAGTGGACGTTGAAGCGGGAAAAGTCGATTTTGTCAGACCACTCAAGAAACAAAAAAGACAAACCAAAAATCATCGTGCGGGTGTTGTAGGTAGGGGTCGTAAAATCCGAACTGGGTCTTGAGAGTCGAGAGCATAAATTGTCAAAAGAAATAAATGTTTTGTGTGGGTTTCACGCCATTGAGACCGCGCTAGCCACGGACCGTCATTCGCTTGCGGAAATCG
>JADHSN010000064.1 GCA_016776875.1 Gammaproteobacteria bacterium | reverse complement strand
AAACATCAAGTGGAATCTAGTCGGTTTGGGGGACGCGAGCAGCCGATCCAAGACGTTTCACATCCGGCCATCACGGTCAATCTTGAGAGCTGTATTCAATGTACGCGATGCGTTCGCGCCTGCCGCGAAGAGCAGATGAACGATGTCATTGGTCTTGCCTTCCGTGGTGCTCACTCGCAAATTGTTTTTGATTTAGGCGATGATATGGGTGCGAGTTCCTGCGTGGGCTGTGGGGAATGCGTACAGGCTTGTCCGACCGGTGCTTTAATGCCCTCGGGAGATGTGGGGCTTGAAGAGATTGATCGAGAGGTGGACTCGGTGTGCCCATACTGCGGTGTCGGCTGTTTGCTCAAGTATCATATTAAAGACAATCAGATTCGGTACGTCACAGGGCGAGATGGCCCCGCGAATAAAGGACGTCTTTGCGTAAAAGGTCGATACGGTTTTGACTACGTCAGCCATCCGGAAAGGTTGACTAAGCCGATGATCCGAAAAGAGGGAATCCCAAAGGGGCTCAATACATTTTTCGATCCAGCCGATCCTTCAAAAATGTTTCGGGAAGCGTCCTGGGAAGAGGCGTTAGATTTTGCCGCGGCCGGCCTGCGACAAACTCGCGACACGATAGGCGCAAATGGATTAGCGGGTTTCGGTTCTGCGAAGGGGAGTAATGAAGAGGCTTATTTGTTTCAAAAACTAGTTCGAACGGGCTTTGGCACGAATAACGTTGATCACTGCACCCGTCTTTGTCATGCCTCTTCGGTTGCCGCTCTATTGGAAGGAATTGGGTCCGGTGCGGTCTCGAACCAGGTTGAAGACGCAGCGCATGCAGACGTTATTGTGGTCATCGGCGCAAATCCGACTGGAAATCATCCGGTTGCGGCTACGTTTATAAAGAATGCCGCCCGTAAAGGCGCGACACTGATTGTGATGGATCCGCGACGAACGGATTTGGCTAGACATGCTGATCATTTTCTCCAGTTCAGGGCCGATACCGATGTCGCACTTTTAAACGCAATGATCCATACGATTATTGATGAAGAATTAACCGATCAGGCATTTATCGAATCTCGGACCAGTAATTTCAAAGAACTGCAAGAGCGTGTGAAACTATTCAGTCCTGAAGAAATGGCCCCCATCTGTGGAATTGAAGCCGACGTTATCCGTCGCTGTGCAAGAGCTTACGCCACTTCAAAAGGCTCAATAATCTTTTGGGGAATGGGAGTCAGTCAGCATGTGCACGGCACCGATAATGCCAGATGCTTGATTGCGTTATCGCTGATGACTGGAAATATTGGCCGCTCGGGTACTGGACTCCACCCACTTCGCGGACAGAATAACGTTCAAGGCGCTTCTGACGCCGGCCTGATTCCCATGATGTTTCCCGATTACCGTCGGGTTGACGACGAGGCGGCTCATGCTTTTTTCTCTGATTATTGGAATGCTGAATTAGATCCACATCCCGGCCTGACGGTCGTTGAGATTATGGATAAAGCGTGTGAGGGAGAGATCAGAGGTATGTATGTGATGGGTGAGAACCCGGCCATGTCTGATCCCGACTTAAACCATTCTCGAGCCGGGCTTGCGGCACTCGATCATCTGGTGCTGCAGGACATTTTTTTGACAGAGACGGGAGCGTTTGCCGATGTGTTGCTCCCCGCTTCAGCGTTTCCCGAAAAAGATGGGACATTTTCAAATACCGATCGAAGGGTGCAACTCGGGCGAAAGGCTTTGGACTGTCCCGGGGAAGCCCGACAGGATCTTTGGATTATTCAGGAAATCGCGAAACGAATGGGACTGGATTGGAGTTATCGTGGCGCCCAAGATGTTTTTAAAGAGATGGGGGGTGCAATGCCCAGCATCGGTGGAATGACCTGGGAGCGTCTCGAAAATCAGCACAGTATTACTTATCCTTGTGAGGGTGACGATGACCCGGGACAAGGCGTGGTTTTTAAGGAAACTTTTCCAACTTCAGATGGTAAAGGACGTTTTGTGCCAGCGAGTCTTGAGAGTGCGAATGAATTGCCGGACGAAGAATTTCCTTATGTACTGATAACAGGACGCCAGCTCGAGCATTGGCATACGGGCTCAATGACCCGACGATCTCGCGCGCTAAGCGCGATCGAACCCGACGCCGTTGTGAGCGCCCACCCCGACGATCTGGAACGTGTCGGCGTTGCTGAAGGGGATTCGATAAAGGTGGCATCGAGGCGCGGAGAGATCGTTGCGTTAGCTCGGGCTGACCGAGGTATGCGCCCGGGAGAAGTGTTCATACCATTTTGTTTTAACGAGGCGGCTGCAAATTTACTAACCAATTCTGCTCTGGATCCGGTTGGGAAGATTGCAGAAGTTAAATATTGCGCGGTAAAAGTCAGCGCGCCCTGAGGAGTCGATATGGCAGAAAAAATTGATGGCAAAGCGTTTGCTCAAGATCTTCGTGATCGCGTTGGAAAAGCAGTTGCGCAGCTTACAAAAGACTACGATTTGGTCCCGGGCTTGGCCGTAGTGTTAGTGGGAGAGGATCCGGCGAGTCAGGTTTACGTTCGTAACAAAGGAAAACAGACCCTGGAAGCGGGCATGCATTCTTTTGAGCATAAACTTCCGGTGACCACTAGCGAAACTGAATTGTTGGAATTGATCGCAACACTTAACGCTGATCCTGATGTGCACGGCATTCTTGTGCAGTTGCCGCTCCCAAAGCAGATTGATTCTCATGCGGTCATTAACGCCATCGATCCAAATAAGGATGTGGATGGATTTCATCTCATTAATGTCGGTCGCTTGTCGACGGGCGCGGCGGGATTGGTGCCATGTACCCCGTTGGGTTGCTTGATGTTACTCAAAGATGCATTAGGTGATCTCTCAGGTAAAAACGCGGTAGTTGTGGGGCGATCCAATATTGTTGGTAAGCCGATGGCCGCACTACTTCTCGCTGAAAGCTGCACGGTTACCGTTGCACATTCTCGAACCCAAAACCTTGAGGCCGTGTGCCGAGAGGCAGACATTCTGGTTGCTGCGGTAGGGCGCCCGGAAATGGTTTCGGGCGAGTGGATAAAACCCGGCGCGGTGGTTATTGATGTGGGGATTAACCGTGTTGATGGTGAAGCGGGTAAGACCAGACTCGTTGGGGATGTTGATTATTCGTCTGCGGAAAAAGTGGCTGGCGCAATCACGCCAGTGCCAGGGGGTGTTGGACCGATGACGATCGCCTGTTTGCTTCGCAACACGGTTCAGGCAGCTTGCGCTTCGCGTGATATCAACTTCGATCTCGATTAATAGTCTCACATTAGGAAGATTGAGCTGAGCGTTTGTTATTGGAAGTCTCGACTATCGGTTGTGAGATCGCCTAGAAGGTGGGTGTAATCTTTTAATCGATGGGCAATCACATGAGTAACTTGTCCTTCTTTTTGCACTTTTCCATACACGCCGAGCAATCTTGATCCGATGAGTGTTTGATGTTGCTGCGCTGCCAGTGCTTGCCAGACGATAAGATTTATACTGCCATTTTCATCCTCTAAGCTAATGAATGTGACGTTTTTTGCGCTAGATGGTTTTTGTCGAACAGTCACGATTCCGGCGGTATGCACAAGACATCCATCTTCTAGATTATTGACTACCTGACTACTTAGGGCACCTAAACGCCCAAGGTTATCCCTTAGCAAGGCTAATGGATGAGGTCCTAATGTAAGACCTAGACTGGCGTAGTCTGCGCATACGGATTCTCCTGCTTGAGGCGCGCGCAGCATCGGCAACGCTTCTCTTATTTTTAGGGCAGGAAAAATTGGGGAAGGTTTTTCGACCCCACTTGCTACCCAACCAGCCTGCTTCCGATGTCCTCGAATCAGGTTAGAAAGCGCATCAGCGCCAGCTAGCGCCTGAAGATCACGCTGATCAAGATCGGCACGGTGTCTGAGATCTTCAAGACTTGTAAAACCAGTCTGTCGACGTGCTCTTGTTAATCGCATTGCCCCTGAACGGCTAAGATGCTTGATTAGCCTTAAACCTAATCGAATATCAAGCCCGGATTGATTTTCCTCTATTGTGCAATCCCACTCACTTTGGGTGACATCTACTGACAGAACTTGGACGCCATGACGTTTTACGTCCTGGATTAACTGAGAGGCAGAGTAAAAGCCCATTGGCTGACTGTTTAGGAGAGCGCAAGTGAAGATGGCCGGCTCATGACACTTTAGCCAGGCAGACACATAAACCAGCAGGGCAAAACTCGCAGCATGTGATTCAGGAAATCCGTATTCACCAAAACCTAGAATTTGCTGATAGATGCGTTTCGCAAACTCTGGACTGTATCCGCGCGCGATCATTCCTCTGGTTAATTTTTCTTCATAGTGGTTCAGTCCGCCATGCTGCTTCCATGCCGCCATATCCCGTCTGAGTCCGTCAGCTTCGCCAGGTGAAAATCCTGCAGCCACCATTGCCAACTTAATCACTTGTTCTTGAAAGATAGGAACGCCTAAGGTTCGATCTAAAACTTCACGCACCGCTTCACTTGGATAGGAAATGGCCTCTTGACCGTTACGTCGACGAAGATAAGGGTGCACCATATCCCCCTGGATAGGACCTGGCCGGACAATTGCCACTTCAATCACAAGATCATAAAAGCAGCGCGGTTGAAGGCGCGGCAACATCACCATTTGAGCGCGAGATTCAATTTGAAACACTCCAACGGTGTCAGCGCGACTGATCATTTTGTATACATCAGGATCTTCGGCAGGGATATTTGCCATAGTTAATGGGGTCCCACGATATTTTTTAAAAAGATCAAAAGCATTATGAATTGCGGTCAGCATCCCAAGCGCTAAGCAGTCAACTTTTAGAAGTCCAAGATTATCGATATCATTCTTGTCCCATTGAATGATGGTTCTTTCTGCCATGGCGGCATTTTCAATAGGTACTAGATCGCACAGCGGCTCATGTGAAATAACAAATCCTCCGGAATGTTGTGACAAGTGACGCGGAAAACCAATAAGTTGCTCTGCAAGTTTTAGAACTCTATTGAGCACAGGATTATTTGGATCTAGTCCAATATCTTTTATCCGTTGTTCAACGATTTTTTTGTCATGCCACGATCCAATATTTTTTGCGAGACAGTCAATCTGGTCCTGCGAGAGTCCTAACGCCCGACCCACATCACGGATGGCACTTCGGGGGCGGTAAGTGATGACCGCGCTCACGAGTGCAGCCCGATGACGTCCATATCGCCGGTAGACATACTGCATGACTTCTTCGCGGCGTTCATGCTCAAAATCAACATCAATGTCAGGCGGCTCATTACGTTCTCGAGAGACAAATCGCTCGAATAACATCTCCATTCGGGCTGGATCAACTTCGGTAATACCGAGAGCAAAACACACTGCAGAGTTTGCCGCCGAGCCGCGTCCCTGGCACAAAATTTCATGTGAACGAGCGAAGCAGACAATGTCATAAACCGTCAGAAAGTATCCTTCATAGTTAAGCTCTGCAATCAAGCTAAGTTCATGCTCAATCTGGTTCAGGACTTTTTTGATAGCACCGTCTGGCCAACGACGTGTGACGCCATGTTCAACTAACTGGCGTAGATACTGTGTAGCACTCAAACCATCGGGAATGAGCTCACTAGGGTATTGATAATCTAGTTCATCAAGAGAGAAATGACACTGGTCGGCGATTTGGATGCTGTGATTTAGTGCCGCTTTGCGATAAAGATGCTTAAGAATTTTTTTGCTTCTAAGATGCCGCTCTGCATTAGCTGCCAGGCAATGCTTTATATTAAGAATACTTTTTTGATGCCTTATAGCGGTTAGGGTATCCTGAAGTGGTTGGCGTGCTCTGCAATGCATATGCACATTGCCTGTTGCAACGATAGGGATTTCCAGATTTTCTGAAAGCGTTTCTAGGCTTCTTTGGTGGTACTCATCAGTACCATAGCCGGGCTGCTCTAATGCTAGCCAGACTCTATTCGACATAAGGCATTTAAATCGCTTGGCGTGATCTGAAATAGCCTGAAACTTAGCGTGTACCCTCTCCATAGGCGTTGGAGAAGGGTCGCAGACTACGAGCGAAAGGCAATCTGAGAGTGATTTTGCGCGAAGATCATCTACCGTCAAGCGATACTCACCCTTTGGAGCCCGACGGCGCGCGAGGGTAATCAGTCGAGTGAGTTGGCGATATCCATTTTTGTTGGTAGCCAGGAGAACGAACTTATCGCCGTTGTTTAATGTAAATTCACTTCCGATAATTAACTGCAAGCCAATTTCACGGGCCGCAACATGCGCCCGAACGACCCCTGATATGCTGCATTCGTCTGTGAGCGCGAGTGCCCGGTAGCCAAGCGAATAGGCCTGGCGAACAAGTTCAGCAGGATGTGAGGCGCCCCGTAAAAAAGTAAAATTTGAAAGGCAGTGTAGTTCTGCGTAGCGCGTCATGACGATTTTCCCAAGATACTGTATATTTATACAGTATCTTGGAATTTGTCAATTCGACCGTCATCAATAAGTGAGAGATTACGCGTGTCGGGCAAGCGCAATTAGCCCAACCGCTGCCATTGACAACCCACCCGCAAGTGCAAAGCTCGCCAATAAGTTGAAATCACCCGCCAGTCCCGCAAGAAATGCGCCAAGCGCGCCTACGCCATCCAGGACAACGAAGACAAATCCCATTGAAGTCGCGGCATGTTTGCTCGAGTGATCAATCGCCATTGCCAGCACGCCTGACCGAATCATGACTAGAATCGCCATTGCACCAACTAATGACCCCACCACGATTAAAGGGGTGTCTAAAACAATTGCAGACACAGTAAGCACAGTTGCCAAGACGGATGAAAACACAAAGATCCAAAAACGACCCCGCCGGTCGGATAAACGGCCAATAACGGGTTGTCCTATTGACCCCACTAACATTGCCAAAGCAAATGTGGTACCCGCCTCTACAGAACTAAAATCATAGGTCCGTTGGATAAAAAGCGGCGTCATGGTCATTAGTGCAATTAAGGCCATGTTGTAGCTCGCAATACCTGCAATCAAAAAAAGTCCTGATCGAGTTCGCCACTGATTTGCAAACGCAATCAGGTCAATTCGGTTGAGCGTTGTTTTGGCGTGACGCGATGGAATCTTTCGAAATACAAATAAGAAGGCAATACCCATTAATAGGGTAGGGAGAACGGAGAGCTGCAGCGCCTGCTGCCAGTTCATAATCGAAAGCAAAAACCCGACCATCAGTGGAGATAGAACTTCTGCGAGGGTACCTCCAAGCGCGTGGATTCCAAGCGCTTGACCGCGTTGATTTGGCATCTGTCGAACGAGCATTCCGGTTGCAATGGGGTGCCACGCAGCGTCCCCCATGCCTGCTATCGCCAGCAAGATCGCCAATGACCAGAACCCGGGTGCCCATGACGCCACAAAATATCCAATTGCGACCCACCAGAAAGTCCACATCAGCAGTTTTCCCTGGGCGTGCACCCGATCAGCGAGAACGCCAGCTGGAAAATAGGCAAGCGAGGCGCCCACTGAGTGGATCATGAGCAAAAGTCCGATTTCGGAGGGTTTAAGATCGAGCGCGAGTCCAATCGCAGGCGCCAAAATCCAGATTGCGCCCGGGACCCAGTCGTTTGCCAGATGACCAGTGACGCAAATGGCTTGCAGTTTTTTAAGTCCAATTGCTTTGATTGGACGTTCTTCGGGAGAACTTTCCGGATTTATTAGAGACATTGTGTCAGAATTATTGGTAACAAAAAACTAATGTGAGCTCATAAATGGATACAGCCGTTTCTTATCATCAAAGCTTAAAAACCTATCGATCCCCTGAAGAGGTCGTTTCAGTTTTGCAGCCTAGTTATCCGGTTTTTTGTGTCCGCCCGCATAAGATTCGTGCGATTGCAAGGCAGTTCCTGGAAGGATTTCCGGGCGAAGTACTTTATGCGGTGAAGTGTAACCCCGAAGCCCACATACTGGACACCCTATATGCTGCGGGCATTCGCCATTTTGATACGGCATCGTTGGCCGAAGTATCACTCGTCGCCGATCGCCTTGCGGATGCTAAAACCTATTTCATGCATCCGGTAAAAAGCCGCGAAGCAATTCATCAGTCCTATCAGCAATATGGTGTGCGTCATTTTGTTGTTGATCACGTCTCAGAACTGGAGAAGATTTCGGAAATCGTAGCAGACAGGGATGACGTGGTAATCGTGGTTCGTCTCGCGATCCACTATGATGGCGCCGTTTATGAGCTTTCCAGTAAGTTTGGGGCGACAGTCGAAGAAGCGATCACACTGGTGCAAAAAGCGATTCACAAGGGGTTTCGATATGGCGTCGCGTTTCATGTTGGATCCCAATGTCTGGATGGAGATGGTTTTGTTCAGGGCCTTGAGTTAGTTGATCAGGTAATAAACCAAGCGGGTGAAAGCCCGGTTTGTGTTGATGTCGGCGGCGGTTTTCCGGGTGAATATACAAACTCGCAAGGTCAGGTAATGGGGCAGTACTTTGAAAGCATTCGTTACGGGCTTCAAAAATTATCTTTGCCGGAAGACTGCCGCGTGCTCTGTGAGCCAGGCAGAGCGCTTTGCGTCGATGGAGAATCATTAATCACGCAAGTGCATCTTCGCAAAAACAACGCCGTGTATCTAAACGATGGCATGTACGGTAGCTTCATTGAGGAGAAATACAAACTGCATTTGCCAGTCCGGATGGTCTCGACTCGGCGTTTTTCTGAGCAGAAAAAAGAATTCACAATCTATGGGCCGACTTGTGATTCCCTTGATATTTTCCCGAGAACCATTAGTCTTCCTGAGGATGTCCAAGAAGGTGATTGGATTGAATTTGATCGGATTGGCGCTTATGGCGCTGCCTGCCGTACGCATTTCAACGGATTTTTTGCGGACACATTTGTAGCGGTCGAAAATGATTTCGATGACTAAATTAGATTGGTCAGATTCAGTCATCAAGAGTCTTATTTGAATAAGCAAACCTCGGCAATCACTGACAAGTGATTTGACCGTGGGGACAACATTTGTGAGTTAATTTATTTTTTACCGGTAATTTTTATGGATCATGTGATACGCATTCACCAAACTGGAGACGCTGATGTTCTTCAGTATGAAACTCAGGAAATTCCTCAGCCTAAACCCGGAGAGGTCTTGCTGCGACAAACTGCAGTTGGATTAAATTTTATTGACGTTTATTTTAGAACCGGGGTCTATCCTGCGCCCCAACTACCTTTTATTCCGGGTTTAGAGGGTGCAGGAATCGTTGAGTCGCTGGGTGATGGTGTCACTGGACTGTCACTTGGGGATCGCGTGGGTTATGCAGCACAGCCCTTGGGCGCCTATGCACAGGCTCGAGTGATTCCGGCTGAGCGGGTTGTGCGATTACCCAACGAGATCGATGACCGAGTCGCAGCCGCGATGATGCTAAAGGGGATGACGGCTCAGTATTTGCTTCGGAGTACCGTTCAGTTGAAATCGGGCGACACCATTCTCTTTCATGCAGCAGCTGGCGGTGTTGGATTGATCGTGTGTCAGTGGGCCAAGCACCTTGGTGTCAATATTATTGGCACGGTAGGATCTGAAGAAAAAGCCCAACTTGCTAAAGCCCATGGATGCACTCATACCGTTCGATACAACGATGAGGACTTTGTTGAGCGCGTCAATGATATTACTGATGGAAAAGGTGTTGATGCTGTTTATGACTCAGTTGGGAAGGATACGTTCGATAAAAGCATGGATTGCTTAAAAAAACGAGGCACGCTTGTCCTTTTTGGCCAGAGCTCTGGAAAGGTGCCCAGCTTTGATCCAGCCGCTCTGTCGGCCAAAGGGTCAATTTATCTTACCCGGCCTACTTTATTTCATTACACCGATACCCGGAAAGATCTCGTGAGTTGTTCATCTGAACTTTTTGACGTTCTGATCAACGGCGCAGTGAAGCCTGACATAAATCAGGAGTATCCGCTGGCTAATGCTCGCCAAGCTCATGAAGATCTCGAGGGGCGCCGTACAACGGGAGCCACGATACTGATACCCTAAATGCCTGTCATTTAAGTTAAATTGCCTGATTCATGAATATTCAAGAAGCCATTCGAAAAGTAACCCAAGGACTCGATCTCTCGACTGAAGAGATTGGCGACGTTATGCGGATCATTATGGAGGGTGATGCGACACCAGCTCAAATTGGATCTGTATTGACCGCACTGCAGATGAAAGGGGAGACGGTAGAAGAGTTAACCGGTGCCGCGATTGTGATGCGTGATTTTGCTGCTACTGTATCTCTGAAGTCGACTCAGGTCTCTGATTCGGTCGGGACGGGTGGGGACGGCGCCAGCATTTTTAACGTGTCGACCGCAGCCTCTTTTGTGGCCTGTGCCGCAGGCGCCGTTATAGCCAAGCACGGCAACCGAGCTGCAACAGGTAAATCTGGGAGCGCTGATTTTCTTGAGGCCGCGGGCGTGAATATTGCGCTTAGTCCTGATCAGGTGGCGGAAACGATAGACGCTGTTGGAGTCGGTTTCATGTTCGCACCGACTCATCATGGTGCAACCCGTCATGCGGTGGGGCCACGGCGAGAAATTGGCGTCCGGACTATATTTAATTTGCTTG
>JADHSN010000063.1 GCA_016776875.1 Gammaproteobacteria bacterium | reverse complement strand
AGGATAAAATCAGGAAGCGTAGTTAACCCGATAATGGCCCGACGCATCGCCAGTAACGTCGCATAATGGATATTCAATGAATCGACTTCGCCGGGGCTTGCGGCACCCAAAAACCAGGCTATCGACATCCGGCGAATTTTAGCTGACAGCTTGTATCGTTGTTTTTCAGTTAACTGCTTCGAGTCCCTTAAGACAGTACCCGATAATTCGCTTTTCTCCGGAAGTATGACTGCCGCCGCAACGACCGGGCCGGCCAAAGGCCCCCTTCCGACCTCGTCGACACCCGCAATAATCAAGTTTGAAATCCCCTTGCCGCAGCCAGGACTTCATCTGCGACTATATTATCGGTGTCCATGTCCAACTGGGTTTGAATTTCTAGAAGCGTGGATCTCATCGCTTCAGCCTGACCCGGTTGATCGAGTAACTCCCTCACTGCATTCATCAAATTACGCGGCGTGGCGTCATGTTGAAGAAATTCCGGAACGATTGGTGGATCCATCAGGTGGTTTGGCATGGATACAATTTTTGTTTTGGCCAAAAGCCGCGCCAATCGATAAGACACATTAGAGACTCGATAGGCCACGACCATCGGGCAACCGGCAAGTGCCGCTTCTAGTGCTGCCGTACCGGATGCAAGAAGCGCGACATCGCTTGCTGCCAGCGCCACACGGGCCTGACCATCAAGCATCCTGACGCTAGAAGGGATTTGATCTTCGGGCACATATTCCAGAAACTGTTTCCGGACCCGCGAGCTTGCGAAAGGCAGGACAAACTCTAAATCAGGGTCGGCGATGGACAGCATGTGGATGGTGTCCATAAAAATTTTTCCTAAGCCTCGGATCTCCGACTCCCGACTGCCGGGTAAAATAGCCACTATCTTTTGTGTAGATTTAAAGCCCAATTGCGCGCGGGCAGAATGTTTATCAACCAATTTCATTTCAGCCGCGGCCGGATGCCCTACAAAGGTTGCAGGGATGCCACGGGCGGAATAAAACGTCTCCTCGAAGGGAAACAGAACCAACATTCGGTCAACGGCTTTCCGGATTTTTCGAACTCGATATTGTCGCCATGCCCAAACAGTGGGGCTGACCAGATGGAGCACTGGGTGCCCCGCAGTTTTCAATTTTCGTTCGAGTGACAGATTAAAATCAGGCGCATCAATGCCAAGAAAGACATGAGGCGGGTGGGCTTTTAAATCACCCAATAATTTTCGTCTTACGTTAAACGCTTTTGGCAGTTTTCTAAAGATATCGTCGATACCCATCATGGACAGATCATGAATATCGCATCGACTGTTGAGACCCCTATTAACCAGCTCCGGTCCGCCAATCCCAACGAGATCCAGGGAAACGCCTTTTCGACGCAAGGCGTCGACGACACCCGCGCCAAGACGGTCTCCAGAGGGCTCGGCCGCAACAAGACCTAGACGAAGCATTGAATCCAATTCCCCTCCCTTTTAACGAATAACCCCGCGATCAGAACGAGCGATAAACGTTTCAAGAAGCGCCCCATGATGCCCTGAAAGACCCGATGCAATATCTTCAGAGTTAATTGACGGATCCACTGCGCGAGATCTGAAAAGTCTTTTATATACACTTTTTAAATCTGAAATTGATTCCTCAGAAAATTTACGGCGCCTTAATCCTCTTACATTGACCCCGTAGGTCTTGGAAGGGTTTCCGGCTACAATCAGATACGGCGGGACATCCTTTAAACAGACCGTTCCGATACCGGTTAACGCGTGAGCGCCAACGACGCAAAATTGGTGCACGAGGGTGAATCCTCCCAGAATTGCGTAATCCCCCACCTCGACGTGTCCTGCAAGGCTGGCCCCGTTGGCGAATATAATATGGCTCCCCAGCGTACTGTCGTGGGCAACATGACTGTACGCCATAATAAAATTATGATCTCCTATCGTCGTCGTGCCAGTGCCCCTTGAAGAACTTGATCCGCGGTTTAAGGTTACATACTCCCGAATAATATTATGATCGCCGATTTCAAGCCGAGTCGGCTCTCCCGCATAGCCAACGAACTGCGGATCTTCACCAATAGAGGCAAACGAATAGATCTTGTTCCCCGCCCCAATTCGCGTACCCGACCGGATCACCACATGGGATCCGATATCAGTGCCAGCACCGATCTCAACGTCGGATTCAATTACCGAGAACGGCCCTACGGTAACGTCGGCAGCCAGGTCTGCGTTTTGGTCGATTACCGCTTTCGAATCGATCACTCAATTGGCCTATGGGTGAAAAGCACATCCGCGGAGCACACCGTATGGCCATCGACGGTGATTTTTCCAGAGCATTTCCAGAGTGCCCTGCGCTGAGCCTCTAAAGCAACTTCAATCAGTAACTGATCTCCGGGCTCAACGGGCGCCTTAAAGCGGGCTTTATCGACACCCGCAAAAAGGTAAACATTTTTTTGGCTGGCCTTTGCATCAATAATCAAGCTCACCAGAATCGCAGATGCCTGGGCAATACTCTCAAGCATTAAAACGCCCGGGAATACGGGACGATAGGGAAAATGCCCGTCAAAAAATGGTTCGTTCGCCGTTACGTTCTTAACCGCAGTGAGTCGTTCTCCCGGGGTCAATGAGACCACACGGTCGACCAATAAGAAAGGGTAGCGATGCGGAAGGATTTCCCGAATTCGGTGAATATCTATCTCTTTTTCCAATGGTCTTCCTCAATCACTGTCGCATCAGCGCGACGCTTTCAACGGCGTATTGGGAAGAAAAGCATCCCAACTCTTCAAGATAACAATAGACCCGGTTAAGGGAGTTTTTGAAGAACCTCCAAAACCTGCTCTGTAATGTCTACGGTGTCGCTAACGTACACGGCTTGCTCGACCACTAAGTCAAAGCCTTGATCTCGAGCGAGATCGACGATGACCTGTCGAACCAGCGTCTGAAGTTTTGCAAGCTCCTCGTTCCGCCGGAGATTATAGTCTTCTCTTGCCTCTTGCTGAGAACGGGCAAGCCGACGCTTAAGATTTTCAATCTCCCGTTGTCTCGTTTGAGCGTCAGTCGCATCCATAACAAGGATGTTTTTCTCTAGATCAGCCTCCATTGTCTGAACACGATCATGAAGATTCTTGAGCTCTTCTTCCCGGGTCCGGAACTCATCTTCCAGACTTTCAAGCGCCTTAGCGCCTTGGGGCGCTTGCTCAATCAAGCGAACAGGATCCACAAATCCTATTCGGGTAACGCTCTGCGCGCTAACGGCAGGCAGGACGACTGCTGTGATCAAAACAGCGGTCGATATCCTTTTTAAAAACCTAAAGATCAGTTTCATATTCATTCTCAATTATCGAACTAGACTTCCAAGCGTAAACTGGAACTTTTTCGTATCGTCGCCTGCTTCATCATTGATGGGAAAGGCATAGGTGAGTGAAATAGGTCCAACAGGTGAAAACCAATGGAATCCACCGCCTAAGCTGAGTCTGACATCACCGACATCAAAATCAGATGTTGCTGCAAATACCTGGCCCGAATCCGCGAAAAGACTCAGTCTTTTATCCTGTCCATCCGTAAAACCCGGTACGGGGAAAAATAACTCGGCGTTCGCAACCGTCCTTAAGGCGCCACCGAGTGGCTCTTGATCCGCACCCGAACTAATCGGCCCCAGCGATCTCGACTCAAATCCGCGCACTGTTGAAGCGCCACCCGCGTAGTAGTTCTTAAAAAATGGGAGCTCATTCAAATCGCCATATCCGGCGCCATAGCCGAGGTCTCCCCTCAAGTTTAAAATCAACTTTCCAACCAGATTTAGATAGAAGCTCCCTTTTAACGAGAGTTTGTAATACTCGAGATCACTGCCGGGTACAGCAGCTTCGACCGACGCCCGACGATAGAAGCCTTTTTGGGGAAAAAAGATGCTGTCGCGAGTATCTTTTGAAAAAGCAGAAGATAGGTTGAAATTTAAACTGTCCGGGTAGCGGTCGATGAATGATTGATATTCGGGCGGCGTGGTGGATGTGCCCTCAAGCTGAATATCTTCTGCTGCGAGACTCAGTGACAGTGAATTGTATTCCGACATTGGAATGCTGTATCGAAGTCCACCCCCGGTCGTTTCAGATAAATAATCTGCAGTGATGACTGAGTTGGTATCCGTTTTGGCGCGATTCACAAAAAGTGATCGACTGACACCTTCGGCGGTGACATAAGGGTTTCGGTATTCAATATCAAAAATTTGATCGACTTTTGACACCTCTGCATCAAACCTGATCTCTCGACCCGTGCCAAACAGATTACCCCGATGTACTTGAGCGACAATGAAAAGCCCGTCCGAATCAGCATAACCCGCTCCAAACATAAAGTTGCCGGTCGAACGCTCCTTCACAACCACTGCAAGATCCACCTGGTCGGTTGCGCCAGGCACAGGGACGACATCGATTCTTACATCATCAAAAAATCCAAGTCGATTAATGCGCTCACGAGAACGTCTGATCTTTTCGGCAGAAAAAACCGATGATTCAAGCTGGCGCATCTCGCGCCGGATGGTCTCATCGAGGGTCGACTGATTTCCACCGATATTAATCTTTCGAACATAAACCAAAGGGCCAGGGTCGACCGCAAAGATAAAATCGACTTCTCGAGTGGCTTCGTCAATCTCAGTGATCGCGTTAACATTCGCGAAGGCGTAGCCTTTTTCCGACAGTAACGTTTCAATTGCCGTTCGCGAGGCAACAAGATCTCTCTGCGAAAACGCCTCTCCAACTGGCATTGTAATTTTAGCTTTCAGGTCGTCCGCAGAAAACCCACCGCCGCTTTCAACCTCGATATCACGAACGGTAAATAGACTTCCTTCCGAAATCGATAATGAGATGAAGAGATCTTGCTTATTTTGGCTAATCGAGACGTCCGACGACAAAAGATCAAAATCCATATAGCCCCGATCAAGATAGAAACTTCTTAAAGTTTCAAGATCGGCTAGCAATTCCTCCTTGCTGTATTGACCGGATTGCGACAGGAAACTATGCCAGCTCTCCACGCCCAATGTCATTTCCGACTTTAATTCCTTATCAGAAAAAATCTCATTTCCAATGATGTTGATCTCTCGGATTCGAGCAACCCTGCCCTCGTCAATCGTAATGGTAACTGCAACCCGATTTAGATCCAGCGGTGTCACCACGGTGTCGACCTGAGCCGAGTAGCGGCCCTTACCAAAATAGTTCTCTTCAATTGACTTAACTAATTGGTCCAGCAATGCCTCTCTAAACACCCGGCCCTCAATGACCCCGGCTTGCCCGAGGACTTCTTGGATTTGCTCGTCTTTTATTTCTTTGTTTCCGGAAAATTCAATACCCGCAATGGCAGGTCGCTCAGCCACGACCACTATTAGCGTGTCTCCATCGCGCCGTACTTCAACGTCTCTAAAGAATCCTGTCGCAAAAAGCGTTTTGATCGCATCGTTAACGAGTGCCTCATCAGCGACATCTCCAACCTTGATCGGGAGATAATTGAAAATCGTGCCCACTTCTATATTTTGGGCACCTTCGACTCGAATATCGCTGACCACAAAGTCCGCCCGCGCAGTAAAACTTATCGACGAAAGCAGCCAAAGAAAAAAGAGGCGAATGGCCCACTTTGATGGGGGACTTTTAAACATGGCGATTACCTAAAGAGGCTGATAAGGTCATTATAAAACGCAAGTCCCATCAGAAGGACAATTATCCCGATACCGATCTGCTGACCCCAATACATCACGACTTCAGGCACCGGCCTCCGGGTAACCCCTTCGATCAGAAAATAGACTAAATGGCCGCCATCAAGCACCGGTATTGGCAGTAAATTAAGAATGCCAAGACTGACGCTTAAAACCGCAAGAAAAGCCAAAAATTGTGCGATCCCCAGATCTGCAGATTGACCCGCGTACCGGGCAATCGAGATCGGGCCGCTCAAGTGCTCCCTTGATGCCCCTCCGGTCAGCATTTTTCCAAATAACTGCACCGTGACGGCACTCATTAGCCAGGTGGTATCAATTGCTCTAGATATGCTTTCGAATAATCCATACCGAACCGTCACCATAAACTTATCAAGCGCTGGCGGTGGCGGTGCAAACACACCAATACGCCCAATCGACTGTCCTTCAGCCTGCATCGATTCGGGAACAACATTAACCAAGACACCTTCACCTTGCCTTTGGATCGCCAAGGAAAGTGATTTCCCGGGTGAGCCTGAAATCACACGAACAAAATCTCCCCAATCCAATACTGACTCATTATCAATCGCTAGAATCTTGTCTCCTTTTTTAATGCCTGCGTTATCCGCAGGCCCGTCCGGTACCACGTCCCCCACTTCCGCCTCATAAACTGGCAGCAGAGGTCCAATGCCGATCAACTCTCTCAATACTGCCGGGGAAAATGTTTGACTTGGCGCCCTCGAAAAATCAATCACGATCTTCTCTTTTCGGGCATCGATTTTTTCGACATCAAAGACAACCACATCTTGGTTCGCGGCGCGATCCAAGAGATAAAGACGCTGCTCCGACCAGCCATAAACAGGCCTGTCATCAATTTTAAGAATTCGATCTCCGATCTCAAACCCGGATTCAAGACCGATGGACTCCGCATGAACTCGGCCGACTACAGGATCTAGATCCTCACTTCCGATTATTCCGACTCCCCAGTAGAGTCCAATCGCAAGAAGAAGATTTGCCAAAGGACCCGCGAGCACGATAAGAGAGCGTCGAGACAAACTCTTTCGATTAAACGCCTGATCTCGAATAGCAACCGGTACCTCACCCTCCCGCTCATCAAGCATGCGAACATAACCCCCTAGGGGAATTAATCCAATAACGTACTCAGTTGAATTCTCGTCTTTTTGCCATCGCCATAGTGTTCGGCCAAATCCGACCGAAAACCGAAGCACTCGTACCCCCAGCCATCTGGCAACAATGAAATGGCCGAACTCGTGAAAGCTCACCAGAATTGCGACTGCGATTAGAAAAAAAATAAGGTTATTTAAGGGATCCATTTTCTATTTTGGGTTGATAAAACTTAACTTTGAAACGTGTTTTTTAATACTTTACATGCAATTTTTCGAGCCGACTGATCAACTATCAGTACTTCATCCAAATTAATGGGCGCTTTCGGTGAAAATTTTTCCATCACTTCAGATATTAAACTTGGAATATCTATGAATCGAATTTTTTCATTCAGAAACCCCTCAACAGCGATTTCGTTCGCTGCATTTAAAACCGCCGGCATTGCACCGCCTGCCTCGGCAGCTTGTCTCGCGAGCGATAGACACGGAAATCGATCAAGGTCGGGCGCTTCGAACTGAAGATTCGAAATCGACACAATATCGAGAGGCTTCGCACCAGAATCTATTCGATCAGGATACGATAAAGCGTGAGCGATTGGGATTCTCATATCGGCCTGTGCCAAATGCGCCAGAACGGATCCGTCGAGATAATGGACTAACGCGTGAATCACGCTTTGTGGATGAACAACAACCTCTACTTGGCTTTGAGGTAAATCAAACAGCCGACACGCTTCTATTAACTCGAGCCCTTTATTCATCAAGGTAGCGGAGTCAACCGTGATCTTTTCACCCATTTTCCAGGTGGGATGCCTCAGTGCTTGACTCTTTGTGACATGTTTGAGGTCAGATGCTGGCGTACGCAAGAAAGGACCGCCCGAAGCCGTCAGCGTAATTTGTCTGATACGAGGGGCAAGTCCTTGCGCGACGCCAACACTTTGACTCACCCCTGTTTGATGATCCTCCGGAAGACACTGAAATACCGCGTTATGCTCGCTATCAACTGGTAACAGTACTGCGTTGGATTTTCTGGCGACATCTTTAAGGAGTTCACCGCACATCACGAGCGGCTCTTTATTTGCGATCAGCACCGTCTTGCCTGATGATAACGCTGAAAAGATGGGTTTAAGCCCGGCGGACCCGCTAATCCCAGCAACCACAATTGAGGCCTCGTCCTGCCGGGCAAGATACTCTGTACCGGCGCTACCCGAAACTATTTGTGTCGCTAGGTCGCCTGGCAGTGCCTGACGTAAAGACGATTCTTCAAAATCGGAGACACCAATCATTTTGGGCCGAAACTCATTCGATAACGTTGCGATCCTCTCTACGTTGGTCCATCCCCCGAGGCCCGATACCGAAAATCGTTCCGGGTGACGACGAATTACATCAAGCGTGCTCAATCCCACAGACCCGGTGGCACCAAGGACCGCGACACTTCTTTTATGTATAGCAGTCGTCAAATGTCCATCTTCCCCGCGACTATAAATAGGGCAAAAATAGGAAGAAACGCCAACGTACTATCGATTCGATCCAAAATCCCGCCATGCCCCGGAAGAAGCGACCCGCTGTCTTTTTTTCCAGATGTTCTTTTAAACATGCTCTCAAACAAATCCCCCAGCACGCCGGCAGAAATCGAGATTATCAAGATTGCAACCCAAAACAAATAAGGTATACCGCCGTCATAAAACGCTCGGATAATTCCGAGACTCGCTAAAACACCTAACAATAAGCCGCCGCTCACACCCTCCCAGGTTTTTCCGGGGCTTACCTTAGGGGCTAACCGATGCTTACCCCATTTTCGTCCGGAAAAATAGGCGCCAGTATCGCTCCCCCAAATAGCGACAAAAGCCGCTAACAGAGCAATTGGCCCGTTTGAATCCATCGCATGAATGACCGGAATCAACGCAATAGATGGGCAAATAATCAATGGCCCCAACAATCTCGCTCGACTCACACTGCTCGTTTGGCCGGTTAATGCAATCCAGCCAACCCAAACCAGAAGAACCGTCCAACCCAGACCCAGTGCCCCTACGGTCCAAGCTATATTTTGAAACACCCAAACGAATACAAAGGTGGTTAGGAGGGCCAAAATACTAGATACCAAAGTATTCACGGTGCCCAGTTTCCCTGCACGAAGTGATTCCCATTCCAGGGTTGCCAAAATCGACACCACGCTCGCCAGGGCCAAAATCACCCCGGAAGGCGCGTAAACAATCAAGCCTGTCGCAAAGAGAGCGAGCGTCAATCCAGTGGAAACTCTTTTACCGAGTGTATTCACCGCGACGTTTTTTTGCCGACTTGTTCGCCGGTCTGGCCGAACCGACGCTGCCTCAAATTAAACGCTTCCAAAGCCTGGTTGAATACTGTTTCATCGAAATCTGGCCAAAGCGTATCTGTAAAAAATAATTCTGTGTATGCTAGTTGCCAAAGCAGAAAATTGCTGAGGCGAATCTCACCACCTGTCCGAATAAATAAATCCGGATCAGGAATGTTCCCGGTCGTGAGTCGGTCATTAAATAATGATTCTGAGATGTCTTCGGGTTTCAATTTTCCCGAGACACAGTCCACGGCAATATTTTTCGCAGCCGCAGAAATTTCCCATCGCGCGCCGTAATTAAGCGCGATCGTTAACGTGAGTCCCGTATTACCATCGGTCCTTTGTTTCGCATTTTCGATATTTTTTCCCAGATGAGGTTCAAAAGGTGTGACATCGCCGATCACGTTGAGTCGAATATTATTCTTATGTAGTCGATCAAACTCTTTCTCAAGCGAGGTTGCTAGCAGTTTTTTAAGGAATGTCACCTCATCCGCCGGTCGACGCCAGTTTTCACTACTAAACGCGAACAGCGTA
Source organism: Gammaproteobacteria bacterium (assembly GCA_016776875.1). GTDB lineage: Bacteria > Pseudomonadota > Gammaproteobacteria > Arenicellales > UBA868 > UBA868. Next base: position 1,040 of record JADHSN010000063.1, on the reverse strand, counting down.
AGAAAAGATACGCCCGCTTTGGCGCAAAGACTCGTTACCTCCCGAACGACTTCAACACCTCGCCGATGACCATTAATTCTTGCCTGACCTCTCGCCTGAGCCCAGCGACCGTTGCCGTCCATGACAATCGCAATATGTTCAGGAACCGCGTTAGGCGTGCTCATGGCGCTTATCTTCTATCTCGGGACTCTGATGGGTAAATGAGATGTTTATCTAAACATCCATCACTTCCGCTTCTTTCTCGTTTACCTTTTCCTCAATTCGAGAGACTGATCGATCGGTTAGAACTTGCATCTGCGCCTCCGCTCTCTTCTCGTCATCCTCACCAATGAGCTTTTCCTTCGTCAGATCCCGCAGATCCCCCAGCGCATCGCGACGAATATTTCGGACCGCTATCTTTCCTTGCTCACCCTCGTGCCGAACAATCTTGGTCATTTCTTTACGGCGCTCTTCGGTCAAAGCCGGCATCGGAATGCGCATGACCTCGCCTGCGGTAACGGGATTCAACCCCAGGTCAGATTCAATGATGGCCTTCTCGATTAGAGGGATCATTCCTTTCTCCCACGCCTGAATGACCAGGGTTCGCGCATCTCCCACGCTCACAGTCGCCGCCTGGGCGATCGGCACCCGACTGCCGTAATAATCAACCGTGAGATGATCTAGCAAAGCGGTACTCGCACGCCCTGTTCGAATCCTCAAAAACTCAGTCGCGACTGCTTCAACACTTTTATTCATCCTGAGTTCGGCGTCTTTCAATATGTCGTCAATCATTCGTATTCCTTAATTTTCCACAAGGGTCCCGATAGTCGGATCGCTCATTGCCTGCGAAAGGTTATCTTCAATGCCAAGATCAAGCACCCGAAGTCTTAGATTATGCTCTCGACATAAAGTCAGCGCCGTGATATCAACGATTTTCAAATCTTCCGAGATCGCCTGATAAAAACTCAGTCGATCATAGAGAACCGCGTCGGAATACTGCTCAGGATCGCGGTCATAGACTCCATTTACACGGGTGGCTTTGATTACAGTCTCGGCGTTCA
>JADHSN010000062.1 GCA_016776875.1 Gammaproteobacteria bacterium | reverse complement strand
GATCGAGTTCTCGTATCGATGCGCTGTTCTTTGGTGGGGTGGATATGGCGGCAGATCTGAGATGCAAGAATGCCTGGGAGCCGTTGCTTTATGCGCGATCCCGGGTGGTGCATGCTGCCGCCAGTGTCGGCGTTGATGCCGTCGATGTGCCTTATTTGGATCTTGAAGATTTGGAGGGTATGAAGATCCAGGCTCGCCAGGCCAGAAATCTTGGTTTTAGCGGTAAGGGAGCCATTCATCCTAAACAGATTGCTGATCTTAATGAGGTGTTCACGCCCTCGGCAGAGGAGGTCGCCCGTGCTCGTAAAGTGGTTACTGCTTTTGAGGAAGCCAACACCGGGCTCGTGGTCGTGGATGGAAAACTAATTGAAAAGCCGGTGGTCCGGGAGATGCAGCGAATTCTCTCCGTGGCGGATCGTGCCGCGGTCTAGATTGTTAAAACGACGCGCTTAACTGAAACACTCGTTGAGAGTGTCAGCGCCATCGCGCAGCGCTTCGGTGGCCTGATCGAGCATACGGCTGTAATGGATAAAACTATGCAGCACTCCAGGATAGATTTTCAAAGTCGCTGGCCGACTCTCTCTTTCCATGGCCTTGTAGAGCGCTATCGAATCATCCTGTAGCGGGTCGCATTCGGCCGCTGCGATGAAGGCCCGTGGTAGTAAGCCGATGTCTCCTTTTAAAACATTGAATCGAGGATCATTTCTGTCGTGGGCGTCGCCCAGATAACTCGTCAGATAGAACTCTTTTTCCTCGCGGGTAAATTCGAACTCCGCGTTGCCGTACTGCTGCCAGGATGCTGACTCGGTTAGGCCATACGCGCCGTAGTAAAGGAGTAGGAACTGAATTAGTCCAGGGCTTTGCTGGTGACAGAGTTGGGTGACCGAAACCGCCAGATTCGCGCCAGCAGAATCGCCCGCAATTCCCAGCCTGGCGCTATCAAGTCCGTGATCTGGGCCGTGAGCCTGTAACCAGTCGAGTACGGCTCGCACTTCATTGATGGCCACCGGAAACTTGTATTCGGGTGAGAGCGCATAGTCAACTCCAACAACACGAGCGCCAGAGAAGTCAGCCAGCAGTCGCATTACCCGGTCATGGGTGTCAAGATTCCCGAGGATCCAGCCGCCACCATGAAGGTACAAGAGAGTGGGCCCCTCCTTTAAATCATTTGGCTTGTAAATACGTATCGGTATATTCCGTACCGGCCCCCCAACGTGTGTGTTTATTACATCGTGCATCTCAGGCTTGATTTCGTTCCACCAGGCGCGCTCGGCGTTATACGCACTTCGGACTCCGTTGAGAGTGAGGTCTGCTACGTCACTCGCCCCGTCAGTTAGCGTCGCGCGTTTTTTCATGACCGCGATCATCTGGGGATCCAGTGTCACGTGGGTCAACCTTTTATTCGCGAGGATGCGGGGTCATAGAGCGGCTCCAGGTGAAGTGAGCAGGGTACTCGGGTGCCGGCGATCTCCAGACTGTAAGCGCCACGCTCAAGATATTCTCGATCGACGCCTTCGGCATTCCGTACATAACCATAACCAATTGGGCGACCGATCGTGTGTCCAAAACCTGCGCTTGTCAGCCAGCCGGCGCGCTGATCATCTCTGAAAATGGTCTCGCGTCCAATCAGATTGATGTTCGAATCGTCTGTTGTAAAACAGGCGAGTTGTTTCTTTACCCCCTCACGTTTCTGTTGCAAGAGAGCTTCCTTGCCCAGGAAGTCCGTTTTGCCCGTCAGTTTGACCGCCCAGCCCAACCCGGCTTCTAAAGGGGTATGGTCTGGCGAGAGATCTGACCCCCACGCCCGGTAGCCTTTCTCAAGTCTCAGGCTTTCAATAGCACGGTATCCGGCGTTGCGGATGCCGAGGTCAGCTCCCGAGGTTATCAGCGCCCGATAAACATCGAGTGCGTGATCAATCGGAATATGCAATTCGTAACCGAGCTCGCCTACATAAGTGAGTCGAACCGCCGTGATGACAGATGACGTTACTTGCAGTTGTCGTGAGGCGGCAAAGGGCAGGGCAGTATCGTCTACATTCTCCGAAGCGACACGGGCCAGCAGTTCACGAGATCGCGGGCCCATGACGGATAAAACCGCGAAACGGTCAGTTTGATCTGTAATCCTGACATCAAGGTGCTCTGGTAGGCTGCGCTGGATCCAGTGATAGTCATGAGTAACAAATCCAGTGCCGGTGACAAGATAAAAACGATCCGGGGCCAGCCGAGTTACGGTCAGATCGCTTTCAATACCGCCGCGGCTGTTGAGAAGCTGGGTATAGATCACCGATCCCACTGGCCGATCAATGCGGTTAGCGCAGATCCACTCTAAAGCCCGGGCACTGTCCGCTCCCTCGACGATGAACTTGCCAAATGAGGTTTGATCAAAAACTGCAACTGCTTCGCGCGCCGCCCGGTGTTCATCGCCGGAGTAACGAACCCAATTTTGCTCACCAAAACTGTACTCGTCCTCAGGCGTTACACCCTCGGGCGCAAACCAGTTTGGCCGCTCCCAGCCGAGTTTTTCTCCAAAGCATGCGCCCTGGGTTTTAAGTTCTTCATATAAAGGGGAACAGCGGAAGGGTCGACCGGACTGATGTTCCTCATGCGGCCACGCCATGGTGTAGTGCTTGCCGTACATTTCATGGGTGCGCTCACGAACCCATTCGATCTCGGAATGAGGTTTGCCAAAGCGGCGGATATCGACGGGCCAAAGATCAAAAGGAGGTTCACCTCCCGCAATCCACTGGGCCAGCGCCTGCCCAGCGCCACCTCCAGCCGCAATGCCAAAAGCATTAAAGCCTGCAGCGACATAAAAGCCAGTAAGTTCCGGCGCCTCACCCAGAATAAAGTTGCCATCAGGCGTAAAACTCTCAGGGCCATTGAGCAGCTCCTTGATACCGGCATGGGCAAGGGCGGGAACCCGCGGTAGCGCCTGTACCATCAGTTGCTCAAAATGATCCCAGTCTGAGTCCAGCAGTGAAAACGCAAAATTTTCCGGAAAGCCCGCTTGTGCCCAGCCCACCGGGTTGGGTTCGTAGCCACCCATGACAAGGCCGCCGACTTCCTCTTTGAAGTACGTTAAACGATCAGGATCCCTCAGTGTGGGAAGATCGGACGTGACACCATCGATAGTCTCGGTAATAAGGTACTGATGCTGCACCGAGACCAGCGGCACATTAACCCCTGCCAACTGACCCACTTCCCGCGCCCATTGCCCTGCGCAGTTGACCAGAATTTCGCAATCCACAGGACCCGAAGAAGTGTCGATACCGCTTACGCGGCCGTTTTCAGATCGCACACCAGTCACTTGGATGTTTTCAAGAATCATTACGCCGTGATTGCGAGCGCCTTTCGCAAGTGCTTGGGTAATGTCGGACGGACTCGCTTGGCCGTCTGAAGGTAAAAATGCTGCGCCCAAGACATCACCGGTATCCATCAGCGGCCAAAGATCTTTTGCTTCCGATGGCGTCAGAAGATCCATTTCAAGGCCGAAACTGCGCGCGGTTGTTGCCTGGCGTGCAATCTCGGTCATTCTGGATTCATTGCAAGCAAGACGCAGACCGCCATTCATCTTCCAGCCGGTAGATAGTCCTGTTTCGGCCTCCAGCCGGTCGTACAGGGCGACAGAGTTGCCGAGTAATTGCGTAATGCCGGCTTGTGAACGCAGTTGGCCAACCAATCCGGCTGCATGCCAAGTACTGCCGCTGGTCAGTTGGTGTCGTTCCAGCAGAAGCACATCTTTGTACCCCAGTTGGGCCAGGTGATACGCTGTTGAGCATCCGGCGATTCCGCCACCGATGATTACGACCTGGACGTGTCGCGGCAGGGTTGTCATATTGATAGTCTTCCTCGGGAATTTGTGGTGTGGTCGTCTTTGAATACTTTCAGACGGAAAAAGAATTCCATTGCTGGTCAAACCGCTCCAGGTTTTCACGGGTGTAGTCTACAAAGTCGAAATCGAGTTGGGAGTGAATTTCGGACACCATGCTCCAAAGTGTTTCTCTCAGTAATGACGCACACTTCATCGCCTCAAATCCATGTCGAGTTTGATCAGAAATGGGACCGTTAAAGTAGCGTTGTAGGAGCCAATCCTCCTGATTTTGGGTGAGACCATTATTCGATGCCAGATTGGCGAGATCAAAAAGTGGACTGTTGTAGCCAGCGTAGTCCCAGTCAATGAGCCAGAGCCGGTTGCCATCGTCGATAAAGTTAGCAGCCAGAAGGTCATTATGTCCGTAGACGATATCAACCGATCCGACGGCCGCCTCAAGAACCGCACCTTTTTCCTGTAGCGCGGGCAGCATGTCGCTCAAGCGACTCCCATCATTTCGGAGTGTCCCTAGGTAATCGCGGATGACGTGAAAGACCCAGAAGATAAGAGCCGGACCCCGCATCTGTTGGGCCAGTTCCCGATGACAGGTGTGCAGCATCGGTAAGATTCGCTCAAGATATACATCCTGCCTGATTTCTGCCTCAGTGAGGGTCTTGCCTTCGATGAAATTAAGGATCAGCACTCCTGGCGCGTGGTATGCCACGTCGGGGGAAAGACCGACTTTGGCTGCTGCGATACTGGCCTCAAGTTCGTTAAATCGCATAACGCCGTGGAGCGGAATATCGTTACCCATGCGGACAAAGAATTTTTGACCTTGATTGGTTACAACGAAATTCTGGTTGGTGATGCCGCCCTCGATGGGTTCAAGTGTGATACCCCCTTTCCAGAAGTCCAGTTCCCGTATTTGTTGTTCAAGTGTTTTACGCATAGCAAGGATTCACGGTTGTTTTAAGACTGAAGCCCAAACTCCATTCTCTTTCTTTGTGCCCACCGATTGATCAGGCGGTCAGCCACGATGGCAATACAGGCAACGCCGATGCCGGCAATAATGCCCCGACCCGTATCTGCTTTGGTCAGGGCGATATAGACCTCTTGTCCAAGGTCCCGGGTTCCCACCAATGCCGTGATCACCAGCATGGAAAGCGCCATCATGATTGTCTGGTTTATTCCGAGCATGATCTGAGGTAAAGCAATGGGAAGTTCGATACGCCATCGGATTTGAGTCCGGGTACAGCCGATTGCTCGTGCCGCTTCAATCAGATGCGTGGGAACTTGCTCAATTCCGAGGATGGTATAGCGGATAGCAGGTGCAAGAGAGTAGGCAATCACAGCCAGCATCGCTGCAAAATCGCCAACCCGGAACAACATGACGACCGGTATCAGGTAGACGAACGACGGCAGGGTTTGTAGCGTGTCAATAAGGGCTTGAGTTACGCGGTTTAGTTTTGAGTGGGAAGCGGCTAGGATGCCTGCCGGAATACCGATACAAGCCGCAAACAGAACCGAAACGCCGCAAAGATAGACCGTGATCATGGCTTTCGTCCATAGCCCGGTCACCGCTATGAATAAACTGAGCACGGTAGTCAGCGCGGCTAGCCGGAACCCCCCTAGCCGAAAACTGACCAAAGCAATCAGTGCGACCACAACGCTCCACGGAGTGTTCAGCAGGAAGCGTTTGACCGGGATCATGATGTGAATCAACACGAAGGTTTTAACGGCTTCAAGTTGATCGAAAAAATTAATGTTGATCCACTTAACTGCTGCATCCCAGAAATGACTCGTTGTGACCTGAAGTGACTCTGGAAAAATAGCCAGCGCCGGGAAAAAATGAGCGGCTAGCCAGGAGACAATAAGAATCAGAATGATCAGCGCGCCAAAACGGGGGCCCGTTAGGAATTCGGAATTGTCCGCCCGTGCGGATTTTGTCGAGCGGCTGTTATATGCCTGTCCTAATCGGTCCAAGGCGATGGCGAGTAGCGTTATCGCAAGACCGGCTTCAAGGCCATCACCAATCGCGAGCCTGCGAAGAGAGCTGAGGACATCAAAACCAAGGCCTCCTGCGCCGATCATTGACGCGATGATCACCATGTTCAATGAAAGCATGATGACCTGATTGATGCCGACCATGAGGGAATTTCGTGCAACAGGAACTTGAATTTTTCGGAGCAGTTGCCGTCGGCTGCAGCCAGCCATGTCACCGTACTCAATCAATTCTTCGGGTATCTGGCGGAGCGACAGGATCGTTACCCTAACCATTGGAGGTGTTGCGTAGATCATCGTGGCAATCATTGCCGCAACCGGTCCAAAGCCGAAAAGAAATAGAACCGGTACCAGATATGCAAATACAGGGACCGTTTGCATAAGATCAAGTACCGGGGAGAGCATGCGCTCCAGAAGGGGGTGGCGGTAGGCGGTGATACCGAGCGCAAAACCTATTCCTACACCTAGCGGAACAGCAATAATGATTGAACTCAAAGTCACCATGGCGCTTTGCCACTGACCAAAAATAACAAGGTAGAAAAAGCAGCCCGTGACAAGGAGGGTCAGGCGAATTCCGGAAAGCTGGAATGCGAGCAGACCGACAATGCTTACAATGGCAATCCAGGGTGCCGGCGGTAGGATAATAGGCGCCCCCGGTTCGGTCGAGAAAGTAAAACCGGTGGCAAGGAAGCTGTTGGCAATCGATAACGGCCACTCGAGCACCCATGCTATTGAGCGAGTCAACTCCTTAAAGGTAAAAAGACCAAGGTCAAAATCTTTGATCAGCCACTGCATAAGATCACTGATCCAGAATCTAAGGGGAATGATCCAGTCTTTAGGGTACTTGACTAAAAAGGGCGTGAGTTCCTTGTTTAGATATAACAGAATGCCGAGACAAAAAATGACGGTTAACGAAAGCCAGAGCCCCCAGCGGAATTTGACGGGAGCCTCGGGAATCGGGATTGATTGCATCGTCAGTACGAGCCGGCAGGCTCTCTGCCTACGAGCACATTCAGAACAGATTGTCGGTCAATCACTCCAATAACCGATCCGGTGTCGTCAATAACACCGATCGGGTCGTCAGAATGGACTGCCTGATCTGCAAATTCCTGAACTTTAGCGTCGTGTCTTTGCAACTCCCGAAGCGTGTCTTTCTCGTTCGATGCCAGCGGTCTCATGACCATCCGGGCTGAGAAGACTTTTGCGCGGGAAACATCCCGCGTAAATTCAGCGACATACTCTGTCGCGGGGTTGATAATGAGGTCTTCAGGTGTCCCTATCTGAATGACAGCCCCATCCTTCATGATTGCGATCCTGTCAGCTAATCGGATAGCTTCATCAAAATCATGGGTGATAAATACGATTGTTTTTTTCAGAATGTCCTGCAACTTTAGAAACTCGTCCTGCATTTCCCGCCGGATGAGCGGATCCAACGCTGAAAATGGCTCGTCAAGAAACCAAATATCAGGCTCCACTGCCAGTGATCGCGCAATACCGACACGCTGTTGCTGGCCGCCTGACAGTTCACGGGGATAGTAATCCTCCCGTCCAGACAAACCGACCAGAGAAATCATTTCGCGAGCTCTTTGTTCCCGGGTTTTCTTATCGATACCTTGAATCTCGAGGGGAAAGGCGACGTTTCCGAGGACCGACATATGGGGTAAGAGCGCAAAATGTTGAAATACCATACCCATCTTATGTCTACGAATCTGGATAAGTTCATCCTCGGAAGCCGAGAGAAGGTTCTGACCGGCGAACATGATCTCTCCAGCAGTGGGTTCGATCAGGCGACTCATGCATCGGACTAGCGTTGATTTCCCGGAACCGGATAGCCCCATGATGACGAAAATCTCTCCATTGAAAATATCAAGCGTGACGTCACGAACGGCCGGGATCAGGCCGGCATCGTTTAATTCAGTGAGCGAAGGTGACCTGGAAGTTTTCTCCAGTAAGTGGGAAGCATCATCGCCAAAAATCTTCCAGATGTTTCGGAGTTGGAGTGCTGGTTTTACTTTCGACATTCCGATTGCTGTATTTTGATGATTTGTAAAATTGATAGACAAACAACATAGCAGGTGGCTCGCGAAGAACCACCTGCTACTTTTTGGAGCCCGAACTGGAAGTGAGGGCCTTTAGTTACACTGGGTCCACGGCTCCCAGGTCGCCTTATTGGCATCCAGCCATGCCGAAACGACGTCCGCTATTTTTTTGCCTTCAAGGTCTACCTCAACGATCATCTGGCCAATCGTGGGGTTATCGATCTCAAAGTTACGAACCGCTTGATACGCGCAGGGCCATTTGGCTTCGCCTCCTTTCCAGCCGACTTTTTTGATCCAGCCCCTGGGTTTCCCGCAGTCATAGGCCATGTTGGTGTTTAAGCCAACACTCGGATCTTCATAGCAGGCGTCACTGTAGGGTGGAAACTCGATAAATTCCCCTTCGAATTTCACCGTCGACCAATGAGGATGATAGACCCAGCCGATCCAAGGGGCTTTACGCTGGTAAGCTGATTCCAGCTCGGCCCAGAGTGCCGCATCCGTGCCGGCATGGACGACTTCGAAGTCGAGTCCGAGCGCTTCAACTCGTTCTTCGTCGAAGCCCGCCCAGGTGACAGGTCCGCCAAGGTATCTTCCGGCCGGCGCGGTTTCCGGTGTTGAAAACGCTTCCGCGCATTCGTTCAATGCTTTCCAGTCAGGGAGACCTGGGCATTTTTCCTTCATATACATGGGGTACCACCATTCCTCGATGGCGTTCATCCCTGTCTCACCGAGATCAACTGTTCCCCCAGTGCCCAGGCTGGCTTCCATGGCCTGCTTGCCCGTGGTTTCCCACATCTCCATCGCAATATGCAGATCGCCAGACTCCAGTCCTGCGAACTGTGCGATGTAGTCGGCTTGTTGATATTTGACGTTATAGCCCATGTTTTCCAGGATTCGACCCATCAGCTCGGTGTTGATCAGCTGACCCGTCCAGTCGTGAAGCGTAAGGATAATGGGATCTTTCGACTCGACCGCCATGGCAGCGTTTGAGAACAGTGCGCTTGCGAGGAGCGCAACAAAAAGTCTTTTTATCTTGCTAAAAAGCATTGGAATTCCTCCCGTTAGTTAAATACTTTTATTATTGCTAAGGACAACGCCTTAACGATCAGAGAATTACACAAAATAGCATATAAATAAACAAAAAAATCGGATTTGAAAACGAAATCCACAGTAATATCCACAATATTACTCAATTTGATCAGTTTTGAAGATCTGAAAAATATGGCGCTCGTCAGTAAATACGAAGCCGCGATCATGGACGCGCTCAATCTCTGTGGCCAGGTCACCATCAATGACCTTGCAGTTCAGTTGGGCGTGTCTGGAGAGACCGTCAGACGACACGTCGATCCTTTGGTAAAGCGAGGCCTTGCTTTAAGAGTGCATGGTGGAATTATTGCCCCCATTTCGACTCAAGAAGCGCCCTTTCATCGCCGCCTTAGAAAAAATCTTGATGCCAAACGCAGATTGGCCAAGGCGGCTTCCGAGTTGATAAAGGACGGAGACTCATTGATTATCGATTGCGGCTCCACGACGGCTTATGTTGCTCAGGCACTATGTGATCACAGTAGCTTGAACGTTGTGACTAACTCTATTGAGATTGCACGCACGTTGGCCTCCCGAAACGGGAATCGTACTTATGTCACTGGCGGCGAGCTGCGAGCCGATGATGCCGCGGCTTTTGGTAAGGGTGCAATCGATTTTATCCAGCAGTTTAATGTCGACTATGCCATTCTGTCCGTTGGCGCCATTAATAGAGACAACGAATTCCTGGACTTCCATCTGTGTGAGGCAGAATTCTCCAGAGCTGCAATTGGCCAGGCTCGGAAGAGTTGTTTTGTTACGGACAGTTCCAAATTTGACTCTGATGCGCTGGTAAAAGTCTGCGGCCTCGATGACGTTGATATCGTGGTGACCGAAGCCCAGCCCCCAGCTCCTTTCCGGGAAGCGTGTGAACTCAGTGAAACCCGTTTGTTCTTTCCCGTTGAGGACTTAACGTAAGCTCTATTTTTTTATTTACGCACGGTGTTGGGAAGCACTTTGGAAATAATGTTGCAAAAAAGTCGAAGTGCTGCTTCTCGGGGAAAACTGTTTCGGTAAACTAATCTGACTTCTCTAATCGCATTTGGAATCTCGACTTTTCGCAGAATCACTTTGTCTGTTGCCAGGCGGCCGCCGTGCACAGAGAGCGCGGGCACTAGTGTTACGCCAAGCCCCATACCAACGAGTTGTACCAGTGTTTCGAGGCTCGACGCATTGAGCTTGGGCATGGGATACGAGGAGTCCTCTCGTTGAATTCGACAGGCACTAATCACTTGCTCAGACAGGCAGTGCTCCTGAGACAGCAAAAGTATTTTTTCATGCTTGAGATCATTTAAGGTGATTTCATCTTTTTCATACAAGTGATGATCTCGTGGGTGTGCCAGCCAGAACGGCTCTTTGAATAATTTAATCTGCTTTAGGCCATCGCCCGGAGGCGCAGTCGCAAGAAGCGCGCCGTCGATTTGATGAGCACGTATTTTTAAAAGTAGTTGCTCGGTTGTCGATTCAGTGAGTTCCAGTGACAGCTCGGGATGTTGTCGTTGCAGCTCGAGCATAAACAATGGCACAAGATAGGGGCTGAGCGTGTGGATTGCGCCAATACGAAGCGGACCTGCGAGGGGGTCATGCTGCGCTTTGGCAAGGCTTCGCATGACGTCTGCCTGTTCGAGAATTTTTCGGGCATGCTCGATCATGGTTTCACCCATGGGCGTGATGTGGACGCTACGATTCGTTCGCTCAAAAAGCATCACGCCCAGCTCCTGTTCAAGCTTATTGATTTGTCCTGAAAGGGTGGGCTGGCTGACGAAACAACGCTGCGCCGCTTGCCCAAAATGTAGCGTTTCACCTACCGCAACCAGGTATTCGAGGTCTTTAAGGTTCATTTG
>JADHSN010000061.1 GCA_016776875.1 Gammaproteobacteria bacterium | reverse complement strand
CGGGCATATTCATGCCTCAATTGAGGAAGACGACAAAGGCCTTCACACCTATATTGCGGGAGAAGGAATGGCACACCTTGATATTGTTCGAAGTCGAGGCAATCTTGCCTGGTTTGATAACCCCGCGGACCGGGTGGCAAAAATATTAACTGGTGTCGTCGAGCCCAATCAGCCTGTTACCTACCGATGGGAGCCATTGCTCATGCCGCTTGACGCGCACTGCAGTCAGCGCTTGCGGGCCGATATGGCAAAAGAAAAAGGGCATTACATCGAACTGCTATCAAATCTCGAGCAGCAATGCAGAATCCAAACTTAGCCGCACAACCCCTAACGCTTTACTTTAATCCCTGCAATCGAGTGCTAGACTGCAATCGAGCCAACGTTTTATCAATCGTGTCTGACTCAGGCGCTTCATCATTTCCCGAGAACTAAATCATGTTTGAGCAAGTTGATTCAAGCCATATTTTTTCTTCAAGACGCTCAACCGTGTACGCCAGACAAATGGTCAGCACCTCGCAACCATTAGCCGCACAAGCAGGTCTCGAAATTCTTCAAGAAGGCGGCAATGCTGTTGATGCGGCGGTCGCGACCGCAATCTGTCTAACGGTCGTTGAGCCCACCATGAACAGCATTGGCGGAGACGCATTTGCAATCGTCTCAGATGATTCGGGCGTGAGCGGTTTCAATGGCTGTGGTCGATCACCTGTCGCTTGGTCTCCTGATTATTTCTCAGGCGATGACCAGATGCCTGAAAATGGATGGAACAGCGTCACCGTTCCCGGCGCGGTCGATACCTGGGTACAACTTTGGGAGAAATTTGGCAGCCTATCTTTCGACCGACTGTTTAAGCGCGCTATCGAATATGCGCAAGACGGATATCATATCTCCCCCATACTGGCGCAGGACTGGAATCGCTCCTTCAGCGCTTTTGCGCATCACGAGGGCTTTTCGGAAACGTTTGCCATTGACGGTCGCGCGCCAAGATTGGGTGAAAAATTCAGCTGCGCCCAAATGGCAGCGTCTCTAAGAGAAATCGCGGCGACAAACGGGGACAGTTTTTATCGCGGAAGTTTGGCCCAAAAGATCGCAGCGGATAGCAAAAAACACGGTGGGGTAATGACCGTGGACGATCTCGCTAATCACAGGGGATTCTGGACTGATTGCATCCAGAATAACTATGGCGATTTCACCGTTCATGAAATTCCCCCTAGCGGTCAAGGCATTGTCACCTTAATTGCGGCCGGCATTCTGAAGCACCTGTCAATTGACCGCTATGAAATGTTATCGGCAGACAGTATCCATCTTCAAATCGAGGCGATAAAGGTCGGTTTTTTTATTGCCCATCAAAATATATCCGATCCCAAAACGATGGGAATTTCGAGTGATGAAATTCTCAACGATCAAGTTCTTCAGAAATGTGCGGGGGAGATTAGCATCGACCAGGCCCAGACTCCCGATATCCAGTTTCATCGCGACAAAGGCACGGTTTATCTCGCCACAGCAGATGCATCTGGCATGATGGTGTCTATGATTCAGTCTCATTACGACAACTTTGGCTCAGGAATGGTCGTGCCGGGAACTGGAATTTCTATGCATAACCGCGGCGCCGGCTTTGTACTTGAAGACGGGCATCCAAATCAAGTCGCGGGAAACAAGCAACCGTTCCACACGATTATTCCCGCGTTTGCGACTCAACATGGCAACCCCGTGATGGCTTTTGGTGTCATGGGTGCGCATCATCAGCCGCAGGGTCAAATTCAGCTGTTAAACGCGATCATTCATCATGGATGCTCGCCCCAGCAATCACTCGACGCGCCGAGATGGCATGTTCACGAAGACTTCGCAGTCACTCTCGAATCAGATCTTGCTCATCTTGAAGCCGAACTATCGCGTCGTGGCCATGAAATACGACCGCACGAAAAACCCGGGCTTTTTGGCGGCGGTCAGGTCATCATGCGCTGCGAAGATGGCTATGCCGGCGGCTCTGATCCCCGAAAAGACGGGCAGGCTGTTGGGTTTTAGCCGGCCTTCGTAACAAAAATGGGCTACCCACAGCGTCTTGAGCATCTACGCCAGCGTCTGCGCGCGTACACCGGACCAAACATCCGATTAGATAAGGCAACATCGAATCTTTTTCGTAACCGAGATACAAGCCACTCTGGACTGGATGTTAGAAATTTTCAGCATGTGCTCTCAGTAGACCCGGCCACAAGATCCATTGAAACGGAAGGCATGGTCACCTATGAAGATCTAACAGACGCGGCGCTTGAGTATGGAATGATGCCGGCAGTCGTACCTCAATTGAAATCGATCACAATAGGGGGAGCGGTGGGTGGTATCGGAATCGAATCAAGCTCATTTCGGTACGGCCTGCCTCATGAAACGGTTCACGAAATGGACGTACTACTCGGCAATGGTGATGTCATCACCTGCCGACCTGATAATGAATATAGTGATCTTTTTTTGGGACTCGCCAACTCTTACGGCACCCTGGGTTACATTTTGCGCCTTGAGATAGAAGGCATTCCAGTAAAACCATATGTCCGCCTAACATATATCCACTACACCAGCGCCCAAGATTTCTTTAAAGCCGTCGATGAGTCGTGTCGTGGCAGTTATGACTTCGTTGATGGCGTCGTCTTTGCACCAGGCGATCATTATCTGGTTTTAGGCGAATTCTGCGATGAAGCGCCTTACACAAGTGATTACACCTACCTCGATATTTTTTATTGCTCAATAAGGTCTCGAAGTGAAGATTACCTATCCGTTCGAGACTATCTATGGCGTTGGGACACAGACTGGTTCTGGTGCTCAAAAAATCTATTCGCCCAAAACCCGTTAATACGCCGAGTTCTGGGCCGAAAGCGTCTCAATTCCATTACCTATCAGAAAGTGATGCGATGGAATACCCGGGCCGGCTTAACGCGACAACTCAACCGGCTAACGGGCATTCATCGCGAATCGGTCATTCAGGATGTTGACATCCCCATTGAAAATGCACCGGAGTTTCTCCAGTTTTTTGATCAGGAAATCGGTATTCGCCCGGTTTGGATCTGTCCCGCCCGCCATGATGGGGTTCGAGGCGCGTATCCCCTCTTTCCGATGAGAAAAGATACGCTTTATATCAATTTCGGGTTTTGGGATGGCATCCGGTCGCAACAGGCCTATCCAACGGGTCACTTTAATCGCCTCATTGAGGAAAAGGTTGCGGAATTGGGCGGTATCAAGTCGCTGTATTCTGAGAGCTTTTATCCCAGAGAGGAGTTCAGCGAGATTTTTGGCGGTGATGAATATCAAGCCCTCAAAGCGAAATACGATCCAGACAATAAACTTAAAGATCTTTATCAAAAATGCGTGCTCGGCCACTGACAAATTTTGGCACTTGAAAATTCGCATTTCATCCCCATAACTTCGGTTTGGCTCATTTTCGTGGGACCGCGTGACCTTCGCTCTTAAAACCACTAATCTCTCTAAAACCTATGGAAACCAGATCGAGGCACTTAAAGGTGTAGATCTGAACGTAGAAGAAGGCGACTTCTTTGCCCTGCTTGGACCCAACGGCGCAGGGAAATCGACCGTCATCGGAATCCTGACCTCGCTCGTCCTCAAAACCGCGGGGGAAGTCGAGATCTTTGGCGTCAGTATCGATCATAATTTCAAGAAAGCAAAATCTTTCATCGGCGTAGTCCCTCAAGAATTCAACTTTAATATCTTCGAGACGCCACTACAGATTATCTGTAATCAGGCGGGGTACTATGGCATCGATCGTCGAACCGCACTCCAACGCTCTGAAAAATATCTCCAACTGCTGGGTCTATGGGACAAGCGTAACGATATCGCGGGACATCTCTCAGGTGGCATGAAACGCCGTCTAATGATTGCCCGAGCACTTATCCATGAGCCTCGCTTACTGATTCTGGATGAACCCACAGCGGGTGTTGATATCGAGATTCGTCGATCCATGTGGGAGTTCTTGAAAAACATCAACAGCGCCGGGACCACTATCATATTAACCACCCACTACTTGGAAGAAGCCGAGCATCTCTGTCGCAATATCGGCATCATCAATAATGGAGCGCTGGTCGAAAACACATCAATGCGTGCGCTACTGCGACAGCTCAATTTAGAGACTTTCGTTCTGGATCTTGAGACCGGACTAGACGAATTGCCAGCCGCGCTGCACTCAATCGCAAGATTGGTCGATCGATCGACTCTGGAAGTCGACATCAAACGGGGCGAAACGCTAAATGAAGTTTATGACGCGCTTTCGGCAGCATCTATCCACGTCACCAGCATGCGAAATAAATCAAATCGTCTTGAGCAGCTTTTCGTGGACCTCACCCGTAATCCTCGCGAGGCGTCGCCATGAATCCCATCGCAATGCTGATCGCTTTTATGACAATCGTTATCAAAGAAATCACACGCTTTACCCGAATCTGGCAGCAAACATTAGTCCCACCTGCGATCTCTACGCTGCTTTATTTTGTCATCTTCGGGAATTTAATCGGCCCGCGAATTGGGCAAATGGACGGCTTCGACTACATGGATTTTCTGGTCCCCGGACTTATTCTGATGTCAGTAATCACCGCGAGTTATCAAAATGTCGTGAGTTCTTTTTTTGGCGCCAAATGGGGAAAATCGATTGAAGAAATTCTGGTGTCGCCCACTCCTAACCTCATCATTCTGCTGGCCTATATCTGCGGCGGCGTTGCCCGCGGCGTACTGGTTGGGCTGATCGTAACCAGTGTCTCATTGTTGTTCACTGATCTCAGCATTTTTAACGGATGGGTGTTAGCAAGTGTCGTCGTTCTGACCGCCATCTTGTTTTCCTTGGGCGGATTTATAAACGCCGTTTTTGCGAAAACTTTTGATGATGTTTCAATTGTGCCCACTTTCGTCTTGCTGCCCCTCACTTATCTCGGTGGCGTTTTTTACTCCATAACCCTGTTGGGTGATTTCTGGCAACAGGTCAGTAAAGCGAATCCCATTCTTTATATGATTAATGCATTTAGATATGGCTTTCTCGGCATCACCGATGTCAGTGTATTTTTTTCATACGGGATGATTCTCGTTTTCATTATGGTCTTTTTTGCGATTAGCCTTTACTTGCTCTCCCACAGTAAAGGCCTGCGCGCCTAAATCTGAAAATCAATGACGACAAGGCGCGCTCAAAACGAGAAATTAATTCTCTATACCCGAAACTGGTGTGGTTACTGTGAGCTGGTAAAGCGTGCCGCTGAAGAACTGGGGCTGACTCTCGAAGCGCGTAATATCTGGGAGAATCCAGATTGGTCGTCAGAGCTTGCAACGGCCCGAGGTCGGCTGACGGTCCCGGTACTTAGAATTGATTCCGCCAATCAAGCCAGCGAATGGATCAGCGAGTCAAGAGTCATTATTCAGTTTTTGACGAATTATCATGAGCGAGCACCAGTTCGATCACCGGACGATGCTACGTGGTTAGCAAAGCCCCCGATCTAACGAGCGCTCTTAACTCAAAAGGATCTCAATCGAGCAGGCTCTTTCGGGTTGAATTTAGATCGCGACTATCTATAATTGGGCCGCAATTATTCGTCGACATTTGTAAGATAAGAATTGGGGTTCCCTATTATGCGCAAAAGCCGGTTGACCTTAATCTTTGGCACCGTTTTTTTTCTCATCAGCACCGCGATGGCTCCTAGGGCAATGGCGCAGGAGCTAGCAACAGATGAGCCCACGCGTATCGAACTTAACAGTGGCTCAATTCTTTTGGGCGATATATCAGGTGCCAGTGCGGGAAAAATCTCATTTAAATCTAAAAGTGCGGGTCTCGTTATAATTCCGATCGAGCGTGTGGTTCGAATCCGTATTCCAAAATCAGTTGTGATTAAGTTTCTTGATGGTCGTGTGATCCGTGTGCCCGAGTTTGAGGCTGGACTGGACCCGTTCGAGGTCATTACAGAAAACGGCGCCAAAGCCTATTCGCTTATCGATATTGACGCCGTTAATCCAGAGGACTGGCTTCTTGGCCGTGGGATTCACTCGACTGGTAAAGTGCGGCTCTCGTGGGAGAAGCAAAGTGGAAATACTGAAAAAAATGAGCTTGACTACAACTTCAATGCATCCTGGGAAAACCTGAAATCTCGGTGGAAGATCCGAGGAGAAGGCGAACTGCACAGTGCAAGCAATGAAAAAACGTCTGACAAGTTCACTATCGTTGGCAAAACGGATCGCTTCCTGACAGGACATCAAAAAGGGTCTCACATCGGGACAAATATCCTCTACGAGACGGACGAGTTTTCAGAGTTAAAAAGTCGTTACATTCTCGGCCTGTACTATGGGAAACAATGGTACACCTCTCCTAAATTTAAATTTCTTTTCGAGCCCGGCCTCGCCTTTGTCGGTGAAAGTCGCGAAAACACCGATAAAGAAAGATATCCGGCACTCAGCTGGGAAATTGAAATAAACAGCAATCTTTTAGGCGTGGGCACCGAGACAACGCTGACTCAAAATGGCATTCAGAATTTAGATAACTTCGACGATATTATCCTTAACACACTGCTGGTTATTCAATTTCCGCTCATTTCGAAGTTTACGCTCGATACCTCTTTCAAATTTGAATACGACTCGGGCGTACCCGCTACTATCGACAAAATGGATGAAACAATAAAACTGGGTATCGGTTATCGCTGGTAAGTCACAAAGCCGGATATTGGGTCTCTCCCAGCTTTACTTCAATCGCCCATGACATCATGTGCATCATGTGCAAACTTCAGCAAAGTTGTCTAAGATAGATCTTAAGCGACGCGAAATTTGATGCAGAAGGGTCTCTACCTCCCGAGAAAAATTATGTGTTGATTCCGCATCATCCCATCAGATAATAAGCAGAGGAGTCCACGGTGTCAGACCAAGTTAAATTTCTACTTAACGAAGACGATATTCCTAAAGATTGGTACAACATCGTCGCAGACCTGCCTGAACCCCCTGCTCCGGTTTTGCACCCGGGCACAGGAAACGCCATCGGACCCGATGACCTCGCACCTCTTTTTCCGATGGCTTCGATCATGCAGGAGGTTAGCGCTGAACGGACCATCGAAATACCCACGCCGGTTCGTGAAATCTATCGTCAGTGGCGACCCAGCCCTCTATATCGAGCGAGACGGCTCGAAAAAGCGCTCGATACGCCCGCTCGAATTTACTACAAGTACGAAGGAGTCAGTCCAACCGGGAGTCATAAGCCTAATACAGCGATTGCCCAAGCATTCTTCTGCAAAGAAGAAGGGGTCAAGCGTATCGCAACAGAAACAGGTGCGGGTCAATGGGGATCATCCCTAGCCCTTGCAGGATCCATGTTTGGTCTTGAGATTGAAGTCTTTATGGTCCGGGTCAGCTATGACCAAAAACCCTATAGACGTGCTTTTATGGAGACTTTCGGAGCAACCTGCCACGCGAGCCCAAGCACCCTCACAGAGTCCGGCCGAAAGATACTTGCCGATAATCCAAACAGCACGGGCAGTCTCGGGATCGCCATCAGCGAAGCCGTCGAGACTGCCGCGCAACGGGATGACACAAAATATTCACTCGGTAGTGTGCTCAATCATGTGTTGTTGCATCAAACTGTTGTTGGTCAAGAAGCCATGAGACAAATGGAACTCGCTGCCGACTATCCCGACATCGTGGTGGGATGCACCGGTGGCGGGAGTAATTTTGCCGGCCTCAGTTTTCCATTTATCGGCGCCAAACTGCGCGGCGAGCAAGACGTTAAAATTGTTGCAGTAGAGCCTGCAAACTGTCCGACCCTAACCAAGGGCAAGTACGCCTATGATTTTGGTGATACCGGCAACCTGACACCGCTTGTCAAAATGCACACACTGGGTTCGGCTTTTTTACCTCCCGCGTCTCATGCCGGCGGACTTCGATATCACGGAATGGCACCCCTTGTGAGTCAGCTGGTCAATCTTGGCGAGATCAACCCGACAGCCTATTCACAAACTGATTGCTTTGATGCTGGCATCACATTCGCACGTGCTGAAGGCATTGTGCCCGCACCCGAGGCCAATCACGCCGTGAAAGGTGCGATTGTCGAGGCCCTGCGTTGTAAGGAAGAAGGCGCTTCCAGAGCGATCCTGTTCAACCTTTGTGGTCATGGTTATTTCGATATGCAGGCCTACACGGACTATAACTCGGGCAAACTAGAGGACTATGCTTACGATGAGTCAGAAGTTGCCATGGCGCTCGCGGGCCTGCCTTCGATATCCTGACCAGCGATAACTTCCCTATTTGTAAGGCTTTAAAAGGGATCGGTAGCGAATAAGAAGCGTCTGAATTAGAATCACGCCGTCAGTTTTCGATCGTCGATAGTATGAGATCAATTCTCGGTTAGCGGGAACTGCCAGGACAAATCTGACGCTCAACAAACCTTAGTGGAGAGAAAATAAATGTCTTATCTTATGGATGTAGCAATGCGGTGGGGTCATGTCGTATTTGGCGTAACTTGGATTGGTCTGCTCTACTACTTCAACTTTGTTCAAACAGAATACGTAAAAGAAGCAGATGACGGCGCAAAAGCGGATGTCATGGCAAAACTGGCGCCACGAGCGCTCTGGTGGTTTCGCTGGGCGGCGATGTTCACCTTCCTGTCAGGGCTGATTCTGCTCGGCTATATCTTACATATGCGTCTCAGTCTTGCGATTGCGCTTGGCGCGCTGATGGGTACTCTGATGATGCTCAATGTCTGGCTTATTATTTGGCCGAACCAAAAAATCGTCATTGGGCTTGATCAAGGTGACAAAGCCGTAGCCGGTCCAAAGGCGGCCTTGGCGTCTCGAACGAATACACTATTCTCCCTGCCCATGCTTTACTTCATGGTAGCGTCTGCTCACGCGGCACCGATGGCCAACGGTGGACTCCTTGGCGGCGTTGGAGAAATTGCGATGAGCAGTCTCGCACTTGTCATCGGACTCGTGATCGTGGCGCTAATTGAGATCAACGCCATCTGGGGGAAAATGAACGGCGCGATTGCATCGGTCAAAGCAGTCATTACCTCATCCGTCGTCCTCACAGCCGTCATGACGGGAATTGTGTATTACGTTTAAGCACTCACCTGCCATCGACCATAAAAAAGGGCGCTCTTGCGCCCTTTTTTTGGGGTAATCTTTAACCGCAACCGGCTGTTTGCGGTGTTATCCAAGCCTCAGTCCGCACGGCTAATTTGGCCCAAAAACCAAGCAAAGCCCCTGAGTAATCGATAAACTTCGAAAAATTTTCTCATCGAGATGTCAGAATTCCCGTGATTTAGAAGTTCGCTCACGCAAAGGAAATGGGGTAGTTTTTGCCGACTGAATCGCTGCGCAAGACGTTTGGCCTCTCCAGAGGGAATGATTCGATCATGGCGTCCGTGCAATATAAATACCGGTGACATGTCGTGAGGAAAATCACCCTCAAGTCGGTATCCTGACCACTGATCATCTAAGTGATCCAATATTTTTAAATAAAAATCATCACAATAATCTGCATCAGTTAGTCGTTCATAAATTCCGGCCTGAATGGAATCCGTTAGATCAAACAAGTCACAAAGTGAATTAAGCACTTTTGCATTCAGGGCGGACAACTCTACCGCTCGCTTCAACGCATCACCCTCTGCGTAATTGCCAGGCTCGGTTTCAAGAAGGTAACTCCGAGAAATAATCAACTTCCCATAAGGATCGGCTCGCTTTGCTTTTATTAAAAAGGACGCGACGCTTTCAATATCAGAATAACCACCAATGATCCCAACCCCTTTCAGGCGCGTGCCCAGCGTACCTTGTCGGGCAATATCCAGAGCAAATACGCTCGAAAAAGAAACTGACATCAAAGCAACGTTCTCAGTCACCACCAAACTCGGCTCATTGACCAGTATTTCGACCAAGCCCCGAACCTCATGAGACTGGCCAGATGTCACCCTTAACGATCGGATGCTTGGGATATCGGGGACAACAACGCGTAACCCGGCAGCACAAAGTGCGCTTGCAAGCTGGCGCATGCGACGATCCTCACGACCGTGGATTGCGAGACCCGGGATAAAAATCACCGACGCTTTCGGCGGTTTTTTGGGATCGTAAATATCCAGAGGATAGCCCGCATGAAAAACGGTCTTTGGCGGAGGATTATTCTGATGTCGATTAAATGCAGATAAAAGCCGGACGGCTGCTGCCCAATCAAACGCGACTGCTTCAGAATGTGGTGAAACGCGCATGCTCAAAATCAGCTCACTTGGAAAATTGATTAAAGCTTGATGACACCTTTAGGCGTTGCGAATTCCGCCGTTAATTTAACCTGACCGTCTTTTGCCGAATCGCAGGTAAATACCGACGACAGCCCCATCTTGTTGATGACCAATTGGATATTGTTAGCGTCCGGCGCGCAACCTCTCAGCGTCAGCAATTGCACCGGACTTGCCAACATCGCGTCAGTAGGATGTTTGTCAGACTGCCACTGAATAACGTGCGGTAATAACCCGTCAGCGATGCAGCGCCCGTCAGCGGAAAATGCAAACTGCCAGGCGAGATCGCCTCTGGACATTGATCGAACACTGCTTTGAGCGTAGTCATCTAAACTGCCAATCATCTCAATATGATGGGTACGAGCGACCCAAGTAATAAGCCTTGGTTGATCTTTAAGAGATAAACGGGTTTTTGCCTCATCAAGTGAAAACCATCGAGGCCACGCGGCAGGGGCGGCGTCTGGATTGATCGCAATTACTTCAAGATAAACCGTTCCGCCCAAATGCATCAGCGCATTGTGGGTGCCCATATTTGGATGTTCGCCGCCAGGATGAGGACGCTCACCAAACAAATCGCCAATGAAATCGCAGCCCTGATCCAGAGTTTCTGCGCCTATTACGAGATGATCTAATTCACAGTTTATTTTTTTATTCACTCGAAAATACTCTTTGGTTTGATAACTGAGTTTCTCCCAACCGGCTATTTTGACTATTGCCTGATTCGTTATAAAAAAAG
>JADHSN010000060.1 GCA_016776875.1 Gammaproteobacteria bacterium | reverse complement strand
CAAACAGAATATCAATTTTTTGGTCAACTAGAAATTCTGACTCATCAGCAAGCGTGCAGGGTTGACGAATCTGAAGACCCGCTTCAACCGCGCGACGTTTGACCGGACAGGCATTTAACTTTCGCCCCCGACCTGCTGGCCGGTCGGGCTGGGTGTATACCGTGACAACATCTATCCCGACCTCAATCAAGGCGTTGAGGCAGGGCACGGCGAAATCTGGAGTGCCAGCAAATACTGCTCGGGTAGCCATTGAATTTATGAAGCGATCGAGTTTTCGCTTTTTTGCGGGATCGAGTGCTCGGAGGATGTGAATTCGCGAACCAGTCGTTTTCTGATCCGATCACGCTTGAGTTGTGATAGATAGTCCACAAACACTTTCCCGTCTAGGTGGTCGACTTCATGCTGAATGCAGATGGATAACAAGCCAGAAGCGTGTATTTCAAATGGCTGACCTGACTGATCAAGTGCAGAAACGTGGACCTCTGAAAATCTCCAGACGGGCACAATAGCGCCGGGCACTGAAAGACACCCCTCATCGGTTTCGATTTGATCCCCTGATCCAACCAGGACTGGATTAACAAATGCCTGTAGTTGGTCTTTTGTCTCCGATATGTCAATGACCACCACGCGCTTGTGCACATTGACTTGAGTTGCTGCCAGGCCGATTCCCGGCGCAGCATACATGGTCTCGGCCATATCATCGATCAACTTGACGATTGAAGGATCTAACCGGTCGACCGGTTCCGCTCGGGTTCGGAGTCGAGAGTCGGGATAAACTAGAATGTCGAGAATAGCCATAAAGTACGCTGAAATTTTAAGATTGTGAAGCGCGTCACTTGGAATTTTAGGAGTTGGGGACTAGATTAGCGTAGTACTAGACAAAGCTGCTAACGTTAGCCCGCAAACATAATGATCACGAATTTTACCCGATCTTCAAGCGTTGTATTTGACGCCCCACTTTTAATCACGGGCAGGTGTGTACGGCAGTGTCTTGGAGTGATCCTGACGCTAATTTTGGTGAACCCAATGACTTCTCTTGTATTTGCTGAGGATAGTCAGCCCAACTATGTGGTTTTGCCGGTTGAGGTTCGCAAGGCTGAGATCAGAGTGGTTGAGCAGGTCCCTCTATCGATTTCGATCCCGCCGCATGCGCTAGCGCCTTTCGTTGGGCGTCCGCTTCTGATGGATGAGATGTCAGGAATACCGTCTGGCCGCGCTTTGATAGGGGTAGGTGGTGAGTCGATGTGGGGCCAGTTTAATCAGTTTCTGGCTACCGATCTTCCCGCATCTGCGAATGGGCTCTATACGACTTTCCGGCCTGGCAACGAAATTCTGGATCCAGCGAGCGGCCAAACGCTGGCCGTTACGGCTGCTTTTTTAGGAATCGCAAGGTTGGATCAGAATAATGATGTCGCGAAGCTGACACTTATTGAAAGTGATCAGGAGGTTATGGTGGGGGATCGATTGATGCCTTTTCATGAGGCGCCTCCCGCGCCCGCTTTAACACCGGTAAGATCAAATGCCGATATTGATGCTTATGTTGTTCAGAGTCCTGGCTCGGTTGGTGGGTCGGGCAGCTATTCGATGGTTATTATCTCGGCGGGCCTTGAAGATGGGATTGATGCAGGCGATATTCTTGACGTTTTCAGTCCGGGGCGACAGGTGCTGCTAACCGACCAAATGTCGCCAGTTATTCGAAAAAGATCAGGATCTTGTCAGCCTCGGCGAGAATCGCTGAAGATACCCGGGGCACGTTTGCTGGGATGCAAAGAACGCGCTCCTTCGAGTCGCGAGCTTACCGGGCGATCATCTGAATTAATCGATCTTCCCGAGGAAAAATCAGGTGAGTTAATCGTCTATAGAGCGTTCGATCAGGTGAGTTTCGCATTGCTACTTGAAGTTAACCGAGAGATTTACGTTGGGGACCGTGTTAAAGCACCCCGGAGTTAGATCCAGAATATTCAGTTCTGTTACCCAGACCTGAACATTTTCAACAGGAGCGGGTTGTTTAAAAAGCAAAGACCATGGAGGGTCAATGTTAGATGACAAATCACGTGCGTGGATCAACTTAGCTCGAGCGAAAATACCAGATGCACTCAAAAGAAGCGTACTGGAGCGATGCCCTGATCCCCGCGAGGCATTACGGTTTGACCTTGAATCGTTAAATACTGGATCTCGGCGTTCACGAGTTTTAAGTCGAAACCTATCAGCTTTAGTTGATCAACAGGATGTCGCTCAAGACGTAGATTGGTGTTTAATGCCACAGCGATCGGTCATCGGATTAACTGATCGTTTATTTCCGCCGCAGCTAAGGGAGATTTCTTGTCCGCCGATTGCTATTTTTTGTGAGGGCGATCAAAAACTGTTAAGACGACAGATGATCGCGATGGTCGGCAGTCGCAAACCAACACCTGGCGGTCTCAAGATCGCCGAGGAAATGGCGGCAGTCGTTAGTGCCGCAGGCTTTACCGTGGTGAGCGGTCTTGCCATCGGCATTGATACGATTGCGCACGTGGGAGCCCTTAGCGCCTCCGGGTCAACAATTGGCGTTTGTGCAACTGGACTGGATCGCGTGTACCCGAGACAAAATACTAAACTTGCGAGGGATATCGTTGATAAAGGTGTATTGATCTCTGAGTTTCCTGTCGGGACACCCGTTCGGAAACATCACTTTCCACGACGGAATCGGATGATCAGTGGCCTTGCGATTGCGACGGTGGTTGTGGAGGCGGCAATTCGAAGTGGGAGCCTAATCACAGCCGGCTTTGCAGCCGATCAAGGAAGGGAGGTTTTTGCTGTGCCAGGCTCGGTATACTCGCCAGTCTCACGAGGCCCTCATCACCTTATTCGTGACGGCGCATGTTTGGTGGAATCGGGTGACCAGATTCTTGAAGCATTAGGAGGATTTAATTCTAATCTTTCTAACCAGAATCAGCACCAGAAGCCGCCGCAATGGGCTATCAAAATACTGAGCGCGATCGATTTTAGCCCGACCAGTATTGATCAGATTGCGGAGCGTTCGGGTTTGACGATTAGTGAAATTTGCGCCATGCTGATAAGGATGGAGTGTGAAAAATTGATAACGAGCTGCTCGGGCGGCTATATTCGACTGATGTAGTGATCAGGCATCAAGAGTGCTTCGATAACAAAAAACTGCAATTTTTGGTTTATTTAAAGGGTTAAGAGCCGCTTAATTTTAATACTATGGGTAAAGCATTAGTCATCGTTGAGTCTCCCGCGAAAGCTAAAACGATCAACCGTTATTTGGGTGACCGGTTTGTTGTTCGTTCGAGTGTTGGCCACATTCGTGATCTGCCGGTTAGCGGATCGAGAGCAAAAACGGATCCGAAGGCGCGCGCGCAGCAAGCGGCCCGAACTCGGAAAATGTCTCCGGATGAGAAATTAAAGTATCGGCGTGAAAAGGCGCGCAGAGATCTTGTTCAGAACATGGGTATTAATCCAGCGCAAAACTGGGCGGCAAATTATCAAGTGCTTCCGGACAAGGTTAAGGTTGTCAATGAGCTAAAAACCCTTGCAAAATCTTGCGATGAGATCTATCTCGCAACCGACCTTGATCGTGAAGGTGAAGCTATTGCATGGCATTTAAAAGAGGTCATTGGCGCAGACCCTGACCGCTACCATCGGGTGGTTTTTAACGAGATTACCAAGCAAGCCGTACAAGACGCATTTGCCGAACCGGGAAAACTGGACAACGATAAGGTAGATGCGCAACAGGCTCGTCGATTTCTGGATCGAGTGGTTGGTTTTATGCTCTCTCCATTGCTCTGGGCTAAGGTTGCACGGGGGTTGTCCGCCGGTCGCGTTCAGTCTGTTGCGGTTAGCTTATTAGTGGATCGGGAGAGGGAGATTCGAGCCTTTGTTCCGGAGGAGTATTGGGAAGTCTTTGCAAACATGCAGTCAAAGCAAGGATCGGTCCGGTTAGAGGTTGTCAAGCAAGGAGATAAGTCCTTTCGACCCACCAATAAAGCCGAAGCGGACGAAGCATTAGCGATTCTCCAGTCAGAAGCCTATACCGTTAGCGGACGCACCGATCGCAAGACGCAATCTGGACCCAACCCTCCACTAATTACGTCAACGTTGCAGCAGGCGGCCAGCACGAGACTCGGGTTTTCAGTCAAGAAAACGATGACTCTGGCTCAACGTTTATACGAGGCCGGGTTAATTACTTATATGCGGACGGATTCGACTCATCTAAGCGCAGACGCGTTATCTAGTTGTCGAAAATTTATCCAAAGTGAATATGGCGATGGCTATCTCCCTGAGACGCCAAATTTTTATTCGAGCAAGGAAAGTGCGCAGGAAGCTCACGAGGCGATTCGTCCGACTGACGCCTATCAGAATATTAATCAGCTTGGTTTAGAGCGCGATCAAGAGCGTTTGTATTCCCTCATTCACGGTTATTTTGTTGCGTCGCAAATGACAAAATCCCGATTCCTAAGCTCTACGATAAAGGTCAGTTGTGCCAAATTTGAGTTAAAGGCAAAAGGGAGAATATTAGAATTTGATGGCTGGACGCGTGCACTCCCGCCGATGGGCAAGCAGGAAGACGAAGTATTGCCTGATATACCGGAAGGAGAAGTACTGACACTCATTGAACTGGATTCAGAACAAAAATTTACGAAGCCCGTGGGACGTTTTACTGAAGCCAGCCTGGTGAAAGAATTGGAGAAAAAAGGTATCGGTAGACCGTCCACGTACGCGTCCATTATCTCGACGATTCAGGATCGAGGCTATGTGAAACTGATCAATCGTCGATTCTTCGCTCAGAAGATGGGCGAGATTGTGACAGATCGTCTTCGGGAAAATTTTTCCGATTTGATGGACTATGGATTTACTGCGGAAATGGAAGCAACCTTAGATCAAGTCGCGTCGGGTCGCCGGAACTGGAAAGAGGTGCTCGATAATTTTTATGACGGTTTTGAGCAGAAACTTGAAGCGGCTCGTGGCCAAGGAGAGGGTAAGACGGCGGTGGGAGGCATGCGCGCAAATCTGCCCACTGAGACTGACATTAAATGCCCGGCCTGTGAGAGAGTGATGCAAATTCGAACCGGTGCCACGGGCGTATTCCTGGGGTGTTCAGGGTATGCGCTGTCGCCAAAAGAGCGATGCACTCAGACCATAAATCTAATTCCTGGAGAGGACGTCGAAGAAGCCACCGTTGATGATGATCACGAGGCGAGACAGTTAGTCACAGTCAAACGCTGCAGTATCTGTCAAAGTGCCATGACCTCATTCCTTGTGGATGAAAATCGTAAGCTCCATGTTTGCGGGAACAATCCGGACTGCTCAGGATTTGAGGTGGAATCCGGTGAGTTTAAGCTCAAAGGGTACGATGGGCCCACACTAGAGTGTGATAAATGTGGCGCAGAGATGCAGCTTAAAACAGGGCGTTTTGGCAAATATTTCGGCTGCTCTTCTGACGAATGTAAAAATACCCGAAAATTATTACGCAGCGGCGAGCCGGCGCCTCCTAGGGCTGACCCCATTCCAATGCCGGACTTGCTGTGTAAGAAGGTAGATGATTTTTATTTACTGCGCGATGGCGCATCTGGATTATTTCTGGCCGCCAGTAAGTTTCCTCGCAACCGGGAAACGCGCGCGCCTTTGGTTGTGGAGGTGCTTTCGGTTGCCGAGCAACTCGATCCAAAGCATCGATACTTGGCTGACGCGCCGACCCATGACGCGGATGGGAATCCTGCTCAAATTCGATTTAGTCGAAAAACAAAAGAGCAGTACGTCATGACTGAAATCGATGGGAAGGCGACGGGATGGAGAGGTTTCTTTCGAGAAGGGAGTTGGCAAATTGAGGAAAAGCCGGCCGCGCGACCAAAAAGAGCGAAGAAAGTGATAAAGAAAAAAACCACCAAGAAGAAAATTGCAAAAAAGAAGAAGAACGCAACTTCTGTCACTGACTCTGCTGCATCTGATTGATGTCAAACGCACCAGCGCCATTAGCGCGCGCCTTACGCCTGGCAATTGGCAAGCTTGCTCCCATCAAGTGTCGAAGTGATTTTTGAAGTTATCAGGTTCGTAGTGATTTTCAGAAAAGACCCTGGATAGGATCGATTAGCGACTCAGGATCAGGGAACGGCGGCTCGCTGCCGCGCACAAAAAATTCGAGGTAGGCATCAGATTCTTCTTCTGTCGCCCGCAATCCGCTGATTGGATTGGTGCGTAGTTCAACGATTTTTTCGGGGATTTCACGTTTAAGATCAGGAC
Organism: Gammaproteobacteria bacterium; assembly: GCA_016776875.1. Taxonomy (GTDB): domain Bacteria; phylum Pseudomonadota; class Gammaproteobacteria; order Arenicellales; family UBA868; genus UBA868. The sequence continues at coordinate 4,843 of JADHSN010000060.1, read as the reverse complement.
GGTCTTTTAACGCCACACGCATGTAGTCTATCCAGATCGGAAGCGCCGCCCGGGCGCCCGATTCACCCTTGCCGAGATCCTGAGGGGAGTCGAAACCAACCCATACGCTCGTGACAACATCGGGATTGTATCCAGTAAACCAAGCATCAAAGTAATTATTAGTGGTTCCCGTTTTCCCAGCGAGATCTGAGCGATTTAACTGCAGTGCCGCCTTCGCTGTTCCGTTACTGACAACTTCTTTCATCAGGCTATCGATAATAAACGCGTTCTCCTCAGAGATAATTCGAGGCGCAAACCGGCTATCTACACTTCTATTTTGAGTTGATCCGGTTTTCGTTTGCGGCGCGGGACAGTCGGGGCAGATCATCTCTTTATTTGCATACTCAACGATCGCACCATTCTGATCTTCAATTCGTGCGATAAGGAAAGGTTTGATTAAGTAGCCACCGTTTGCAAAGCTGGCATATCCTCGAGCAATCTCCATTGGCGTTACTGTTGCCGAGCCGAGCGCTAAAGACAGCCCTTTGGGGAGACGCTCGGAATCAAAACCAAATCTTCCAAGATAGGTACGCACGGTATCGATACCAAGCGCCCTTACCAATCGAACAGAAACCAGATTAAGAGAGAGGCTAAGTGCTTTACGGAGTCGAGTTGGACCAAAGACTTTCTTACTGTAATTTTGGGGTCGCCACGCGCCACCAATATCATCTTCGATCACAATGGGCGCTCCGCTGACCAAGGTGGAGGCTGTAAAGCCATTTGCGATTGCTGAGGAATAAATAAATGGTTTTATATTCGATCCAGGCTGCCTTTGGGCCTGCGTAACACGGTTGAAACGACTCTGACGGAAGTCAAACCCGCCGGTTAGTGCGAGTATGGATCCGTCGCTTGGGCTGAGTGAAACCAGGGCGCCCTGGACTTTGGGGATATTTGCGAGTCGAGCTCCATTTTTAGCGTTGAACAGGTAAACAACATCACCTGGGTGGAGTAATTGCGAAGGACTTTTGTTTGTCCAGCGCCAGCTGTCAGCGCTCAGTGACTTATGGACACCTGTTGAGGTTAGGACTTCAATTGCGTCCCCCCCGGGGCGGAGCACCATAACAGGCTGTAAATTGCTTACCGCAGGAAATTTTTGTAATTCGATGATTCGCTTGTCAGCTGAATGATGAAGAACGGGGTCAATCCGTCCTGAAGCACCCTTGAACCCATGGCGCTCCCCGTATCCAATCAAGCCGTCAACGATCGCTTTATTTGCACTCTGTTGCAAATTGGAGTCGACCGTTGTGTAGACGCGATACCCAGATTCATAAGCTGCCTTTCCATATTGTTCAACCATATATTCACGGACCATTTCGCTAACGTAGGGCGCCTCGAGTTCGATCTCCAGTCGGTGTCGATTGGCGGTAATCGGCTCAGATTTCGCCTGGAGAAAGGTGTCATCAGAAATAAAGTCCAAGTCATGCATGCGCCCGAGGACATAGTTTCTTCTATTCACTGCTCGCTGAGGATTGCTAACAGGATTACTCGTTGAAGGTGCCTTGGGCAGTCCTGCTAGCATAGCAATTTGGGCGAGAGATAATTCAGACAGCGGTTTGTTGTAATAAAACGATGATGCGGCTTGGAACCCATAGGCGCGATGCCCCAGAAAAATCTTGTTCAAATACAACTCAAGAATCTGCGATTTTTCCAGCTCACGCTCTAGCCTAAACGCAAGCAAGGCCTCTTTCACTTTTCGCTTATAGGTCTTTTCCCGAGTCAAGAAGTAGTTGCGCGCCACTTGCATCGTGATCGTACTCGCGCCTTGGCGGGTTCGCATTGACTTTAGATTTGCAAAAATAGCTCTTGCAACCCCGAATATATCGATACCATGATGAGCGTAAAACCGATCATCTTCTGCAGCCAGAATAGCGTCTATCAGCGGTTGCGGGGTGTCGCTAATCTTGATCGTAATTCTTCGCTCGTCCCCAAATTCACCGATTAACTTTCCATCGATCGTGTATATCCGAAGGGGTTCTTTTAACCGGATATCTTGAACCTCGGTGATTTTGGGGAGATCGGCCCAAATGATCGCGACAACGCTGCTCATGATCAAGACTGCGATGGCGACAAATCCGATGAGGAGCCAAGCAAGCGTGCGAATTCGCATAGATGCCTTCTTTGCGTGATGGGCGGTGATGCTCGACGGATATCGGGCTCTCGGGGGTTATTTTACCAAATGCGGGAGTTTGATCGAATAAAAGAAGTAAAAGGATGTTCGCAGTGAAGTTTATCCTCGCGGTAAACTTCACCCTATGAGTCTCATGTCACGTAAAACCCCCGCCGCACTCGGAATCGATATTGGCAGTGCTGGGGTAAAAGTCCTCGAGATGTCGACTTCCGGTAAAGGGTATCGAGCGGACCGTGCGGGATTTGAGCCCCTCCCAAAAAATGCAATTATCGAGCACGGCATTAATGATCTTGAAGCGACCAGTGAAGCTATTCGCCGGGCCGTTACTCATTCAAAAAGTTCGCGCAAGTCGGCGATTGTCGCTGTCTCCCAAACCCATGTCATTACTCGGACGATCAACCTTCCTGCCGGGTTAAGTGACGGTGAGATCGAAGAACAGGTCATGATCGAGGCGGCTCAGCAGATTCCGCATCCGCTTGAGGAGATATATCTTGACTTTGCAGTAACAGGCGGCGCGCGGGACGGCAGTGATGATCAAGTTATGATTACGGCGTGCAGGAGAGAAATTGTTGAAGATTATGCTGCTGCTTTGGAGATCGCAGGACTCAAAGCGGTTGTTGTGGATGCGGGGCTATTTGCGATCGAAAGAGCCTATCAATTTGTTGCTGAAACATTGGGGGAACCCCTGGAAGGCCGGGCAATTGCTTTTATGAGCTTTGGCGACGTGACAACGCGTCTCGATTTATTTATCGACGGCAGATCGGTTTATGGTCGGGATCAGAGTTTTGGCGGCCGGATTTTGACTGAAAATATTCGCTCACGTTATGGAATCGATTATCGAGAGGCAGAGGCGCTCAAGCGAACCGGGGAGTTGCCACAAAACTACCAGCAGGATCTGGTTAAACCTTTCCGAGAAGCAATGGCGCGCGAAGCGGCCCGGGGGCTGGAGTTTTGTCTGTCGACCCGACATGGTTTATCGCATGTCGACGCGTTGCTGATTAGTGGGGGCTGCGTGCAAATTCCTGAGGTGGCCCGGGAGATTGAATCTTATATTGGTGTTCCGACGCTCATTGCCGATCCTTTTGCGACAGGGAGTCGAATTCGGGCGAGTAAGTTAGTGGCCCGCCATGGGCCTAATATGATTAAAGCCGTGGGGCTGGCAGTGCGAGGTGCCCGATGATTTCAGGTATCAATTTACTGCCGTGGAGAGATGAGCGTCGCCAGCGCCAAAGACGAACAGCCATCACAATTGCTGTAATATTTTTGTCTGTCACTGCTATGGGTCTTGCAGGGGTGTGGTGGAAGCAGAATGCGGATATCAGTTACCAAAATAGTCGTAATCAGTTTTTGAAGCAGGCGATTTCGCGAGTCGAGCGTCAATTGCAAGAGATTAAAGATATCCAGAAACGGAAAGAAGAACTCATGGCGCGAATGGAAGTGATCAATCGATTACAGGCTGAGCGACCAAAACTGGTTCGGGGAATGATGGAACTCGCGACTTCCATACCTGAAGGAATTTTCTTTTCATCCCTCAAAAGAACTCCCGATGGGATTAGCTTTACAGGAGTCGCACAATCTAGTTCCCGAATCTCTGCGCTTATGGAACAGCTGACAGGCACGCCATCGTTCGATCGACCAAAACTTGACCTCATTAACGTGGGCGAAACCCAGGAGTTCGAGCTATGGGTGTCCTCAACTCAATCCGGCGAGCCGGAAGAGATTAGCGAGGGGAAACCGTGACTCGCAAAAAGGGACCTGGCGCATGAGTTGGCAGGATGATCTGAAACGTGTTGATATGAACCAGCCAAGCGATTGGCCCGCGTGGTTTATCGTAATTATTTCTTTTCTGGGGTGCCTGATCCTTGTTTTCTTATCTTGGTATTTTTTACTTGAAGGCCAGAGGTCCTCTCTAGCGTCATCCCGGAACACTGAAATAGAGCTAAGACAAAGTTTTGATGTCAAAAAGGGCATGGTCGTTAATCTCCCGGCTTATAAGAAGCAGATGACCGAGATTGAAGCGTTGCTGTCAGCGATGTTGGAAAAGTTACCTGACAGTTCAGAGGTCCCCTCTCTGCTTGTTAATATCACTGAGGCAGGGGCTCGCCGTGGTTTAGAGTTCGTGGTTTTTGATCCCCAATCGCAAATCCTGGAGACGTTTTATGCGTCTTTACCTATCCTGGTTGAAGTAAAAGGGTCATATCATCAGATTGCGAACTTTATAAGTGACCTCGCCCAGATGCCGAGGATTGTCACGGTCGGGGAGATGGGGTTGAGTTCGGGGGATGACAATCGTGTTAGCGCTTCGTTAATGCTTCAGACCTATAGCTACCTCCCGGACGGATTTTAACGTGGCGAATCTTGGGTTGAGCATGGCCAAGCGGGTATTCACCCTAGGGCTTGTTATTTTTTTAATGTTCGGCTGTTCTGAGGAGCGCACTCTGGCCGACCTTGAGCGCTATGTTTTGACACTGCATCAAGATACCGTACCCCAAGTGGAAGCGTTACCCGATCAGCCATCGGTCGAGGTGGTTGTTTATACTGCTGACGAGGCCCGGGATCCGTTTGCGCCAAGTAATGTTTTTGGTAAAGAAGATGATGGCGTGGAGCCGGATACTGGGCCTGATCCACTTGAACCTGATGCCGGTAGATCCCGAGAGCCTCTCGAGGATTTTCCGC
>JADHSN010000059.1 GCA_016776875.1 Gammaproteobacteria bacterium | reverse complement strand
ACAAAACTGAGTTGAGGTGCCTTGGTGTCTTCTGTACTAAAGATCATTTTGCAACGTTTGGGTCTTGGTTTTCTGACGCTGTTCGCGGTATCGATTATTATCGCATTTGTTGTAGAACTGCTTCCTGGCGATATCACCCAAGCAATTTTAGGTCAGTCTGCAACGCCAGAAACCGTTGCCGCATTCCGAAAGGAGATTGGGCTTGATCGTCCAGCACACATTCGCTATTTCGAATGGTTAGGCGGCATGGTTCAGGGCGATCTTGGTCAATCGTTGGCCAGTAAGCGAGAGATTTCCGAATTTGTGGGCACCCGTTTGTCGAATACTTTGTTTTTGGGCGGGCTTGCTGCCGCGATTGCGGTTCCTTTAGCGCTAATCCTCGGCCTTCTGGCGGCCCTCTACCGAAACAGCATCTACGATCGGATCGTCAATCTCCTGACATTGACTTCAATATCATTTCCCGAATTCTTTGTTGCTTATATCCTGATTCTTTTTCTGTCGGTTAAAGCGGGTTTCTTTCCAGGCATCTCAAATGTCAGTACCGATCTTGCATTTACGGAACAACTGTTTCGCACAATTTTACCGGCGCTCACGCTGACCCTAGTCGTACTTGCTCATATGTTGCGAATGACCCGAGCAGCGATTATTAATCTGCTATCGAGTCCATACATCGAGATGGCAAGCCTTAAAGGAACGAAGCCATTCCGGATTATTTTCCATCACGCGCTGCCGAATGCGTGGGGCCCGATCGTGAATGTGATCGCGTTGAACCTCGCTTATCTGGTTGTAGGTGTAGTGGTTGTGGAGGTGGTATTTGTTTATCCTGGGCTTGGTCAGTTATTAGTTGATAGTGTGTCGAAACGGGATTTGCCGGTGGTACAGGCCTGCTCGATCATTTTTGCCGCGGTCTACATTCTGCTGAATCTGTTCGCCGATATTGTTTCTATTATTTCGAACCCCCGACTGCTTCATCCAAGATGATCATTATTAAACGGCTTTCGAAATGTTAAAAACCCTCTGGTCTGCTCCCTTAACGGCCAAACTGGGCGTACTTGTTATTATTTGCTACGTTTTTGTAGCGGTCCTTGCACCTGTTTTGGCGCCCTATAAAGAGACCGCAATTGTTGGCGCCTCTTATGAGTTGTGGTCTGATGAATATCTGTTAGGCACCGACAATATCGGCCGAGACATGCTGACTCGTTTGATCTTTGGGGCCCGAAACACGATTGGCATCGCTTTTGCGACGGTATTGCTTGCATTTATCGTGGGCGGAACGCTTGGCATGTTGGCTGCTATTTTGGGTGGATGGTATGACTTAGTCATAGGCCGTATTGTTGATATCTTGATGGCAATTCCTTCCCTGGTTTTCGCGCTTCTATTATTGACGGTCTTTGGCACCTCTATTCCTTCGCTTGTTATTATTATCGCTCTTTTGGATAGCACTCGAGTATTTCGGATATCCCGTTCTGCTGCAATGAATGTTGTTGTGATGGAGTTTGTTGAGGCGGCACGTTTAAGAGGCGAGGGCATGGCTTGGATTATTCGTAAAGAACTCCTGCCCAACATTACCGCGCCATTATTGGCCGAATTTGGATTGAGATTCTGCTTTGTGTTTTTGTTTATTGCGTCATTGAGTTTTCTGGGATTGGGTATTCAGCCACCACTTGCGGATTGGGGATCAATGGTGCGCGAAAATGCCACGCTCATTACATACAACGATATCACCCCTTTATTGCCTGCGGTTGCGATCGCTGGGCTTACGGTTGCTGTTAACTTCGTTGTAGACTGGATGTTGCATTTATCAAGCGGCCTGAAGAAAGAGCATCAATAGTTGTTTCGAGCCCGTCAATTCTGGCGATCCAGTCCGTTTGGGATGATGCTAAAAATAAAATCTCCAAGCGTTACCCTTAACTTATAACCAATCTTGACGATAATGCCTTGGATATACCGGGTGGAACTTCTTAATGACTATCTGGGATTAATTTCAATTTTTAACCGACGTGTTTAGGAGAGTGATCATGGATGAGGATGTTTTTAATATTCAGTTGCGGAAATTTCTCAAAAAAGTGGGTATCCAGTCCCAGCGAGAAATTGAACAAGCCGTCCGAGCAGGAGTCGCGAGTGGAAAGCTTGATGGCGCTGAAGTTTTAAAGGCTTCTGTTCAGCTAAAGCTATCCGGCACAGAAGTTGATGTGATGATTGAGGACGACATCAAGCTTTCATGACAGCGTGACGAATATGAGCGCTCAAAAGAATAGGCATGCTGATTCAACCCCGCTGATTGAGATACATGACGCGACAGTAGTGCGCGGTGAGAACACGATCTTTGACGGACTGAGTTTGACGCTAGCCCAGAATGAGAGTGTTGCAATTCTGGGTCCGAACGGCGCCGGAAAGACGACTTTGCTCAAATTATTGACTCGGGATTTATATCCAATCTGGAAAGCGCATCCGGTGGTGCGTGTCCTGGGTGAGGAGCGGGGTGATATCTGGTCGCTTCGCCGGCAACTGGGGATTATCTCCAATGAGTTACAGGAGATTTATTCACCGGAGGTGAAGGGTTACCAAGTCGTGTTATCAGGATTTTTTAGCAGTGTTGGCATTTGGGGTCACCAACTGGTTTCGGAGAGTCAACGTCAGCAGGTGGATGCAGTGCTTGCCCAGCTCGGTATTTCAGACCTCGCAGATCAGGCTTTCGGTGAATTATCTTCAGGTCAGCAACGTCGTTTGCTGTTAGGGCGAGCGCTCGTAAATCGGCCGGCTAATCTCATTCTCGATGAACCTACAACCGGATTGGATCTGGCCGCCACATTTAGCTACTTACAGACCATGCGCAACCTGATTCGATCAGCTTGCGCGCTCGTGTTGGTAACACATCACATTCATGAAATCCCACCCGAGATTTCTCGGGTTGTCATGCTCAATGAGGGTAAAGTCTGGGCAGACGGCGCTAAGCGAGACGTATTGACCGCGGACCGATTATCGGAACTCTATGGCGTTGGAATCGGACTGGTTGAGTCCTCAGGATGGTATCAGGCGGTTCCAGTTTGATTGCGATTACATGAATCGTTTGGTTACGGGCGCTTGTCCGGTATGTCATCGTAAATAACAGTGTCGTCTCCGTTATAGACCAGAAAGTGACGACCTTTGGCTCGGGCAACCATTGTGACGCCCAGATCTTGGGCAAGCTCTAAGCCCATACAGGTAATGCCTGAACGAGAAATCAGCACCGGTACGCCCATGTGTGCTGCTTTCATGACAATTTCGGACGTTAGTCTTCCAGTCGTGTAAAAGATTTTGTCGTTACCTGAAATGTCATCAAGCCACATCTCACCGGCGATCGTGTCGGTTGCATTATGGCGTCCGACATCCTCGACAAAATAGAGAATATTGGCGCCGTCACAAAGGGCGCACCCATGAACCGCGCCTGCCGCTCGATAAATTTCATTGTGTGAGTTAATCGTTTTGAGCAGCGCATAAATGGTGGATTGTTTTATTTCAACCCGAGGGAGGCGGGTGTCATAAAGCTTGTCGAGGGTGCAGCTGAAAATCGTACCTTGTCCGCAACCGCTCGTGACGGTGCGCTTTGATATTTTCTCATGCAGATCGATGATGCCTTTTCCATGCGCAGTTGACACATCAACCGTCTCCCGTTCCCAGTCAACCTTAACTTCCGCGACATCCGAAATATCATCAATTAGCCGCTGGTTTCGGAGGTACCCAAGGGTCAGCTTTTCAGGATAGGTGCCTAAAGTCATCAAGGTGACTACCTCAGCATCATCTACCTTTATGGTTAATGGATACTCACCGGCGATGTTGAGCGCTCGTTCTTCTCCAAACTCGTCTTTGGCATTGACCGGTCTGGTAGGGTCTAGCCCCTGATCAGACAAAATGGGTCTAGTCGCTTGTCGAGTGTTTTCCCTTGTTGCAGGCATGGTTGTATAACGCGTTGTGTTGAGATAGTTAATGAACCACGGTTATAGTGAGGCTTTCTCGGTTTAGAGGCAACCCCAAGATTTTTGATGAAAAATCGTTTTCCAGTGTCGGTAATCATTCAGCGGCGCTCCTATCCGGACAAACGCTGGATGGTAGATAGTTGGTCCGCGGTTGGTGTGTTACCAGCAAAGGAAACAAAACAGGGGACGTTGTGCACCAGTATTTATCGTGATGAAGAAAATGAGCAATTTCTCCACGAAGGTTACTTCATCGAATTATTTGACGATGAGGCAGAGAGTTACTATGCCAATTTAACTGGCGCCAAGCCTGCCGTATTTGTCATTGGCGCTGAAGACGAAGAAGAAGACACCTTCGAACCTTTGCTTGTGACGTTGAGTTATAGCGAGATGACCTCGTACATAGAGGTTGATACCCCGGTTTTTGATTTGCCGATTCCAGCGCCGATATATGAGTGGGTTGAGGGTTGGGTGCTTGAAAATTATCACCCCGAAAAGAAGCACAAGCGAAAAAGAAAAAAATGGGTAGACGAGACGTGGAAACCAATGAGACGGCCAGTTGACCGATGACGACTGATAAGACGGCAATTGATGATGCGTGATCCCGACGAGGCGTTTCTGGGGCGTTGGTCTCGTCGAAAGGCATTGAAGCAGGGGGATGTCGATCCCGAATCGACTAAAGAACCCAAAGATAATGAACACAATCTTGATCAGCCTAGCGATGAATTAGCTGGCCCACCACTTACCGATGAAGACATGCCGCCAGTCGAATCGCTCGGGGAGGATGATGATTTTAGTGGATTTCTTTCGCCAGAAATTAGCGAGAAACTGAGAAAGGTCGCGCTCCGAAAATTATTCCACGGCGCGGGTTTTAATGTCAGAGATGGACTGGATGACTACGATGATGACTTCACAGTTTTTGAGCCTCTCGGGGATATCGTTACGGCGGATATGCGTCATCAACAAGAAATGCTGGAACGCAAAGCGCGTGAAGCAGCCGAAAAAGAAGCAGAGTTGGTAACGGCAGACGACGTTGAGTCAGAGAATCGCGAGCAAGAATTGCCACCGCAGGAAGGCGATGAAGAAATTCATGAGACGTCTTCTGAAACACGAGATGGCGATACTGGCAACGATGCGCCGGATAGTGAGTCGATGCGCGAAAAAGAACGGGAGCACCCCGTCCCGGCTCAACAAGTTGGCTTATCAAAGGAGAAAGTGAGTGAGACTTTTGCTGAGAAGTCGGAACGGTTAACGGGTGATATTAGCGATCAGGAAAAGAAAATATGAGCACGCAGGACAGTGACGCAGTTCAAGAGTTTCTCGGGATAAATTTACCCCACCATTCAACAATATCTCAAGCGCGAATAACTGCGCTGAGAGAGGGGATCCGTGGTGATGTGGCGCCCACCTCGCTTGTCTCTTTTAGCTCATCGGGAATTGTTGCATTAATTGGGCCTTTACCTTCCGCGTTACAAGTTGCCGAGGGGCTCGACGAGATATCCAGTTGTGTGATTATTGCGACCGACGGAGGGGAGGCGGGTCAAACTGAGACCCGTGAGTTCAACGGGCGTACGGCCGCGATTATTTTTGGCCGACCAACCTCGATAAGCGGTTACCTCGGAAACTTTGAGATTACACTCAGTCGCGAGGACGGCGATATGGGCGTGGCTAAGTCCATGGGGCTAGCGGACGATGCGATCGACGTAGTTCTTGATTTATCTCGCGAGCCACTTCTCACTCATGATGTTCTACCCGTGGGTTATTTTGCGCCGCGTGGGGACAACGATGCTTTACTGATCGCGTGTGAATCGATACCAGACCTAAAGGGGCAATTTCAGAAGCCGCGTTATGTCCAGTACAACGCTGATATATGTGCGCATGGCGCGCGAGGGATTAAAGGTTGTCGGCGCTGTCTCGACGTGTGTCCGGCGGACGCCCTTAGCTCAATCGGTGAAAAGATTTCGGTCGAGACTCATTTATGTCATGGTTTAGGGGCCTGCACGTCATCTTGTCCGACGGGCGCTCTGAGTTATAGCTATCCGAATCGGGCGGATTCTTTAAATCAGCTACGGCGTGTGATTACCAGTTTTCGAGAGCGAACGACCGCCGCTCCTGGTATCTTGTTTTTTGGGGCGGACGAAGATCTGACAGAGCTTTCAGCAGCGGTAAACGATCTGCCCGATGAGGTGATTCCCTGGAAGGTCGAAGAATTAGGCAGCGTTGGGCCAGAGATATGGCTTTCGTGTCTTGCGTATGGCGCCAAGACGGTGATGATGCTCCAAACATCGGATACACCATTGAGCGTGTTGACCGAGATTGCTAAACAAATAAAACAAATGAGCGCGTTGATTTCGGCGCTTGGGCGATCAAGTCACGCTATTGGTTTAATCGCGCTTGATGAGGACTTCGAGGCGAACTGCCGGCAGCCGGTGGCGTGTACTAACGATGACGGGGGACGGTTTGCGAGCTATGGCGGTATGGAAGAAAAGCGAGCGGTATTTCGTGCGGCGATCGATCACCTAATAGATGAAGCCGCTAGTGTTCCCGAGGAAATCCCTTTGCCGAACGGCACGCCCTTCGGTGAGGTCTTGATCGATTCAAATAAATGCACACTTTGTATGGGCTGTGTTGCGGTATGTCCAGCAGGGGCGTTGATTGATAACAAGGAACGGCCCTGCCTTTCATTTATCGAATGGAATTGTGTTCAATGTGGTCTCTGTGAGAACACGTGTCCCGAAAAAGCAATTACCCTCAATCCTCGTTTGCTAGCGGACAGCAATGCGCGCATGGCTCGCCGGGTTCTAAATGAGGAAGAGCCTTTTAAATGTGTAGAGTGTGGCAAGCCGTTTACGACCCAAAGTATGGTGAGTCGAATGGAGGAAAAACTGTCAGGACATCGAATGTTTTCGGGGGACGGGATTAGGCGTTTGAGACTCTGCGAGGATTGTCGGGTCAAAGATATGTTTAAAGATGGAGGCTAAACGATTGAAAAGTAGAAGTTCCTAAGCTTTCAATCCTGAAATATCCTCACAACAGCGCATTAATATTAATTTCTCTTATTGGCTTGATTAGCCTTGATTATCATCCGAAACACCGTCACAATAGGTTTGGAATATGAACTAATTTGTTTTACAAATAATAATCATTCGCATTTAAATTTTCGACTCAAAACGATAAGAAAATAATTTTTCATGAGTTCGCAACCCGCATCATCAATTCTGCCAGAGGAGGAGCTTGCACGATCAGGAGTGTACGCCTTATTGGGCGCCTTGCTGACCGCGCCGTGTTCAGAAGCACTCCGAGATTTTATTATTTCGATCGATGATGAAGGTGGGAACGCGCAGTCCGCACTGTCCTGGAAAAATCTCAAGGACGAGATTTCGACTGCAAATCTCACTGAAGTGGCTCAGGATTACCACGATCTTTTTATAGGGCTCGGTCGAGGTGAGCTCTTACCGTATGGCTCGGTATATCTCTCAGGCTTTCTTCAGGAGAAGCCACTAGCGGAATTGCGCATTGATCTTGGGCATCTCGGTTTTGAGACTCGGGAAGATACGCATGAACCTGAGGATCATGCAGGCGCCTTATGTGAGGTCATGAGCGTCATCGTTGGCGCACCGAATGAATTTTCCTACGATACCCAAAGCAATTTTTTTGCCCAGCACATGGGGTCGTGGATGACAGAGTTCTTCGATGATTTGATAAAGGCCCGCGAGTCGGGTTTTTATCGAGTTGTTGGTGAATTTGGTAAGGCCTTCATTGAAATTGAAAAGCAGTATTTTGAAATGGAGATCTAGCTGAAGGTACGTTGTTGGAACCTAATTAACTCTTCCACAGCGAGGTAAGAAGAAATGAGTACGAAGCAAAAACAAAAGGCAAAGGACGCCGTTGGCCGACGAACCTTCCTCAAGGGTGCGGCTGCTGCAAGTGGGGCCGCGATCTTGGCAACCGGTGAAAGTGCGGTGGCAGCAACAGATCAGCTATCCACTGATTCAACAGCTGGCGCTGGCTACCACGAGTCAGGGCATGTTCGGGACTATTACAAAACCACTCGGCTGTAGTTAATGCCCCGTGATTTTTGTCCCAAAAACCCATTCCTGAATTTAATTTCAGGAAGCAGGAGGAAAAAAAGATGAAACTGATCAGAACCGCGACTGAACCGGCCCCAAGTCTCCAAAAAGAAGGTGCTGGTAACGCAATTGATCGTCGTACATTCCTGAAACGCTCAGGAGTGACATTAGGAGGTGCTGCAGCGGCTGCTGCTATTGCGCCCACTATGATGCGAAAAGCTGAAGCTGCAACGATTCCATCGGGCGGCGATGGAACCAAAACGGTGCGAACCGTTTGCACCCACTGCTCGGTTGGGTGCGGCATCAACGCCGAAGTCAATAACGGGGTTTGGGTGGGGCAGGAACCCGCCTTCGACCACCCCTTTAATCTGGGTGCGCATTGTGCAAAAGGTGCTGCTGTTCGAGAGCACGGTCACGGTGAACGTCGCCTTAAATATCCAACCAAATTGGTTGGAGGTAAGTGGGTTCGAATTAGTTGGGAAGAAGCGATCAATGAGATCGGCGACCAGATGCTGCAGATTCGAGAGCAGTCCAGCCCAGATTCTGTTTACTGGCTGGGTTCGGCTAAATTTAATAATGAGCAGTCCTATCTGTTTCGTAAGTTTTACGCGCTTTGGGGTTCAAACAACGGCGATCATCAGGCTCGGATTTGTCACTCCACCACAGTAGCCGGTGTTGCGAATACCTGGGGTTACGGTGCGATGACTAACTCGTACAACGATATCCATAACAGTAAGGCAATGCTGGTGATTGGCGGTAATCCCGCTGAAGCCCACCCTGTGTCGCTTGTACACTTAATGCGCGCGAAAGAGCGAAATAATGCGCCGTTGATTGTTATTGATCCTCGGTTTACCCGGACCGCCGCGCACGCTGATCTTTACTTGAAAATTAGACCAGGATCGGACGTTGCAATCATCTGGGGAATGATGTGGCATATCTTCCAGAATGGCTGGGAGGATAAGGAATTTATTCACCAACGCGTTTGGGGGATGGATGAGATCCGAAAAGAAGTAGCAAACTGGACGCCTGATGTCACCTATGACGTCACAGGCGTTCGGGAAGAACTGGTTTATCAAGCCGCTAAGATGATGGCTGACAATCGACCGAGCACCTTTATCTGGTGTATGGGAGGGACTCAGCACACCATAGGTAACAATAATACCCGCGCGTATTGCAACTTCCAGTTGGCACTTGGAAATATGGGTAAGTCTGGCGGTGGCACGAACATTTTCCGTGGTCACGATAATGTTCAGGGCGCAACTGACTTCTGCATACTGTCTCACTCGCTTCCGGGCTATTACGGTTTGTCGGCGGGCGCATGGAAACACTGGTCTCGCGTCTGGGATTTGGATTATGAGTGGGTTAAAGGCCGCTTTGATCAAGCGAGCTATGAGGGCACGGCAGAAAAACCCAAGTATGCGATGAATAGTGCAGGCATACCGGTATCGCGGTGGATTGATGGTGTTCTCGAGGAAAAAGACAACATCGCCCAGAAGGATAATATCCGGGCGATGGTGCTTTGGGGTCACGCACCCAATAGCCAGTCTCGTGGATTAGAGCAGAAAAAAGCCTTTGAGAAACTGGACCTGCTGGTGGTTATTGATCCGTACCCAACTGTAAGTGCCGTAATGCATGATAGGACCGATGGCGTGTACCTCCTGCCGGCGTCGACACAATTTGAAACCTACGGTTCCGTGACGGCTTCGAATCGGTCATTGCAGTGGCGGGATAAAGTCATTGAGCCGTTGTTTGAGTCAATGCCTGATCACACCATTATGTACAAGTTGGCCAGCAAGCTTGGTTTTGCGAATGAACTGACTAAGCATATTAAGGTTGAGAACGATGAACCGTTGATCGAAGACATCACTCGTGAGTACAACACGGGAATGTGGACGATTGGTTATACGGGGCAGAGCCCAGAACGCATGAAGAAGCAACAGGCAAATTGGGGCACGTTTAATGTCACCAGTCTGAAAGCTGAGGGTGGTCCGTGTGATGGTGAGTACTACGGTTTGCCATGGCCGTGTTGGGGTACGCCTGAAATGGCGCATCCGGGTACGCCGAATCTTTATGACCCAAGCAAGCCGGTGGCTGAGGGTGGCCTTTGCTTTAGAGCACGGTTTGGGGTGGAGCGCGATGGCGAGAGCCTTCTGGCTAACGGCTCATATCCTGTCGGCTCTGAGATTAAAGATGGTTACCCCCAGTTCGATCACAAACTGCTCAAGCAGCTCGGGTGGTGGGATGACCTGAGCGCCGAAGAGAAGTCGGCCGCGGAGGGTAAAAACTGGAAAACGGATATGTCCGGCGGCATCCAGCGAGTCGCAATCAAGCATGGCTGCGCACCCTTTGGTAATGCGAAGGCTCGGGCCGTCGTGTGGACATTTCCGGATCCTGTTCCGGTGCATCGTGAGCCTTTGTATACGAATCGGAGAGATTTGGTTGAGAAGTATCCAACCTACGAAGATCGTAAGAGCCATTTTCGACTTCCGACCCGATACGCTTCAATTCAAAAGACCGATTACTCTCAGGAATATCCTTTGATTCTGACGAGTGGACGTCTGGTTGAGTACGAAGGCGGCGGTGATGAGAGTCGATCTAACCCCTGGCTCGCAGAACTCCAGCAGGATATGTTTGCTGAAGTGCATCCGAGCGATGCAAACGATAACGGTATACGCGATGGACAGATGATTTGGCTTGAAGGAGCGGAAGGGGCTAGGCTAAAGGTTAAGGCTCAGGTGACCAGACGTGTCGCACCGGGCGTTGTCTTTATGCCATTCCATTTCGGTGGCCATCTTGAAGGGGTCGATCTTCGTAGCAAGTACCCGGAAGGTGCTGATCCTTATGTCTTAGGAGAATCGGCGAATACGGCGTTTACGTATGGCTATGACTCTGTCACTCAGATGCAGGAGACGAAGTGCTCTCTTTGCAACATTAGCGCGGCCTAGAGGAGGGAATAAATCATGGCAAGAATGAAGTTTCTTTGTGATGCTGAGCGATGCATCGAATGCAACGCATGTGTAACGGCGTGCAAAAATGAGCACGAAGTGCCCTGGGGCGTGAACCGCCGTCGAGTGGTTACCATCAATGATGGCGAGCCGGGAGAGCG
>JADHSN010000058.1 GCA_016776875.1 Gammaproteobacteria bacterium | reverse complement strand
CTGTCTTCGGCGGGGTTAACCGCAGAACTAAGCTGCGGTACACCAGGGACCCTAACGGATCCCTGGTGAAGTTACTGCAGTTACAAAAACAACCTATCGACTAGCGGAACGGCGGTGAGTACATCAGGCCACCTTCGGTCCACAGCGCGTTAAGACCGCGCGCGATGCCAAGCGGGGTGTCGACACCAATATTGCGCTCGAAAATCTCGCCGTAGTTACCAACCTGTTTGATGATCTGGTAAGCCCAGTCATTCGACAGGCCGAGTTCCTGGCCTTGACTACCGTCAACACCAAGAAGTCGCAGTACTTCAGGATTTTTAGAGCTTTTCATCTGGTCAACATTAGCCATGGTGACCCCGAGCTCTTCAGCCGTGATCGTTGCGTTGAGCACCCAAGTCACAATGTCTGACCATTGGTCGTCGCCATGGCGAGTTGCAGGGCCCAAGGGCTCTTTGGAGATGATTTCTGGTAGAACCATATGGTCATCAGGGTTTGGCAGTGCAGAGCGTGTTGAAGCAAGACCTGATGCATCCGTGGTGTACACGTCGCAACGGCCACTTTCATAGTTCTGGCGTGCCTCATCATTGGTTTCAATCGTAACAGGCTCATACTTCATGCCGTTGGCCGAGAAGTAGTCAGCGAGATTCAACTCGGTGGTGGTGCCGGTCTGGATGCACACTGAAGCGCCGTCGAGTTCCGTTGCGCTTTTTACGCCCAGACTCTTTTTGACCATAAAGCCCTGACCATCATAGTAGTTCACACCATGAAAGCGCAGTTTTACGCCAACGTCACGGGAGAAGGTGATGGTGGTGTTTCTCCAAAGCACGTCGCCTTCACCGGCATTTAGCTTTGTGAAACGGGTTTTACCAGTTGAGGTTACTGCCTCAATTTTATTGGCATCGCCCAGCACGGCAGCAGCAGTCGCTCGGCAGAAGTCAATGTCGAAGCCTTTCCAGACGCCACTGGCATCCGGTTGGGCAAAACCGGCGATACCGGTGCTAACGACGCAGCGAAGGACGCCCTGACTCTGAACATCTTCAAGGGTGCCCGCCTGCGTGGTGCCTGCGACGCCTAGGACCAGCGCGGCCGCCGACAGAACAGCAGTCGTTTTTTGTTTCATTACGAATCCTCTCTCACTTTGGTGAGTGTCGTTTGTTGATCACCCGCGACTTCCAGTCTGTAGCCAGAAATCTGGAGACTGAAAACCTAAACCGCGAGTGTTAGGCCAGATTTAAACCCAAACCGATGATTTTTACAATTTTTATCCCTGAATCATTACAAGTTTCCCGACCATTGACGGTGTGGAAAACTAGATCATCCGGTTTTTGGCGTCTTTCGCCTGCTGGTCAGCATGATAGGACGATCGGACCATTGGACCGGAGGCGACATGGGAAAAGCCCAGCGTTGTCCCGATTTGCCTCAATTCCTCAAATTCAGCCGGTGTTGCATATCTTTCAACGGGTAAGTGGTGTTTGGTCGGCTGCAGGTATTGACCCAATGTCAACAGTTGAACCCCGTGGCGTCTCAAATCTTCCATTACCGAGACCACCTCTTCGTTGGTTTCTCCCAACCCCAGCATTAAACCTGATTTTGTGGGTATGCCAGGGCAAGCGATTGAAAAGTCCTTAAGCAGATTAAGCGAATATTGATAGTCGGCGCCGGGCCTAACCCGTCGGTACAAGCCCGGCACTGTTTCTAGATTGTGGTTGAAAACATCGGGCGGAGTCGCTTTCAGGATAGCGAGTGCTTTCTCGGCACGTCCCCGAAAGTCCGGTGTCAAAATTTCAACTTGAATATCAGGGCACGACCTTCGAAGCGCTTGAATGCAGTCTGAAAAATGCTGTGCACCACCGTCTCTAAGATCATCACGATCGACAGACGTAACAACAACATAGCTAAGCCCCATTTCCTTTACAGTCTCGCCAAGGCGGTTGGGTTCGGCGATATCAACGGTTCCCGGTCGACCATGAGCAACATCACAAAAAGGGCAGCGCCGTGTGCAAACGTCGCCGAGAATCATGAACGTCGCGGTCCCGTGACCAAAGCATTCACCAAGATTTGGGCAGGTCGCTTCCTCGCAGACCGTATTAAGGCCTTTTTCTCTCAAGATTTTCTTGAGACGCATGACCTCAGGAGTGCCGGGAAATTTCGCTCGAATCCACTCAGGTTTTTTCAACCGCTCGCTACGTTCTGTTGGTGCGAATTTCACGGGCACTCGCGCCACTTTTTGTTCGGCATTGTTAACGCCATACTTACTCATCGTTGTAATACTCCAGGATTACTGTTGCTTAATCATTAATCAGTGTTTCATATTCGCTTTTATCGAGGAGTAGATCTAAATCTCCTGTGGATTTGACTTTTAGACGGTAAAACCAGCCACTGCCTGTGGGGTCATCGTTGACCTCTTCCGGAGCGTCTAAAAGTTTTTTATTGACCTCAATGATAGTGCCTGAGATTGGGGACTTAATATCCCCAGCTGCCTTAACTGATTCAATAACAACAACTTCCTGACCGGCGGCAACCTCGATCCCTTCCGTTGGCAGTTCAACAAAAACAAGATCTCCAAGCTGCTCCTGTGCGAAATCAGTTATGCCAACCGTCACGATATTGTCGTCCGCCCGAGCCCATGCATGCTCAGCGGTATATTTCATGTCGTTCATTTTGGTAATTCAAGATAGTTGGAAATTTCTTAAGATAGTATATCTTTCGTAACGTGATAAAGCGCTCTAGAGCGTGATTTGAGGAAAGAAAATGAGTGCAAATCCAGTTGTGATCGATGTCACGCGTGGCGGAATGATCGAAAGTCGCCACCGCGGGGCGGTCGCTGTCGTACGGGATGACGGCAAATTACTCGCGAGCCTCGGAGATGTGTCTCAACAGATTTATCCACGATCCTCAATTAAGCCACTGCAGGCGATCCAGCTCATTGAGAGCGGGGCGGCAGAAGCATACCAACTCACTGATCGCCAGCTTGCGCTAGCGTGTGCGTCTCATAACGGGGAGAACGTTCACGTTGAAACCGTTCGGCAATGGTTACTGCAAATTGGGTTGAGCGAAAACGCGCTGGAATGTGGCGCCCATGCTCCTCGCCGCTGCGAAGATCAAAAGGCGCTTATCAACTCAAACATCGAACCAGGCGCGGTCCATAACAACTGCTCTGGCAAGCATGCCGGTTTCCTGTCTTCCGTTCAGCATCTTGGCTTGTCAAGCGCGGGTTATATCGAGGCAACACACCCTATCCAGCAGCGAGTGCTGTCGCTTCTTGAAGATCTTGCAGATGTGTCTCTTGCAGAAGTCCCGCGAGGGATAGATGGTTGTGGGATACCGGTCGCTGGAATCGCACTTCAGCCACTTGCCTTATCGTTTGCGCGATTTGCGTCTGGACAAGGGTTGTCGACAGAAAGACGTCATGCGTCGAAACATATCTATCGGGCGATGGTTTCAGAACCGATCATGGTGGCAGGGACCGGGCGTTGGTGTACGCGCGCCATTCAGGCAGGCAAAGGATCATTCATTGTCAAAACGGGTGCGGAAGGGGTTTTTTGTGGTGCCGTTCCTGATGCGGGAATCGGGATCGCGCTTAAGATTGACGATGGCGCGAGTCGTGCCTCTGAATGTTTTATGGGCGCCGTGTTGTCGCGAATTTCAGGTCTTCAGCATGTATTCAAAGGCGAGAGTGAGGATTTGGTTCGCCTGCCGGTTTTAAATGTCGCCGGAAATGTCGCAGGTGTCGTTCGCCCCTCTAAAATGCTTGAAGAGTTACTGGATGGTTCGCTCAAGCCCTGAGCGTATCCGGGGCATTAAGGGTGCCCCGTTGGATTAGTTATCCAAGGCGGCTTTTGGGGGGAGGCGTCGGCTGGCATTTGATATCTTTATTGTGCCGCTAGCGTCTGATCGCCCGTTCTGTTGGTATCCTTCTTGTTGCCGTTTGTTGGATGCTGTTAATTCATCATGAACGGACGAGCTATAAGGGAGTGAATAAGCGCGGGGCTCGGCATCGCCAGCTTCCTGTACCCAAAGATAAATATGACCGGATTCGTTCTGTGTTGAGTTGGGCTCAACAATGGTAAAAGCATGCAATTCAAATTCTGCCGGAAGCGTTAAGGTTGCGGGCCAGCCGCCCAGTCCGCTGAGTGAGAGAAAATGAGCCATATAAAAAGCAGCGCCCAAAACGACCGTTATTGCTCTGGTTTTTATCGAGAGACGAGCTCGCGTCACAATTAACAGCAATAAAAAGGTCGCGAATGCGTACGATAGCGCGAGCAGAAATGCACTTTCTATCATTCTGGCGGATCCAAAAGATAAGGCGTTAGTTGCGCCTGGCGCTCATTCACATTAATAATTTTCCCGTCGCGAGTGGGCGTAAATCGCACGATGGTGCGCTCTTCGTCCTCTTTGGAAAGAATTACTTTTTGAACAAAAACAGTTTGCACAGAAGGATTAATGCGCTCGATTTTCACAAGAACGGTAATCGGCTCAGGCTCCCGTTTCTCATAATAATAAAGATTGACGGTGTACTCGCCATCGACAAGCCCCCTCAATGTGACAAGCTCCTGATTAATCGGGTAGATAATCTTCTCGCCCTCAATGATCACGGTATCGTTTATCGCGCCCTGATCGTCCCGATCAAGGTGCAGCCAGCCCGCATCCTTGCGTAGGTAGGAGACCACCTCGCCTAAAGGATCGCGCACCCATAGATCGATATCGTCAGTACGATGCTCTGGCCATGTAACAGAGATAATATATTCCGCCTTTAGGTTCACTTTGCCTTGGCGAGCCTCAGGATTGAAATAAACCAGGGAAACGAAAAAAAGAAGCGTGAATCCGAGTAGCGCGTTGAACAGGAGATCCACAAAAGGATCAGTGCGATAACCACCGCCGCGAGGACGCATCAGATCACTCCGTTCGGGTAAACGCGGGGTTTGATTGAGATGTGCGAATTTCTTCGGTCTCGGTAGTGCTCACGATAATGCCAAAGAGTCGGTCGGCGCCGTGATCCAAAAGCTGATATTGCGCGCCCAAGATGAGACCGCTAGATAAGCCGGCAAGCGTTGTGAACAACGCGATTCTCATTCCCCCGCTCATCTGAGTCAGCATTAATTTAGCTGCGTTCAGGTCTGTTGTTTCGAGCTGGGCCACCGAACTCAGCATAAAGATAAATCCGATAACGGTGCCGAGCAATCCGAGCTTGATCATGAGGTCGGCGATGAACCATCCGTTGGCATGCCCCTCGTGTACGCGTTTCTCAAGATAGACGCCGAGATTTGCAGAGTCAGTGGGTAATCGACCATTTGAAACCGCTTTGTCAATCAACAAGCGATATTCGGAGGCAATCGACGACCGATCGGTGCGCTCATGGGGTGTATGACTGATCGCGATGACTCGGGCCTGATTAATTTCGTCATCGATTTTGTAAGCGCGATAGCCCGCGTGTAGAGAGGCGATCAGGAGGCCAACCAGAATCACAAGTGAGAGCCGGCTCGAGTCTTGTTCGATGAAAAGTGCTAAAACGCCGAACCAAACAAAGAGCGTGAAAGCAAAAAGTAAAAGGCCAAAAAAAGCGAGCCAGTACAGGAAATAACGAGCCGATTGAGCAGGGGTTGCCATAGCGTCGCCTCTCGTTAAACCTCGTCTGGACTGAATGCCTGAATGCTGAGGGCATGAATCTCTTTTTTCATCAGATCATCAACTGCGCTGTAAATCAGACGATGTCTGCCGAGGGTGTTCAGATCGTTAAATGCGCTGGAGATTACGATCACGTCATAGTGTCCGCCACCCGATGCCGCTCCTGCATGACCCGCATGGAGATGACTTTGGTCTTCAATTTCGACGGATTCAGCGCCCAGGGTTTCCATGAGTCGTTGATGAATTTGGTCTTTTACTGACATTAGTTCTCGGCGCCTTTAGTCGTGATGTGTTTCGCAATTAACATCATCTGGATCACACTAAAAGCAAGCGTGAGCCCGAGTAAGCCAAACACTTTAAAGTTGACCCAAAAATCGGTTCGTACTGCTTCGGGAAGTTCGGGTCTGTAATAAAACGCGACATACATATTGAGCAGCCCACTGATCAGAAAAAAGATTCCCCATGAGAAGTTAACTTTGTTCCAGATTGCCCCAGGCATGCTCAACTGCGTGCCCAGCAATCTCTCGAGAACCGTTTTGTTACCAATAAAATGACTGCCGATGACAATGACGGCAAAGATCCAGTTAACGATCGAAGGCTTCCATTTAATAAAGGTATCGTCCCGAAAAACCAGCGTCATCCCACCGAAAATAACAATCACAAAAAGCGTGACCAGATGAGTGGTTTCTGTTTTGCGGGTACGCACCCAAACCCAGAGGACTTGTCCGACGGAGGCTGCAATGGCAACAGCTGTTGCCGCGTATATGCCATAAAACTTATACGCACCAAAAAACAAAATCAGTGGGAAAAAATCGAACAGCATCTTCATTGAAATAAAACCCTGGAAACTAAGTTATCCGATTATAGATTTTGTTGAGAGTCGCTGCTGATCTGCCGCATTTAATTTAGCCTCAGAATGCAGGGTTTTTGGAGTGGTCGGTTCCGCTGAGTTTAGGCATAATCGGTCGCCCGAAATCGCTTATGGTTGGGGCTAGAGTTCAAGTATGACTATTAAAAGACCAATTACCGTCACAACACTGACTGACATGAAAGGTCGCGGTGAGCCGATCGCGTGCCTTACTGCTTATGACTATAGTTTTGCCAGTATTCTGGATAGTACGGGTGTCGAAATTATCTTGGTTGGCGATAGCGTGGGCATGGTGGTGCAGGGGCATTTAACGACTCTGCCGGTCACCGTCGACGATCTGGTTTACCACACCAAGTGTGTCTCGCGAGGCGTAGAAACAAGCCTTATTATTGCTGACATGCCCTTTGGATCGTTTCAATTGAGTCCACAGAAGGCTTTTGAAAATGCCGCTCGGCTGCTTGGGGAGGGTGGAGCGCAAATGGTCAAAATTGAAGGGGGCGAATTCATGCGCGAGACGGTCGAGTTTTTGGTGGAGCGGGGTATCCCCGTTTGCGGCCATATTGGACTTACCCCGCAGTCGGTCAACCAGTTTGGCGGCTTTAAGGTGCAAGGCCGAGAGACCGAAGCGGCAAGTGAGATCGAAAACGACGCCTTGGTTTTGGATCAAGCCGGAGTCTCGGCGCTCATTTTGGAAGCGATGCCATCAGCCTTGGCAGGCTCGATTTCCAAAAAAATAAGCGCCCCGACGATAGGAATCGGCGCGGGGCCGCAAACGGATGGCCAAGTGCTCGTGCTTTACGATTTGCTCGGGCTATACCCGAAGAAGAGTCCTAAATTCAGTAAAGATTTCTTGGCCGGCGCCGGATCGGCGGTCACCGCGGTTGAGCATTTCTTAAAAGCGGTGAAAACTCGCGAATTTCCGGGCCCGGAACATTGTCTTTAATCCGATGCATCGAATGCATTCGTCTTACCATGAGAGCGACCCGCTAACGAAAGGCCTGATCTATCGGATTATAAGAACAAAAGTTGGTTAAGATTTTTCGTTCGAACCATAATCTACAAAAGTTGGTTATAAATCTTTGTAAATTCCATGAAAAACGTTTTCTTACGACTGGTCGGCCTGTGCCTTTTGCTTTGCGCATTGTTGCCTGTAAAGGAGGCGTTCGCGGCGCTCAGTACCGGATGCCAGGCGGTTAACACCAAAGGCTCCTACACAGGATCCGACATCTACTGGCAGCAGATCAATGGCGGGTACACCTTTTCCACGGGAGAAACGCTGAAGATCACGTTTTCCAACCCGACAACATCTGGCCAAACTGCCCATATAAACGCAGGAACATCTGCTGCGGTTGGGGTTCCAGCTAGTTTCTCGTCTAAGGCCTCTAGTTCATCTTTTCCCGCAACCCTGACCTATACCTTGGATCAGGATTACACCTACGTTAAGTTCAACATAACCAGTGGTAATGTTGACATGACGGATATGGAATGTCGCAAATCCCAAGTCATTACGTTCAACGACCCGGGCGCGCAGCAGCTTTCATCCGGCACCGCAACCCTTACCGCATCATCTGACTCCGGATTGACGGTGTCCCTCGCTTCATCTACGGCCGGGGTGTGCACGGTCTCGGGAACAACGCTTAGCTTGGTCAGCGCCGGCACATGCACCATAACCGCCAGTCAAGCCGGGAACAGTCCGGCAGGGGATTACTTCGCCGCGACTGATGTGTCGCGTTCTTTTTCGGTGACCGCGTCTAGTGGAGGAGGCGGTGGTGAAGAAGAGGAAGAAGAGGAAGCGGTAGAAAATATTCCAACTCCGGTTGACAACGTTCGCCCGGTGGTCAAGGTGTCCGTGCTGGGATTAGAGAGTGATGCGCGAACGTCGCAGCCGTCTTGGAGGGTCGCGATCGAAATCAGCGAGGTCGTAACCGGACTTGATATTGATGACTTCTTGTTGAGCAATTTAACCATCTCGGAATTTTCAGGCTCGGGACGAGAGTTTTCGGCGCTCGTGTCATCGGTGACGCCAGGCCGAAGCTCGATTTCGGTGCCCGAAGATGGATGCCAAGATAACGCAAACAACCTAAATTTAGAAAGCAATTCAGTCAGTTGGCGCTACGAACCTGACCTGCTGTTGAATAAAAGCGTGACGGCAGTCGCCAGAGCTTACACGTCTTTAGCTCAGGAATATCTGAGAAACTTTTCCCAGCCTATCAATAGCCGTTTTGCCCGTTTAGGTCAGGCATTTGGTCGGCAAATTGCAACAGAGGCCTGTCAGTCAGATGAATCGGAAGGGCAGCCTGAGATTCCAGGTTGCAATCAAGATGATATCGACAGCGGTGATATCAATAGTTATGGACTTTCTTATCAGGGGATCCAGTTTACCTTTAGGGATCCGGTGATGCGCAGCATTTTTAGCGGCCAACCGGACAAGGCAGATCCCCGCGGTTTGCTGCCCGACCTCGAGACGCTTATTAATTCGCCGAGCGAGATTGACTCCTCAAAGGAGTTGATCGGGCGGGTGATTGGGGCGACGCTTGCCGCGACTGATTTGGAACCTGTTGATCTCAATCCCTCGGGGGATGCGAGCACTGCAGGCTGGTCGATCTGGACAGAGGGTCAGGTGACGGTGGGAAATTGGGATTCAGTAGACAGTAGCGATGGCGTGTTGATTGCGATTGGCTCAGATCGGGCTGTTGGTGATTACGCCCGAGGCGGTGTCGCGCTGACGGCGTCCTGGCAATCGGCGGAAATCAACCCGAATGATGATGTTGACGCGGAGAACTATGGGCTTTCTTTTTATGGCGCGATGCGACCGAAGGAAATGGCGCTGGTCTTGGAGGGGATCTTGGGTGCTGCGGATCTGGACATTGCGAGCACTCGCAAAGAGACATCCGCAACCTTTAGTGCCGATCGAGACGGAACGATGTTGTTCTCATCAATTGGCGTTCGCGGACTGGAGCCGGTTGGGCGAAAATTCAAGATCACGCCTCATGGTCGATTCGAACTTGGAAGCGCGAAGATTGACACAGAATCTGAAACAGGCGGTGTTTGGGCGGTTCAGTATGGAGATCAAAATATTGATCATCAAATGTTGTTTATCGGGCTGGATATCAACTATCACCGGGCGTTACCCAAAGGCCTGATTCGACCCTTTGGGTCAGCCGAGTATGGTTATAGTTTCTCCTCCAGCGAAAACGTCACAATGAAGTACGCTGCTGGCACGCGATCCTATAACCTCGTTCTTGAAGATGAGACCGATTCCACCGTACGGATTCAATTGGGACTCGATTATGTTTCTAATGATGGGTTGATATCTGCGCTTGTTTATACCCGTAATGAAGCGCTCGGCGGGGGCCATTCTGATGGCGTGCGTATCCATATCAGCTCTGCTTTTTAGATTCTTTTTTACTTAAAGAAATAGGGGCCAATAGGGAGTCTGGCGAAGGCCGTGCGATATTGTGATCGACTTTCTGGAGTCTGGTGTACGATCCTTTCATTAACAGATTTATATTTGTAATGTCAGGCTGAGTATTACGGGAAAACAATATGGAAGATGAAGAGCAAAGGGAGGATGATTTTGCGAAGATGGTCAGCGCCAACATTCTTGATTATCTTCGTAACGTTCACAGATTAGAGGTTCAAGACGTAAGTCAAAGAGACGCAGAGACTTATCAACTTTTGCTAGATTTTGAAAATCAAATTATCTCGATTCAGGTATCGCGAGATCAGGAGGCCGAGCAACGTCGAGAGGGGGCGTCGTCCCAAGAGGTCAGTTCATGACCGAAACGCTTATCAAGCTGCTCGTCGTGGGGGCTGTGGTTCTCGCAATGTATTACGCGATGTCCCCGTATCAGAATTGTTTAAGGGCTGAGGAAGACCGGAAAGACTCGGAAACGGTAAAAGCCTATTGCACCAAAAACACGGTTTGGTAGGACTGATTTAGGTTTGTTCCGGGTATTTCGATGCGGTTTGTCTAAGTTATCGATTCAAATGGTACCGAGGGTCGGACTCGAACCGACACTTCCTTGCGGAAACCAGATTTTGAATCTGGCGCGTCTACCAGTTTCGCCACCCCGGCATTTTTAAATCGAACTTATACAGTTAGAAAATGACACTTTTACAACTTCGTAGTCAATTCCGTAGTCAGTGTTGATAAATATTTATCTGAACCGGCTACCTGTAATCTGTATTTTACCTGAATAACCAAAAGAAAAAGCCTCTGATCCCAATTAAGGAACCAGGATCTTCTGTTTCCTTTTCTTGAGCTGGCCAAGAAGCAGGTTTCTGTCGTAAGGCTTCATCGATTTCCATTTCTGGCATTCCTGCCGAGTGCGGCCGCACCCCGAACACCATCCCTTTAGCCCGCTAAAGTCGCAGACATCGATACAGGGGCTTTTATGCCTTTTCATGAGATCTTAAGACCAACGAGGACTTTCACGCACTCAATTTGAACTGACCATGAACCGTTCGAGTGCTTGATCAATTCCAGCCTCTAACAAACGAAGCTTATTAAATTCTTCAAAGAGTCGTTGCTCAAGATTTTTGAAATTTAGCGGGAGCACCCGTTTACAAACGCTATATCCTTCACCAATTACCTGATAACCCTTCCAGCTTCTGATGCGATCACCTTCTAAAACTAGAAACTCTTCAATGAACTTTTGCTGGCCGGGACAGTCCTCTTCCACGTGCATACACACAGGAAATTCTTTTTGTCGAACCTGTGGAGCTTCGATATACGTCTCAAAGTGAATGCCACCTTGGTTCTGGTTATGCCAATTGGATTTATAAAGTTGCAAGTAAAC
>JADHSN010000057.1 GCA_016776875.1 Gammaproteobacteria bacterium | reverse complement strand
CCGGAATCGCGACGTTGCAGAAAATTTCCAAAGACGGTTTTTTTGAAGCGCTGACTGAAAAAACCGAGAGACTCGTAAAAGGCCTATCTGAGGCCGCGATTCAGGCGGGGGTGCCTATGGCAACCGAATCGGTGGGTGGGATGTTTGGCTTATTCTTTACCGAAGCAGATAAGGTCACATCGTTTAGCGAAGTGATGAATTGTGATACGGAAAAATTCTCGAAATTTTTTCATGGCATGCTGCAAAAAGGAATCTACTTGGCGCCATCTGCATTTGAAGCAGGCTTTGTTTCCATTACGCATACCGATCGTGAGATTGATGAAACGATATCGGCCGCCAAGGAAGTATTTGCTTCGATTTAACGTAGAAAATTTATGGACAGCGGATAACGGGCTGGCAGGTTGACTGAGGCCCGCCATGCATTTCGGACCAAGACCCAGATGTGAAATACCATCAGCAGGCCGAGCAAGATAAAGCCGATAAAAAAGAAAACCAAAATCAGGCAACTGACGTAAAAAATACTAATTGTTAGCGCGAAGTTAAGCGCGGCGCGTCCGTTGGTATCGAGCCAGCGCGCGTGGCGTCGCCAGATGAGCCAGGTGATCCAGGGCCCGAGCAAATGGCCGAGGGGAACCCCCAGATAGGTTGTTAGACCAGACAGGTGTTGGATACTGGATCGCCAGTCGGGGCTTGAAGGCGTTTCTTTCGTAAGATCCGAATGCTCCGGCATCGCCCGTGCGAGACCGATAATACCGATCATGCCGGCCAGCGAGGCGAATGTCAGCGCTAATATGACGGCGGAGAACGAAACAAGGGGAAGCCCTGAGCTGTTAAGCAGCACAGCGACGAGACCGGCACTTGCGATTAACGCAAGCCCGGTACCGAGGGCAAGAAAACTGATACAGAAAAACTTCAGCATAACGCTAGCGAGCGCACACGCTCATAAGTGCGATGAGAAGTTTTGCGTTGTTGGCTGAAAACAAATACAGCCGACAAGCACCAGATCAATCGACGGGAGTAACGTCTTCCGCAGCGGGACCCTTGTCACGGGTCGTAAGGGTGAACTCAACACGCTGACCTTCGTTCAGTGTTTTGAATCCATCGCCTCTAATCTCTCGATAGTGCACAAATACATCGTCTCCACCTTCCTGCTCAATAAAGCCGAAGCCTTTTCTCTCGTTGAACCATTTAACGGTTCCATTATGCCTTTCCGACATGAACTCCTCCACTAGGGTGACTACAAACAAAAACAAAAACAACCATAAACGGGCACACGATTATTCGGTGTCCCTGTGCGCATTGTATCCGCAAGTGCAAGTTACGCAATACCCTTAAAAATCTGCTGCGCCGGACTGACGGAGCAATTTTTTTAAGGGAATCGTAGCGGACTGATTAAACCAATCCTCAATCAACCGAAATGAGATCGATATCTTGGGCGGCGGAACGAATAATCCCTGGTTTAAACGAGTGATTATCTCCTCACGAGAAAGCCATTGGGCATCCTCAAGTTCTTGATCATTCAGCGATATTTGAGTTTTTGTTGCTTTCGCATGATAGCCAAGCATTAAAGAGCCGGGAAAAGGCCACGGCTGAGAAGAATGATAGTGAGCCGACAAAACGTTGATGTTAGTTTCTTCAGCGACCTCGCGAACCACGGCTTGTTCCGCACTCTCACCCGGTTCAACAAAACCTGCGATGGTGGAGTATCGATGTTTAGGCCATTCTGGTTTTCGACCAAATAACGCATGATCATCGCTTTCAACCAGCACAATAATCGCAGGGTCGGTTCGAGGGTAGTGCGTGGTTCCGCACGATTCGGCTGAACACACCCGAACGTGACCCCCTTGGGTGATGATTGTGGGCGTTCCGCATTGTCCGCAATAGCCATGTCGTTTATGCCAGGCGGTAAGTGCTTGCGCAAAAGCAAGAAGGGTCGATTCAGAGGCGTCGAGATGAAACGCCAATGCTCGAAGTCCGACAAAATGATCATCAGACCGAGGCAGACTATCTTCGAGCATCAATGCAAAGTGAAAGGTGCTATTTTGTTCCCCGAGATAGATCCAGGACTCACAATTCCCGAATCGCGAGATGGTTTCTTCTCGTGTTAGCCAAGCGGGCCCGGGATGGCGATTGTCATCAACTGCGATTTTCATCCGGTGGATACCAATGAATCGCGCACGATCGCTCATGACCCGCTGTGATAGTGTTTCGGGTTCAAGTCGCACCAGAGTGCCCCTGTTTAATAGGTCGCTGGTTAAAAGATTAAGGCGGCTTCGCTGAAGATGGTCCATCTCTTTGTGCAGATAATGAGAAATTTGGTCGAAGGTTACACCATACGGCTACAGTAGGTGCGAACCTTTGGTTAAAATCCCCTTCTCAGTGTGCGGCCTGTAGGTTAATTCACAGGCGCGTTCTTTTCATCGATTTTGGTCCAAACCTATGCGCAACGAAGTTTGCCAACTGCTTGGCGAGGCGGTCGCGACACTCAAAAAAGAGGGCGTGATCAGTGAGCCCGACGATGTTCCCATTCAAATCGAAAGATCCCGAAATGCGGATCATGGTGATTTCGCGAGCAATCTGGCGATGGTCCTTGCCAAGCGTGCCGGATTGAAGCCTCGCGAACTCGCCGAGAAAATCTGTGCAGCGTTGCCAACATCCCCAGTCATTGACCGAACCGAGATTGCAGGCCCCGGGTTTATTAATATCTTTCTTGCCCCCGACGCTTACCATGATTTACCTGATCAGATTCGGGTGAGTGGGGCGCGCTACGGCACGAGCAAAATGGGTGCGGGCCATCGCGTGATGGTTGAGTTTGTATCGGCTAACCCAACTGGCCCACTCCATGTGGGACATGGCCGCGGGGCGGCTTATGGCGATGCGCTGGCAAGAGTCTTGCGGGCGGCCGGTTTTGATGCCGTTAGCGAATATTACATTAATGATGCGGGACGACAGATGGATATTCTCGCGTTAAGTGTCTGGCTTCGATATCTGGAACTTTGCGGAGAGACGTTCAGCTTTCCCTCTGCCGCATATCAAGGCGATTACATTTTTGATATCGCCGCAACATTACATCGTGAAGCCGCGGGTGAATACCGTACTGAGGCGGAAACATTGCTTGACGAATTACCAGAGGGCGATGATGTCAGGCTCGACAGCCTGATTGCGCGGGCTAAGTCATTGTTGGGTGTGCAAGGTTTTGGGCGAGTGCATCGTCTCGCCCGCGATACGCTGGTCGACGAGATTCGTTCGGATTTATTACAGTTTGGTGTGGAGTATCAAACATGGTTTTCAGAGCAAAGTCTGATTGACTCCGGTGCGGTTCAGGGCGCTGTCGATGAGTTGAAAGAGAATACTGTTCTCTATCAGAACGATGGCGCATGGTGGTTCCGAACCACGGACTTCGGCGATGAGAAAGATCGAGTCGTGCTGAGAGCGAACGGAAATCATACTTACTTTGCCACTGACATTGCCTATCATCAGGATAAGGTGCGGCGCCAATTTGACCGAGTCATCAACATCTGGGGTGCAGATCACCACGGTTACATCAAGAGGGTGAAAGCCTCGATGTCCGCGCTTGGCCTCAATCCAGATTTGCTCACGGTCTTGCTGGTCCAGTTTGCTGCGCTCTACCGGGCTGGCGAAAAAGTTTCGATGTCTACGCGCAGCGGCGAATTTGTGACGTTGCGTGAATTGCGCGAGGAAGTCGGCCGAGACGCCGCGCGGTTTTTTTATGCGTTGAGAAAACCAGATCAGCATATGGACTTTGATCTGGATTTGGCAAAATCACAGTCCAGTGATAATCCGGTCTATTACGTGCAGTACGCCCACGCGAGAATTTGCAGTGTTTTCCGGCAACTCGCTGATAAAAATATCGCAGTTGATCTTCCTAACGCGAATCCAGAATTACTGGTTGAAGCCCGTGAGTCTGATCTACTCCAAAAACTCTCGATCTATCCTGAAGTCGTTGAATCGGCTGCACGAAATTATGAGCCGCACCAGGTGGCGTATTACGTGCGAGAGCTCGCTAATGATTTCCACACCTACTACAACGCTCATCCGTTCATCGCCGCGGAAGATGATCTTCGTCTGGCTCGCCTGTCGTTGATTGACGCCACCCGGATCGTGTTGGCAAACGCGCTAGCGTTGCTAGGAGTGAGTGCTCCAGAGCGAATGTAAGACATGGGTCGGAATGTTCGAAAGCGTCAAGCGTCTTTTCGTTCACGTTTTGGGCATGATGCTGTTCTGCTGCTTCTGGGGATTGCCGCAGGTGTGTTGGTGGCGGTTTTGTATCAAGGCGCAAAAAGTGGTGATCCCAACCGCGTGGGTGCGGGTTTGTCTGAATTAATCGGAGAGTCAGCGCAAGACAATCGGGAGCCTGCTGACCTTTCAGATGTGGCAATCAATGTCGAGTCTCCGGAGAGAACTCATTTTGAGTTTTATACAGTGCTACCCGAGATTGAGCACGTTATCCCCGAGCCGTCTTCAACTTCTGAATCAGAAACAGCCGAGGTGACTCCACCCCCTTCAGAGATCGCGAAAAAAACCGGTTTTTACATGCTGCAGGCCGGTGCGTACCACAATCCGGGCGACGCTGAACGGATGAAAGCCAAACTAGCCATGGCAGGTTTTGAACCCACTGTGCAAAAAATCTCATTCCAGGGCCAAGGCGATTTCTACCGGGTTCGCATTGGACCCTATCCGAACATGGAGATGATGGAAAGCGCAAATCGAGCGCTAGTGAGACTCAACATAAAAGCCCTTCGATTGAAGGTTTCCAGCCAGCCCTGATTTCCAAAAGGCTAGGATCGCGCCAGAATCCACCGGGCTATTGATGCTGGAATACTCTGCTGTGCCTGGCGGCTGACGTAGATACCGATATGCCCGCCGTCAAAAGTGAGCTCACTGTAATCATCACAGCCGACGTAGTTTGCCAGCGCTTTAGATGCGGAAGCCGGCACGAGATGGTCGGCAAGTGCATAAATATTGAGGACAGGACACCGGATCTTGGAAAGATTAACAATTTGATTATCGACTACAAACTTGTCTTTGATTAGCGCATTACGTTGATAGAGGTTTCCGACAAATTCATTAAACGCCGTTCCTGCCTGATCGGGACTGTCTGCAATCCATTTTTCCATGCGGGCAAAGGTTTTAAGTCCTGCCGGGTTATCAGCTAGATCGATAAGGTCGATATATTTCTTGCTTCCCAGGCGAAAAGGCTGAAGGGACACAAACAACGTGTTCAGAAGGGCGCCGGGCACGTTTCCGTAGCAGCCCACCAGGCGGTCAAGATCCACTTCCCTGACCCATTTTGATAGCACGTTGTCTTCAGTCTGAAAGTCGACCGGGGTAACCATGGTAATCAGGTTTTTTACTTTTTTTGGAAAAAGCGCGGCGTAGCAGAGGCTGAGCGTTCCACCCTGACAGACGCCGAGGAGGTTGAGCCGGGATGTTCGACGGGCTGTATTTACCGCGTCCACACATTGATCGATCATGACGGCGATGTAGGCGCTCAGCGACCGATTTTTATCTTGAGGTTCGGGATCCAGCCACTCGATGAGAAAGATGTCCATTCCCCGTTCTAGCAATCGCGCGATCATGGATCGCTTCGGCTCAAGGTCGAGCACCCAGGGCCGATTCACCAGTGCGTAGACAATCAGCACCGCGGTTTTTTTGTCGTGCGCCTGGTCCGTACCGTAGCGGAGGAGTCTAAAACCGTCGCCGGTCAGGATGGTCTCGTGAGGGCTTGTGCCAGGCGCAGCATCATCGATTTGACGAATTTGCGAGAGACTATGCGAAAGCTTTTCTGTAAAGGTTTTTATGTCCTCAGCGGTCCTGCGGGCCGAGGTCATGACTTTGGTCTCGATTTTTTTAAAGCGATCTCACTTTTTGATGATGCCTTGGTTTTGGTCGATTGACCCGCTTTTGAGGGGGCTTTCTTTTGGGATGTGGCGCGCGCGGATTTTGATTTTTGTCGGGATTTCAGCGCTTCAAGCTCAGAGCGGAGTTGTGCTTCGCGGGCCTCGGCTTCGGTCAACGCGGCTTTAAGGTCTCGCGGATCTACACAGACCGGCACTTCACCCATTCCAAACGCAAGATTCAAATCGACTTGTGCATTAATCCACTCACCCACTTGATCCGCGTATGCTTTTGTGACGGCTCGTTCGCGAAATAGCGCTTCTCCGGCCTCAATCCAATCATCATAGAATTGCCGGATGTTCGTGGCGGATGACGTTTCAATAGACTGCACCCGTGCTACGTCCCAGCTTTTTGAGCTGATGTCTATCCAGTGTACTTGCAGGGCTTGAAACGCGTGCCAATAGCGTGATGCGGCTTCTGATTTGGCGGGATCATCCCGAAATTGAGCTTTTAGGGACTCAAGTTTTTTAGTCGAAGTGATATCACCGGATGGATCGTTATCCGCTTTTAGCCATTCCAGCCATCCTGGCAGTTGCGAAAAGGCCGGCATATCGCGCCCGGCATCATTCATTTGCCGAAGGTATTTTTCCAACTCGAAAAGAAAATCCTGATACTGCTCTGTCGGGTCGTGCGGCATAGCAGAATTCTAGATCACCCGGTTGTATCGTGGAAATTCGGACTAAAATCTAGATACTTGGTGCGATGCAGTTAAAATTAATTAAACTTAAGAATACTTTTCGTGGTTTTTTATTCATATAAAACATTGTTTTTAAACAGTTTTAAAATCACCTGATTAATTGTTGCAATGCACCATCAAACCTGTTATTGTGCGGTGCAACAAATTTAAGAACCGATCAAGCACCGTTGATTTTAGGATTAGAAAATGAAAGAAAATATGAATGAAACGTATCAAACCGCTTTTAAGGCCGCTTCGGACGTCGCAAGCGACGCGGGTCAGTTAATGATCAAAAACATGGAAAAAATGATCGAACTGCAGATGAGTTCTGCACGGATGTTCGCCGACACCATGCTGGGCAATGCCCGCGATGTTCTCGAAATCAAGGACATGCAGACAGTCCGGACCTATTTTGAGAAGCAGCCGGAACTCACGCGTAACCTGGTTCAGAAGGTGGCCAAGGACTCGGGCGCGTTGATGGAAATCGGCCAGAGTTACGCTGATGAAGCACAAGCGCTTTTGAAAAAATCAACCGCGAACTTCGCCGGCGTGGCAAAGGCAAAAGCCAAAAAGTCCTAAAGGTTTCGCGAGGATGGGCGTCGTTGAGACGCAGCGAAAGGTTCCAAGCAGGGAAGATCAGTGAAGGCTGCTCTTCCCTGTTTCCGTTAGACCGACGGTTCGGTACTTTTTCAAATTACGTCGACAAAAATCGGATCGATAATAAAGACTCTTAATAGGAGTTCAATTAGGAGTTCAATAATATGATGGCGACCGGTTTTCCCACCGCTAGGAAATTAACACGATGAAAAACCCAACTGATGTCGTAATTGCCAGTGCTGCCCGAACCCCGGTTGGCGCCTTTAATGGTTCACTCGGCGCACTACCTGCGAGTGAACTGGGTCGCACCGTAATCAGCGCAGCACTTGATCGTGCCAACGTGGCGCCAGAGGCGGTAACAGAAGTCATCATGGGACAGATCCTGACCGCAGGCGCCGGACAAAATCCTGCCCGACAGGCGGCTATCGGCGCCGGGATTCCGGTTGAGCGCACCGCAATGGTGATTAATCAACTCTGCGGGTCGGGACTTCGAGCCGTGGCGCTGGGTTTTCAATCCATTCGTAATGGTGATGCCGATGTGGTGATCGCCGGTGGCCAAGAAAGCATGACCCAGGCACCGCACTGCGCGAATTTGCGCAACGGGCAAAAACTGGGGTCGCTTGAAATGATAGACAGTATGTTGATTGATGGTCTTTGGGACGCATTTCATGGTTATCACATGGGCAATACGGCAGAAAATGTCGCCAAACAATTCAACATCTCAAGAGAGGCCCAGGATGCCTTTGCTGCGGCATCTCAACAGAAGGCCGAGGCCGCTCAAAAAGCGGGTCGTTTTGAGGCTGAGATCACGCCGGTGGTGGTGAAAGGGCGTAAAGCGGAGATCCGGGTGGATACCGATGAGCATCCACGTCACGGAACCACCATTGACACCTTATCAGGGCTCCGGCCGGCTTTTGCTAAAGAAGGCACAGTGACTGCGGGCAATGCGTCCGGCATCAATGATGGCGCGGCAGCAACCTTACTGATGTCGGCGAGCACTGCGGAAGCGCGTGGCATTACACCGATGGCCCGAATCGTGTCATGGGCGACTGCCGGCGTTGATCCGAGCATTATGGGAACGGGCCCGATTCCAGCTAGCCAAGCTGCGTTGGCAAAAGCAGGCTGGACCATCGATGATCTGGATTTGGTCGAGGCGAACGAAGCCTTTTCGGCACAGGCTTGTGCCGTCAACCAGGAAATGAAGTGGAATCCGGACATCGTTAACGTAAATGGCGGCGCGATTGCACTCGGTCACCCGATCGGGGCATCCGGAGCACGGGTGTTAACCACACTGCTGTATGAAATGACGCGTCGTGATCTCCGTCGAGGACTCGCGACATTATGTATCGGTGGCGGTATGGGTGTTGCAATGTGCGTTGAGCGCGTTTGACCCTGACGATACCGATAGTCGAAAAATTTATAATTATTTAAGGAGTTTTAGATGCCTCATACTGCAATTGTCACGGGCGGAACGCGGGGAATTGGCGCTGCGATTTCAATCGCACTGAGTGAAGCGGGTCATCGCGTTGCCGCAGCTTATGCGGGAAACGACGAGAAAGCGAGTGCCTTTAACGCTGAGACCGGCATTGACGTTTACCGGTTTGATGTGGCTGATTTTGATCAATGCGCCGAGAACGTATCCCGTATCGAGAGTGATCTGGGTGCGATCGGGATTTTAGTCAACAATGCAGGAATCACCCGAGACGGCACGCTGCACCGGATGGATTTCAATCAGTGGAATGCTGTGCTGCAAACCAACTTGTCTTCTTGCTACAACATGAGTCATGCGGTGATCTCAGGCATGCGCGAACGGAACTTCGGTCGTATCGTTAACATTGGCTCGGTAAATGGTCAGGCAGGTCAATACGGACAGGTTAACTATGCCGCCGCAAAGTCGGGTATTCACGGCTTTACGAAAGCGCTCGCTCTGGAGGGTGCCGCAAAAGGGATTACCGTGAATGCAATTGCACCGGGCTACGTGGATACTGACATGGTTCGTGCGGTGCCAGAAAAAGTGCTTGAAAAGATTATCGCGACAATCCCCGTCGGTCGTCTGGGCTATGCGAGTGATATCGCACGTGCGGTGATGTTTTTGGTCGCCGATGAAGCGACTTTCGTTACGGGCTCAACGCTGTCGATCAATGGTGGCCAGCATATGTACTAAGGGTTCTGGTGACACCGGTTTTGTGCATGGTAGTATTATTGCGGTGCACAATCACGGGTCTGGACACGTAGTATGCGAACCATCAAGAAGTATCCCAACCGACGTCTTTACGATACCGAGGTCAGCCGTTACATCACGGTTTCGGATCTTCGCCAGCTCATTGTGGATGGTGAAGAATTCGGCGTTGTTGATGTCGCCAGCGGCGATGACATCACGCGTTCGGTTTTGTTGCAGATTATCAACGAGCAGGAAAATGGCGGCCAACCGCTGTTTACGACCGAAATTCTGACGAATCTGATCCGCTTTTATGGTGGAACGACCCAGAAGATGTTCACGGACTACCTTGACCGCAGTCTCTCGCTTTTCGTTGAACAGCAACAGGCGTACCAGGATCGGTTTGCAGAATTTTTGGGTCAGTCATCGGTTGGCGTGATGTCCGAAATGGCCAAACGTAACCTGGAGGTATGGCAGGACGCGCAGAAGAATTTTTTGCGCTCCGCGGGATTCACGGGCGACGATTCCGGCACATCTTCCAAGTCCTCCAGCAAGGCCGGCAAAAAGCCGACCAAAGAATAGGGTGATCTCTAAAAATTTGCCGACGCGAAGCGGTGGCAAAATTCTGGTTGACGCGCTTTCTGTTCAGAAAGTGCGGCACGTTTTCTGCGTACCTGGCGAGAGTTT
Source organism: Gammaproteobacteria bacterium (assembly GCA_016776875.1). Taxonomy (GTDB): domain Bacteria; phylum Pseudomonadota; class Gammaproteobacteria; order Arenicellales; family UBA868; genus UBA868. The sequence continues at coordinate 1,298 of JADHSN010000057.1, read as the reverse complement.
TCTGGCGGCGCTTGACGCGTTGGGTGATGCGTCAGACATTCATACCGTGGTTTGCCGTCAGGAAGGTGGCGCAGCGATGATGGCTGAGGCCATGGCAAAGCTAACAGGAGCACCCGGCGTTTGTTTCGTCACGCGAGGACCTGGCGCCACAAATGCCGCGTCGGGCATCCATGTGGCGGCACAGGACTCGACGCCACTGGTGTTGTTGATTGGACAGGTCGCGACGGATGCGCTGTTTCGAGAAGCATTTCAGGAGATCGACTACGTCCAGTTCTATGGTTCGATTGCCAAGCACGTTGAGCAGGTTTATGACGCTGCGCGTTTGCCGGAGGTGATGAGTCGTGCTTTTCATACGGCCTGCAACGGGCGTATGGGGCCAGTTGTCGTTGTCCTACCGGAGGATGTGCTTCGCGATCTTTCAGCGGTCCCGGATGTGCCGATGCGTCGTTCACTTCACATTGAGCCATCGAGCAAAGACCTGACCGCTTTTTCAAAGATCGTCGGCGAGTCGAAACGGCCCTTGCTTATCGCCGGGGGTCGACACTGGGATCCAGAAACCCGTGCCGCTCTGCATCAATTCGCCCGCCATTGGAAACTGCCGGTCGCTGCTGCCTGGCGGTACCATGACGTTTTCGATCACGGAGACGAGAATTACGTTGGCGATGTGGGGATTGGCATGAATCCCGAGCTTGAGGGAGCCCTTCAAGCTGCGGATCTGGTCATTGCGCTGGGCATTCGCCTGGGCGAAATGACGACAAAAGGCTATAGCCGTTTGCAGCCTCCGCTGCCGGCACAAAAACTGATTCATATTTTTCAGAGTCCAGAGGAACTGGGCCGGGTGTATTACCCTGAGCTTGCGATCGCAGTTTCTGCACCGGAATTTGCGCGATCTCTCTCCCGGTTGCCAATTCCCGAGACGTTGCCTTGGAGGGAAACGACCCCGAGTTTGCGTCACAGTTACCTGAAATGGATTAAACCTGAAACTGTGCAGGGCGAACTTGATCTTTCCACGGTGATGGTCGAGCTGGATGAAATGCTCGCTGAGGATGCGATTGTCACGAATGGTGCCGGTAACAACACGGGATGGTTGCATCGATTTTTCAGATTTGTCGGGGAACGTCGACAACTCGCACCGACAAGTGGCTCAATGGGCTATGGATTGCCGGCTGCGATTGCGGCATCGCTGGCCTATCCAAACCGGCAGGTCGTGGCGGTGGTGGGAGATGGTGATATCCAGATGACGAGTCAGGAGCTCGCGACGGTGGCGCAGCAAGAACTTTCCGTCATCATTATTGTCG
>JADHSN010000056.1 GCA_016776875.1 Gammaproteobacteria bacterium | reverse complement strand
CGCTTCATTTTTTGAACTATTCCAACCGCTGATGCCAACCTCTGTACAAGTTGATCTGAATTTCTGGCACAATCCCGTCATTATAAGGTTCATTCAGGTGAATAAGTGCGGTTCGACAAATTCATCGCGTTTCATTAAAAAGCTCTGAGGTCAGATCATTGGATACCACGATAGATTTTCGAAGCGACACCGTCACCCAGCCCACAGCCGCTATGCGCCAAGCGATGGCCGGCGCTAAGGTCGGTGATGATGTTTATGGTGATGATCCCTGTGTGAATGAACTTGAGCTTAGAGCGGCAAAAATACTGGGACAAGAGGCGGGGCTTTTCGTGACGAGCGGAACACAAGGAAATCTCCTGGCAATCCTGACCCACTGTCAACGTGGAGAGGAATATATCGCCGGAATGCGCTCCCACGCTTACTTAGAAGAAGCTGGCGGTGGCGCCGTTCTGGCCAGTGTCCAGCCGCAACCCATTGAGAATCAGGCAGATGGGACGCTCGACCTTGAAGCTGTTCAAGCCGCCATAAAGCCCGATGATTTTCATTTAGCGATCACTAAACTTTTCTGCTTGGAAAATACATTTTTAGGAACCCCTTTAACCGAAGACTACTTGCAAAATGCGTGTTCGCTCGCACGAAAAAATGGCCTTAACCTCCATCTTGATGGCGCACGACTTTTTAATGCCGCAGTCAAAACAGGGGTGCCCGCCAGAGAAATTGCCGGGCAGTTTGATTCAGTATCAGCCTGCCTTTCGAAGGGTCTGGGTAGCCCTATCGGCAGTATATTGGCTGGAAGCACGCAATTTATTGCAAAAGCGAGGCGATGGCGAAAAATGTTGGGTGGCGGCACCCGTCAGGCCGGTATTCTTGCAGCGGCTGGCATTTATGCGCTCGATCATCATATAGACCGGCTCGCGGTCGATCACGAATTAGCGCAGATGTTAGCCAATGAACTGGAACAAATTCAGGAGATTAACGTGGAACCCGCAGCACTTCGCACCAATATGGTCTTTATCTCGGTGCCGCCTAGCGCGATCGACCAGTTATCCGGTTTTATGAGAGCGCGAGGGATCATCCTGACAGTTGAAGGTAATCCCATTCGACTGGTGACTCACCTCAATGTCGACGAAAAAGCGATTACAAAAACAGTCCACCAATTTAAAGAGTTTTTTCTGCAACACCAAGCCGCTTAAATATCCGGTCACGAAAAATCCCGCATCGCTGAAAAAATTTACCCCGCCTTTTTCAGGCTGCCCGCTGAGTGGCGTCGCTTGTTTTGGAGCTATTAAAACCGTCGCGAAGCGCAAACCACTCACGCAAGGCCGATTCAAAAGCTTCTTTGCGCACAATGCCATAACCTCGAACCTTTCTTGGCCACCGAACGATTTCAAGAACGCGCTCAAGACTCTCGCTATTGATCTCCTGGGAACACAAAAACGTAAGCGTTTGCTCAAATTCAGTCTTTAATGAGCGTGCAATTTGTCGTTCTTGAGACCCCCGAAATGGGTCAAACCACCTTCCTCGAACCCCTCTTAAGGCGCTCAGCAATTTGAATACCATAAAAATAGAAGACCCAAAACTCCGTTTGATAGGTCGCTTCGAGATGGCATCAATTCTGGATAAAAGCGGGGGTGATAAATGTACTTTTAAACGGTAACCCTTTTCGAACTCGGCTTCCAGGCTCTTCTTGAATTCAGGGCGAACATAGAGTCTAGCAACTTCATATTCGTCTTTATCGTAAAGAACGTGGAAAGCGCTCTCAATAAACGCTTCTCGTAAAAACTGATCATCTATATTTTTGTGACCCAGCCAATTTTCAAACCGCTCAAGCCAGTTTTCCAGTTGTCTGACTGCATCAACGCCGTGGGATTTTTTAAGCCACGCTTTGCGTCGTAGGATAAGCGCTGACAGGGAATCACCGGGAGTTTTCTGATCACTCTGATCTTTACAAATTAAGTGAGTTATTTTCGTCGGGTCGTTTTGAGCTTCGCGACCAAGTTCAAACGCCGCAAGGTTCATCTCGACCGACCTGCCATTCAATTCAATCGCTTTTTTAATCGCTTTGACAGGAATCGGGACCGCTCCCGCCTGATACGCATGGCCCAGCATAATCATGTTGGCACTCATGGTATCGCTAAAAACAGCTGTCGCTAGCGCGGTGGCCGGAATTGACGTTAACGAACCGGAAGCGTTGCCCACGGTCGACAATAAACTTTCTAGCGGAAAACTCTGATCCGGCTGCTGAATAAACTCACCGTTCATCATCTGATGCGTATTGACAACCGACAGAGTGCGCTTGCTCAACTTTTTCTGGGTATCCAACGATGCGGACACAACAAGATCGCAACCCAGAAGCAGGTCAGCACCACCATCGGCCACGTGCGTAGCACTGATGTCTTCAGGTATCGCAGCAAGAATAATATGACTCGTCACCCCTCCCCCTTTTTGGGCGAGTCCTGCCATATCCAGTACGGAGCAGCCCATTTTGGCAATATGGGCTGCCATCCCGACAATGGCCCCGATTGTGACAATTCCAGTTCCACCCACGCCATTTAAAACAATACTGTATTGATCACGGAGCGTTACAACGTCCGGCTCCGGTAAAACAGATTTTGAGGGGATTTGTGTCTTTGGCGCCCGTGATCCGGTTTTTCTTTTTGCGCCAATAACAGAAACAAAGCTAGGACAAAACCCTTTATTACAAGAGTAATCAAAATTGCACGCGGACTGATCAATCGCTCGCTTTCGACCCAGGTCTGTCTCAATGGGAATCAATGCCACGCAGTTGGACTGTTTTCCACAATCGCCGCACCCCTCGCAAACTGCTGAGTTAATGAAGAGCCGCTCGTCCGGCGTCTTTAATATTCCACGTCGACGACGTCGACGTTTCTCTGCGGCACAGGTTTGGTCAAAAATAATGACCGTTGTCCCTTTCACTTCTCGCATCTCTCGCTGCACCCGAGCTAGATGATCTCGATGTTGGATCAAAACGCCTGGGGCCCAATCTGCATCCTTGGCGTATTTATCAGGATCGTCGGTAACGACCGCAATTTGAGAGACGCCTTCGGCATGAACCTGACGGGAGATTCGACTCACATCGAGCGGTCCATCGAACGATTGTCCACCCGTCATCGCAACCGCATCGTTGTATAAGATTTTGTACGTGATATTGACCTTAGCGCTGACACAAGCCCTGATCGCAAGAAGCCCTGAGTGAAAATAAGTGCCGTCTCCAATGTTCTGAAAAACATGCGGCGTGTTACTAAAAGGGCTTTCCCCGATCCAGCTCGCGCCCTCCCCACCCATTTGCGTAAACGTTGCCGTCTCGCGATCCATCCATTGCGCCATATAGTGGCAACCGATGCCGGCCAATGCGCGCGACCCTTCAGGCACAACAGTGGATGTGTTGTGCGGGCAACCCGCACAAAAATAAGGAACACGTTGCATCGAAGGCTTAACTACATGTTTTTGGTCGGTGCGCGATTGGAGTCCCGCAACAGCGCCCTGAAGCTCTTCGTCCGACGTCAACCTAACAAGCCGTTCGCCGATCACAAGCGCGATATGTGAAGCATCTAAACGCCCGTAAACCGGAAAAAGAGATTCCTGATTTTCGTCAAGCTTACCAATAATGATGGGTGCTTCAGAATAGCCGTAAAGAAATTGGCGGACTTGATCCTCTATCAATGGACGTTTCTCCTCCACCACGATCAACTTCTTAAGACCGCGTGTAAAGTCAATCATGCTTCTGCGCTCAAGAGGCCAAGGCATGCCCACTTTGTATACTTTCAACCCAAGTCGGCGCGCGCGACGATCATTAATCCCCAACTCAAGTAAGGCTCGGCGCACATCCAGATAAGATTTTCCTGTCGAGATGATGCCGATTTCAGCTGTTTTATCTCCAAGCACCTGTCGATCAATGGGATTTTCAAACGTAAATTCACTGACAGCAGGTAATTTAAACTGGTGAAGGCGTTGCTCCTGCGCCTGCGGCGTATCGGGCCACCGCAAATTCAAGCCATCAGGGGGCATTCTGAAGTCGACAGGAGAGGAGGTATTAATCCGACTTGGATCAATCGAGATTGATGCAGATGCCTCTACCGTGTCATGCACACCTTTAAGTCCAATCCAGCACCCCGAGTATCGCGACAGGGCCCAACCGTAAAGACCGAAATCTAAAATGTCTTGAACCCCCGCAGGATTAAGGATCGGGATAAATGTATTGACCAATGAAAATTCGCTCTGATGAGCGGTCGTGGACGATTCGCAGGTATGATCATCACCCATTAATATCAGGACGCCACCGTAAGAACTTGTCCCGGCTAAATTTCCGTGTCGGAGTGGATCACCCGAGCGATCAACTCCGGGACCTTTTGCATACCATAGTGAAAAGACACCATCAAAGCGGCCATTTCCATTTAAACCTGCCTGTTGCGAACCCCAAACAGCAGTTGCCGCCAAATCCTCATTCACTGCCGGTAGGAACTTAATATTTTTCGCGGTCAGATAATCGCTTGCTAACGCGAATTGTTGATCAAGCGCGCCAAGGGGAGAGCCCCGGTAACCCGTTACGTAACCCGCTGTATTTAAGCCCATAGCGCTATCGAGCTGATGCTGCAGCATCGGAAGTCGAACTAATGCCTGAATGCCGGTAACAAATACCTGTCCTGTTTCCTGAAGATATTTATCCTCTAGCGTGACGTCTCTGAGCTGCGACATTAATGTGTTATCCCGAATGACATCTCTGAAACATAAGGCGACCTGGTGCGAAGGATAATGCCCTTAAATTGTTGCCCAGTCATCATACCTTCTATAACGACAAACGTGGCAGGCGAATATCAAATTGGTCTCGCAAAGCATTATCCAAGTCCTCAGATAAATGACCCGGATGATGCTGCTTTAAAATTTGTCTCGTACGATCGATCGCAACACTTCGAATATCACGACCGCCATCCGCCACCCACTCATCAATCGAACGGCGGTCGCCAATCTCGGGGTAAACAAAGTCACTCTGCATTCGCGCTAAAGTCTCGTCACGTCCCAGAAAATGACCATCGCCATGCACAACCTCCTGAATTGAGGATAGTGCCAGTGTTTCATCATTAACGCTGACGCCAGAAAGGGATTTGAGAATGGTCCCCAGCATATCATTGTCGATGACATAACTTTCGAGCGCACAACCCATTAGACTCGCTTGCATCCCACAAGCCTGGGTAATTAAATTACAGCCGGCCTGAGCGGCCAACGTAACAGTCAGGCTTTTTTCGTACCCACTTTGCGCATCGGCGATCTTACTGTCGGTCGCACCGGCAATCACGGAGTTCGGTAACCCATAGTAGTTTGCCATCTGTATGGTTGCAGCAGTTGCAATAGCGCCCTCGGCACTTCCGCCACTCATCGCTCCGGTTCTCAGGTCGGTTAGCATGGTTCGCGCGCCAAACGTTATCTTCGCCTCGGGATTTAGGACCCAGGCAAAAATCATTCCAGCAAGTGTCTCAGCGATTGTTTGGGCGATCGATCCTGCTAAAGTGACTGGACTGGACGCCCCCATCTGGCCAAATGTATTGGAGTGCAGCGGGATACCAAAACGTACCGCAGCGGCGCCAATCTCGCAAGATTCAGGGTCGAAACGCAAAGGCGGCACCGACATGTTGCAATGCATTGAAAGAAACGGGCGAGCCAAAAATGCTTCTTGTGAGCCCGCGATGGCGTAACACATCTTTGCGATCTCTTCGATATTTGCCGCTTCGGTAGCCGCCGAAATGACATGTTTGCGAGTGCCCGCGACACAAGCATAGGCCGTATTGAGATCGAGCAAACGGACGTCTGGCATGTCACGGGCGGTCATGGAACGACTGAAAAAATGAATATTGTCGAGTTTGTCCACGAGACGTGCGGCATCATATAAGTCCTTTAGCGTAGATTCGCGATATTGCCCGCTATCGAGATCAAGTATCAGCGGCGCCGCACCCCCTGAACCCGTATGCACCCGACCTACTCCGAGCAGTATGTCGTTTTCCGCATCCTGGCCGCAAAGCGTGAAACCCCGTCTGAATCCATTCATTGCCTTGTCGATCAAATCAGGCGAGAACCGTAGACGACCATTTTCATCCAGATGTCCGCCCGCGGCGGTAATCGGCTCAACCACGCAATCAGGGGCGTCCGCCATACCAATATCCGACAAAATCGAACGAGCAGTCTGATCAATCTGCTCCAGTTCTTTGGAGTTCAAAGGTTGATAGCTTCCACCCAGGATCCCGCCCATCGCTTGCCTGACCCTAGGTGTGTGTTGCTGACTCGATCCTGACCGACGTCGTTTACGTTTGCCGCGCGCTTCCATTTCACTCATCCCTAGATTCCCTAATATTCAACACTTAAAACTTAATATCCCAACCTATCGAAAGCGCGCGCGCCACCGTTGCTTTTGCGCTTGCAATGAACCGTCGCTACCGTCGTGCCAGGAGTCGGTTATTTTATCGATTGGTAAAAACTTGTTGCCATAATTTAAATTAAAGTAACGGTGGTGCAACTGGTGATACCAATCACCGGCGCTGACTTTTAATTTATCGCCAAGCCGGAGATACTCAAATCCGGAATGGGACACTGCAGGATTCAGGGCCTGATATAGCCCCGTCACGATTATCACAATTGGATGGACCGGCACAATCCACCACAGAACAAACGGAGAGAAATACAGCAAATGCTCAACCGGGTGCATCGATATTCCGCCCCAGGGCCCAAGATCAACGTTGCGGTGATGCAGAATGTGCACGTGCCGATAGACCGGCTTCCAATGCAACAATCGATGCCCGATGTAGAAATTAGTAGTCGACCAGAAAAACAAAATATAAATTGAGGCAATGAACCACGCGGCATTTTCAACAATCGGCAGCCGTCCGGAAGCGTATATCCAGTAGCTGATCGCCTCAAATCCGGTCCAAAACGAAACCCCTGAAGCGATACTCCAAAACATATTGTCCTTGATCTGGTCACCCCACAAAAATGCTTTGGGATCCGTTGCCAACGGACTTCGATTCATTAAATACTGGCGACCCTGTTTTTTCATCCTGTGCAGCCATACGTGCAAACTCCCGGCGAACAAGACAAGGATGGCACAGTTGCGTATCCACAGTAGGCCAATCCACCCCGGCTCAAACACGGACATGGTTTCGAGGGATGGCGTCAGATACCACCAGATTGGAACGGCCATCGCGATATATATGAATCCCAGAGGAAACAAGACATCGAAAAGCAGATAACGTAACGCAGGCAATACGCGAAACGGTCGGACGTAAAGCGGCGGCAGTTCCACGTTCTCGGGTTCATATTTTTCCGCTCCGGCGTCCCTCTCTCGGAAAGAAGAATCATGATTCGTCATCGCTTAGTCCTCTGGAAAAGGGTCAGCTTGGGTCGGGTTAGTTGCTAACCAAACGGATTTGGTTTGCATGAAACATCGCATACCCTCAAAACCGTTTTCACGACCGTAGCCGGATTGTTTGAATCCTCCGACAGGGGACTGCGTCGCAGCGTTGAAGTAGTTATTGATATAAATCGTTCCGGCCTCAATGCGATCTGCCATACGCATCGCTCGTGCCACATCACCCGACCAGATACCGCCGGCAAGGCCATAAATTGTATCGTTCGCGGTCTGGATCACACTTTGCTCGTCCGACCAGCGCTCGGTTGAGACCACCGGCCCGAACGTTTCATTTTGGGCAAGATCAGCGTTGTTCGGAACATCGGCAAATATGGTGGGGCCAATGAAATAACCCGTTTCACGACAGGCGGTACGTCCATCGAGCAACAGTTTGTGTCCACACCTCTCCGCCGCATCAATACGCGCTAACACAGACTCATAGTGAGGCTTGTTCGCCATCGGGCCAATTTGAGTCCGCGGATCATTTGGATCACCAATCCGAGCTTTGTTGACCACATCAACGAGTCGGTCGGTGAACTCATCGATAACCTTCTCGTGAACCAGCAGCCGCGAACCTGAAATACAGCTCTGGCCCCCTGCTGGAAAGATACCCGCCGCAATCCCATTGACCGCAAGATCCAAGTCCGCATCCGCCAGCACAATCTGGGGAGACTTTCCACCCAGCTCCATAACAATCGGCTTTACCTGCCTCGCCGCAATACCTGCTGCAGCGCGACCTCCAGCGGTGCCACCGGTAAACGAAACAAGGCGTACGTCGGGATGATCAATCAACGGTTCGCCGGTCGTCCTACCAAAACCCGTCACAACGTTCAGGACGCCAGGCGGCAGGTCAGCCTCCAGGAGCACATCCATCAATTCGAGCGTAGAGCATGAGGAGTGCTCCGAAGGTTTCATTACCACAGTATTACCAGCAGCCAAACAAGGTGCGAGCTTCCAAATGAGTGTTCCCAGCGGGGAATTCCACGGCAAGATCAAAGCGCAGACACCGAATGGCTCCCATTTCATGTAGTTGTGCATGTCGCGCATTTCAGCTGGTATGAGACTGCCCTCAAACTTGTCACACATACCAGCGTAATAATGCCAGCTGTCAACCTGCCAAGCGTCTGGCTTGAGGGATGGCGTGATATTTTTTGCCAGTTTGCCATTGTCCCGGGTTTCAATCTCACCAAGACGATCAGCATGTCTAGAAATCGCATCTCCGATCCGGCGTAACATCCGCCCTCTTTCGGCCGGCAACATTGCTCCCCAGGGACCCTCATAAAATGCTGATCGAGCCGCGGCGACGGCACGAGCCACATCTGTCTGATCGCAATCCGGGACATGAGCCCACACCTGCCCCGTGCTGGGATTTTCACTGTCAAAATAGGTTTCTGACGCAGGTTGATGCCAGGCATTGTTGACAAAAAATTTAAACGTTCTGTTTTGTTTCGTGGCCATTTTGTTTCCTTAACTAGGCATATAGTTGTTGATTTAAACCAAGCGTCTGGGGTCTTCAGGTCGCAAGGGATCGCGCTCAAGGATCATATCTGCCGCTTTTTCTGCCATCGCGATCACCGTCGCATTTAAATTGCCGGTAATCTGCGTCGGCATCGCCGCGGCATCACAAACCCGCAGGGAGTCGACTCCACGCACCCGCAAATGCTGATCCAAAACGGCATCGGGTTCATCATCTGATCCCATCCGCGCCGTCGAACAAGGGTGATGACCGGTATAAGCCGTCGCCCGAATGGCCTGGATAATCTCATCATTTGTTTGCGCCTCTTTCCACGCGCCAAGCTCTCCGTTGACATATTGCGCGATGGGTAATTGCGCCATCACTTCCCGCATGACTTTTACGCCTCGAATTAGTTCATCCAGATCCTCGGCGTTGGACAAATAGCGGGGATCAATAAACGGCTGATCGCGGGGATTTGTACTCGCTAAGCGTAACTCACCTATCGAACGGGGTCGCTCCAGATTAATATCAATCTGAATGCCGGGTCGCGCTAACTTTCGACCCCTGACCAGTAATTTACGGCCCAGACCGTGCATCAATGATGCCCGCTCCTCGTCGCCATTGCTCATATTTTCTTCAATAACCATGGGCGTCATAAACACTTGAAGTTCGGGTTTACCGGGATCATTGAAAGCATGAAACAAAGTTGTAGAAAAAAAAGAACCCGCGCCCGGGCCCCGGCCCCCAAAAAGCCACCTCGCCATTAACCACGCGGCCTTGTCTAGCCGTTGATAGCGCGCCAGACTCAAATCGCCACGATCTGATCCATACTGTATTGAAACATCAACATGATCTGCCAGATTTTGACCCACTCCGGGGAGATCTACCTGTATAGGAACGCCGAGTTTCGATAAATGATCTGCGGGCCCAATACCGGACAACATCAATGTCTGTGGGGTTCCGAACGCGCCCTGACAAAGAATGACCTCCCGTCGGGCACGTAGCGTATCGCCCGACAGACAGCGAATGCCAATCGCCTTACGTCCTTCAAACAATACGCGATGAATATGACGCTCGGTCAGAATGGTTAGGTTTTTGGGAGGTCTATCGAGATAAGCAATCGCTGACGACTGCCGAATTCCTTTGCTAACCGTGCTGTCCGCACGGCCAACACCGGTTCTTTCAGGACCATTAAAATCATCGAGCTGTTTATGTCCTGCAGCGATTGCCGCATTAACGAAGGCTTTATCAAGGGTGCCAAAGTTTGCGGCCGGCTCGGTGATGAGCGGGCCGCTAGTGCCATGCCATGCATCAGACCTATTGGTCGCGCCCTGCGCGCGTCGAAAATACGGAAGCAGGTCAGCAAAGCCCCACCCCTTAAGGCCACTGTCTCGCCACTGGTCATAATCGGAAGGTACGCCACGAACGTAAATCATGCCGTTCATGATTGATGATCCACCCAACGCCTTACCGCGCGGAAAATAGATTCGGCGATTATTTAAGCTGGGCTGCGGCAACGACTCATAACCCCAATCCAGCTTCGGGTTACCAAAAACAAAGCCGTTTCCGGCTGGCATCTTAATAAACCAGTTTCGTCCCTTGCCGCCTGCTTCCACCACACACACCGAGACCGAAGCATCCTCACAGAGACGGGCGGCAAGCGCACTGCCCGCTGATCCTGCCCCCACCACAACATAATCAAATTCTTTTTGCTTTCGGCTCATCCAAATTCCCCGAGGTTTATGGATACAGTCTGATACCGCTCTGATTAGGTGCTAGATTAATTAACAGTTATTAGCGAACTATCTGGTTTCCATAAGCCGTTGTAAACCCTTTAAAATAAATATGATAAAGTTTCCTAAATTGAATTATTAATGAATCCCTCTCTAAACGCGATCCGCACCTTTGAAGCGGCTGCACGCCATTTAAGCTTTGCCCGGGCGGCTCGTGATCTCGCCGTCCAACCCCCCGCCGTTAGCCGCAAAGTGGCCGAACTAGAACAGCAACTCGGCGTGAGTCTATTTGTCCGAAGCAAGCCTCGATTATCGTTAACCTGGCAAGGGGAAGCCCTCTTCCAATCTGTGCAACGTGGTCTTGATCAGATCCAGCAAGGGTGTAACGCAGTGCGTCGTCGAAATGACCAAACATCGCTTCGCGTTCTTACCTCAATTGGGATGGCTCAATGCTGGCTACTCGCGCGATTGAACGGCTTTTACCAGCGGTATCCCGAGGTTGACCTACAACTAACAACGCGCGATTCAACCGCCAATCTTGACATCGTGGGCGCCGATATCACAATCACCTTTGACGACGAGGATGAAAAAACGAAAAGCGCGTCCTGCATTTTTTACGACAACATCATCGCGGTTTCTTCGCCTCAACCGATGACCAAAAAGCGAATGCTGACGGTATCCGAGCTAGCTGACCAACACTTACTGCATTATCTGGAGCCGATGCAATTAAACGACTGGCGGTTATTATTTAATTCCGTCGGGGTCGATCCTCCGCCCGTAGAGCGTGGATCGAGTTTTAACAGCTATGCTGTTTATCTTCAGGCCAGTCTCAACGGCGACGGCGTTGCGATTGGGTCGGAACATCTGCTCGAAGACTACCTTAGAAACGGAAGCCTCCGGCGGGTTGCAGATCTCCGGCTGGAAACCCGTCGAGGCTATTTTT
>JADHSN010000055.1 GCA_016776875.1 Gammaproteobacteria bacterium | reverse complement strand
CAGTCGACTGGCGCGTATTAATTTAGGGTCATCATCTGACGATCAATTTTGGCAACGGGTTAATAACGTTGAAGATCCAGTGCCCTCATTTAAGATCGTTCTGGATGAACCTGAAGATATCGCTGGGGAGTTTTTTAGATGGAGTTTTGCGACGGCGGTCGCCGCAGCATTGATTGGGGTTAACCCGTTTGATGAGCCGGATGTCTCGGCCAGCAAGAAAATAACCAGAGACCTTCTTGACGCTCAAGAACTTACAACAGAGCCAACGGTCGTCCCGGTTGCTGAACTGGCAGCTACACTTCAAAGTGCCGGTTCCAGCAGTTATCTGGCGGTGCTCAATTATTTGCCGTCCGATCCCACGGTCAACGATATGCTCGATGAATTTGCGCAATCGGTTCGAGATCGTTTTGGATTGCCAGTTTCGGTTAATGCGGGTCCGAGATACCTACATTCGACGGGTCAGCTTCACAAAGGAGGCCCTGATCACGGTGTTTTCCTTTTTGTATATGGCGAACCTTTACAAGATCTTGATATTTTTGCTGAGGATTTTGGTTTTGCAGCACTCAATCAAGCTCAGGCAATGGGGGACTGCGCCGAGCTCTCGAGGATTGGTCGATCTGTTTGTTGGATCAATCTGGATGGACCACGTTTTGCTCAAATGCAAAGGCTCCGCGCAATTCTGAGAGAGTGCCTAGACTGGTGAATCAAGTTCGCGTGATTTCGTTTGATCTTGACGATACGTTATGGGCTATTTGGCCCGTCATCGATCGCGCGGAAGCGCTCTTGCATGACCATCTTTGCACGCATTTTCCTCGTATTACCGAACATCATGATCGAACTGATCTACGACGACTTAGAAATGCGCTAAATGAGGAGCGGCCTGACATTGCGCATGATCTGACGGAGCTGCGCAGAGTATCGTTTGAGTCACTGCTAGAGCAGTACGATTATGATGCGAACGCGTCCTATGACCTGGTTGCGCGATTTCTGGAGTTACGCCATGACGTGACGCTTTATCCAGATGTCGTACCCGCACTTGAAATTCTCAGCGACAAATTTACCTTGATAGCAGTATCGAACGGTAACGCTGATGTATCACGACTGGGAATCGGCAAATTTTTTTCTGGGCAGGTAAGCGCCCGCAGTGTCGGTGTTAAAAAACCTGATCCAAAAATATTTCAAAAGGCATGTGAAATAGTAAACGCTAAGTCTTTTGAAGTGCTGCACGTGGGCGATCATCCGCTGGAAGATGTTCTGGGCTCTCAGGAAGCAGGATTGCCAGCGGTTTGGATCAATAGAAGTGGCGATCAATGGCCGCATGATCGACAGACCCATCTTGAAGTGACTGATTTGACCGAACTTGTGAAGCGCCTGAATCAGGTGTGATAACTTAATTTAAAGGATTTCGCTTTGGAGCGTAACGTTGATGTTGCCATTATTGGGGCAGGCACCGCGGGCCTAAGCGCCATGTCGCAGGTGCGCCAAGCAAAGAAAGACTTCGTTTTGATTAATGGTGGTGAACTGGGTACGACCTGCGCGAGAGTAGGCTGTATGCCCTCGAAGGCATTAATTCAGGTTGCACATGATCTTCACCGCCGCGAAATTTTTGAACGTGAGGGTATTGAGGGCGGCGCTGGTTTGAGCGTAAATCTCCCTGATGCGCTGGAGCATGTTCGTGATCTTCGTGACATTCTGGTTGATCGTGTCCTTGCGAATTCAACAGATCAGATGGGTGAAACGTTTATCGATGGGTATGCGCGATTTGTTGATCCCGGGATTCTTCAGGTCGGTCAGGAAATTATTTATGCCAAGAGCATTGTTATTGCTACTGGCACAAGACCGCTTGTTCCTGATGAGTGGGTCGACTTTGGTGAGCATATTATTACGAGTGACACGATTTTTGAAATGGAAGATCTGCCCCAATCGATTGCGGTCGTCGGTCTTGGCATTATTGGACTCGAAATCGGTCAGGCGCTGTCCCATCTTGGAGTCTCTGTGACAGGGGTTGATCAGCTCGAAACGATTGCAGGCTTGAACGATCCCCGTGCGAGTCAAAGCGCGATTGAATTGATGGCCCGGACGTTTCCGGTCTGGCTCGGTCATCAGGCGAGACTGACGTCAGAAGGCAGTCAAATTCGAGTGAGTGCAGGCGAGCACTCGGTTGTGGTGGATAAGGTGCTTGCAGCGATGGGTCGTCGTAGCAACATTGACTGGCTTTCCATTGAAAACGCCGGCGTAGATCTTAATGAGGCGGGGTTGCCTGTGTTTGATCCAAATACGATGCAGTGCGGCGAGAGTCGGGTTTTTATCGCTGGTGATATTACGGCCTCAAATCCAGTGCTACATGAGGCGACCGATGAAGGAAGAATCGCAGGGTACAACGCGGCTCGTCAAGACAGTACCGCTTTTAAGAGGAAGACGCCTTTCGCGATTACGTTCACGTCACCAAATATCTGCACGATTGGCGCCGCTTTTAGTTCGCTTGATCCGGGCACGATTGAGATTGGGGAAATGCGACTGGGTCCGGTGGGGCGCGCTTTAATTATGGGTATGAATCGGGGCATTATTCGGATATACGTTGATAAATCGACGGGAATCCTCAAAGGCGCGACGCTGGTGGCCGCCCGAGGAGAGAATCTGGCCCATCTGTTGGCATGGTGTATTGACGAGCAAATGACCGTTCTCCAGTTACTGAGAAAGCCTTTCTATCATCCGACCATGGAGGAAGCGCTCCAGGGCGCACTACGAGATGTGCTGTCCAGGCTTGATCTCCAAAAAACAGATGTACCGCCTGAATTAGAGGTGCTGACGTAGCCCCGATTAGGATTCAGCGTTTAATGGGTGCGACGGTATCGATAAAGGCTGGAAATTCCTGTCGCACGCGATCATTAAAAAAACGCTTGAGTGATTGAACAACAACAGGAAAAGCCATCTCGGACCAGGGAATGTCATTTTCTGAAAATAGCTCTGTTTCAAGACTTTCAATGCCGGATGCGAATTTTTTTTCCTTGAGAGACGCGCGAAAAATCATATAAACCTGATTAACGTGCGGGATATTAAAAACGCCATAAAGTCCGTTAATTTCGACCTCTGCGCAAGCTTCTTCTAGTGTCTCGCGCGCGGCGGCTTGCTCGATTGTTTCACCGTTCTCCATAAAACCTGCAGGGATCGTCCAGAGTCCGTGTCGGGGTTCGATGCCGCGACGGCAAAGCAGAATTTGCCCCTCCCACTCCGGAATGCATCCCGCAACAATTTTTGGGTTTTGGTAGTGGATGACACCACATGCATCGCAGACATACCGCTCCTTCGTGTCACCGTCCGGTATTTGGATCGACACGGGATGCGCGCATTGATTGCAGAAATTCATATTTATCTAGCCCTTATCTGGTCACCACTATAGCATCGCCTTTATTGGAGATCACGGTAACGGTTTATATGCGAATTATGCGGCTCCGCCATTGAAAAATTCGTGATAACAGGGACAATTAGGGTATGAAAACAAATGAGCATAAAAAAAATGTCTGAAGATCAACCGTCGCTGCAGCGGAATGTATTTGGCGAGCCTATTGAATTATGCTCTGATGCGCCGTTGACCGGCTGGTTTCGAGATGGCTGTTGCAACACCGATGAGAATGATCGCGGCATGCATACCGTTTGCGCGAAGGTAAGCGATGAATTTCTCAACTGGTTAAAGGAAGACGGAAATGATCTCATTACGCCGCATCCGGAGTTTGGATTCCCGGGGCTGAAAGCGGGAGATAGCTGGTGTGTCTGTGCAGGTTCTTATGCGCGGGCCATTGAGGCGGGCGTGGCTTGCAAGATTTATTTGTCCCGAACGCATATCGGGACATTACAACTTATTCCAATCGAAAAACTCAAACCATTTGCACTGGATTTATCTTAAGTTATTACAAAGAATCATCAGATCCGCTTGACGAAAGCGCGTCGGTGAATTGTAATCAGTGTCCCGCTAGTGTTGTCCTAATGGCCAGGTAGCTCAGTTGGTAGAGCAGTGGACTGAAAATCCTCGTGTCGGTGGTTCGATTCCGCCCCTGGCCACCACTTCCCTCTAGGAAGATCTGCGTTAGTTTGAAGCGACTATTTTTCCTAAGATAATTTTTTTGATTGTAATTTTGGAAGTTTTAATTTTGCGAGCCGAGCGTTAGGTTTAACTACGCATTCACGTTGGTGCCGGAGTGGATTTACTGTAGTCCTAAGAAGCAACAGCGTAGGTTAAGTGTTTGCTCTTTTACGGCTAGACCACTTTTCAAGTATTGCCCGCGGGTCGCCGTCGTCACCCACATTATTCTCTTGTCCGATTCTCGGTGCAGTCAATTCGACAACGTAGCCGTTCGGGTCACGAAAGTAGATTGAATCAATGAAACCGTGATCGGATATGCCGCGGACAGGTATTCCGGCTGATTCGCCTTTAGCCATCATGGGCTCAAGGTGCGCACGATCAACCGCGACTGCAATATGCAGATCAAAGTCGCGTTGTTCTTTAAAATCAAACGGCGTATCTGGGTCGTCAAAAAACGCCAGAAAAGAGCCATCTCCCATTTGAAAGAAAGTATGGAGCACTCTTGTTTCACGACCTGATTTTGTAGTGTTGATCTCCAGAGCGCCGGCGAATGGCAGACCCAGAAAGTCCTCATAAAAAGCTCGGGTTTCTTCCGAGTCTCGGCAGCGATAAGCCGCATGATGAAGGCCTTTAATCATTTGAGTGCTCACGGTAACGGATGTGTTGATAATGAGACGCTGTCGTTAGGGATGTGTACTTTTGATATTCGCGTTATAACGCAATCACCAGCATTTTGCGGGCGCGGAACCGGTTGCGCCCTGAACGCCGAGATGCGTTAATGTAAGGTTAGCGCACTGGGCATCGTTAGTTTTTTGTGCGCCTTGTGGCGTAGCGGTAAGCGTGAACGTGGTTGAAGTCAGACTGCTCGTAACCGAATAAAAGCCTTCAGGAGATAACTGATCGATAATGGCGGTAGCGCCATCGGTCGCTACCAAAGAACAACCGCTCTTATTGTAGGCCGAGTATTGCGTATAGCAGCGCTCAAGCTCCTGAGCGACTTGAAAAAGCATGGTTTGACCATCCGTTCTTTTGGCTCGGGTTACGTAGTCGTTATACATCGGCAGTGCGATCATCGCCAGAATGCCGACGATCGCAATCACGATCATGAGTTCGATTAAGGTAAAGCCTGTTTGTTTTTTGTGCATCACGATATTCTATAGAGATTGCTTTATGTTTAAGCGAGTTGAGCGTCAGTCGGGGAAAAGGTGTTCCCACGAGAGCCGGCCCGAGACGCGACTCACATTTGACTGAAGAAGCGTGTCTTCAATTTTTGACACCTCATCTGTGCCACTACCCGGTGTAAATCGCCGGTTGCCGATAATAGAAGGACCCGCAGGCATGCCTTGTTCTTCTTCGAGTTTCTTGCCAGCATAGCCAATGTTTTCGGGCGATCCCGTTTCTCCTTCGCCTTTGATCCCGCTCACGCTCGCGGTATCACCTGTTATAGCGATTACACCATCTTCATTAAAATCGAAGACCGGGCTCTCCGGGCTACCGCCATTTTCCATCTTGACTGACATTTCCCAACCGCTACCACCTGAGGCGCACACACTGATATCGGGGATCACCGTATTAAAGAAGACCAAATCTCCCCGGATGAGCGCTTCTGCGATGACTCGCTCTCCAGAGGACGGGAGATCGATTACCCATCCATACTGCTTGCCTGTTGTTAGCGCGTATTCGACTTTTAGCCGTGGATTTAACACCCTTGCTTTTTTAGATGCATCATCGAGCAAGAACTGCTGCGTTGCGAGATCAGCGCGGGTCAGATCTGCTTTTGCGACATCCCAAATGGCATAAAAAGATTGTTGGCCGGTTAACGTCTTATCAGCATCTTTCAGGAACTGCCCGGTGCCAAAAAATATCATCAGGTTGGGATCTTTGCCGGTCGCATCGGTTGGGTGTTTGGCCACCGTCGGTTTTACTGTTATCGACTGGCCGGCACCTCCCGTAAATAGTGGACGACTGCCATAAGCCAGTCCCCACAAATTTTGATCCTGACTTGATAAATCAAACGCCCAAAGGTGGCCATTGAGATCCCCTGCGTAAACCCGGTCAGCAGTGCCGTTGTTATCAAGATCAATTACCGCCGGAGAAAACAGACCGTTACGGTCACTGATTGATCCAACACCAGTCGGGATCCGAATGTAATCCGTGCCATAGGACCAGATTCCATCAAGACCCCCGTCGAGATAAATAATGAAAAGTTGGGACTGCCCGCCCGTGCTGTCCGTCGCGCTATCGTTAAGTCCGTTTCCGGTAATCGCGGCCCACCGACCGTTGTTCATTAGGACAATCGTGGGTTTGCTGAATGTGTAGCCGAGGTGAGCATCATGTTGATCTGTGAATTCCCAGAGCACAATATCGCTCGCGTTTGACTCTCGAAAGGTGTCGGGATCGGTGATATCTAGAGCAAAAAGACCGCGTCCTCCACCCCCTTGGATGCCAGCGAGTATCGTTCGCCACTGTTCAGTTCGACCGGTTTTAATATAAGCATCGCTAATCGTAGGCGTGCCATCAACGTAAAGACTGTTGTGATTGAAATTGGGATCTGTCAGGCGATGATATCCAGCATTGATACGGGTGCTGAATAAATTGCCAGGCGCATATGCGATAAGCTCTTCGCCGCGGGTTGCGCTAAAGCCGTGCAGAAAGCCGTCGTTTGCGCCCACATAAACGACAGGGGTACGATTCTGCTGGCTCGCGGCAAAACTTGAATATTTATTTGCCCCGGTTGGAAAGCCACGACCGCTATCTGGCCACGGTTGCTGTGGTGCGCCGACATAAACTGCGCTTGAATGCCAGATGTCCCCAAGCACACTACCCCTCACTCGATAACCAAATCCTTTACCCTCATGTGCCCGACTGCCACGAAGATACTGAAGTCGCGTCGCGCCTTTCGAGACATTACCAAGAGCGCCATTTGGTTCTGTTCGAAGATCATTTTGTTGTTCGGATGTGAGCTGGCCCCAGACGAGAGGAACGCCCTCGATTCGTCCTCGTTGTTTCCCGAGTGTCAATATTGTGCGGCTGCCCGTGCCTCGGCGGTCAAGTCGATCGGCGGCACTCCAGACCTTATCGCCAATTGAGCCGTTTTCTTGGTTCAAGTCGTAAGCAATGAGATCGCCCGACCAATCTTTGGCATTAAAAAAGCTCTGGTAAACACGAGTGTCCTCAGTAATTGAAGACACGTTGAAAGAAACTGCCGCGGCTGAGCCTGATTGCGCCATTCCACCTGCCACTGCATCAAGAATTGCGTTAATCGTATCCGAGGTGCCACTCACACTATTGGTTAGCGACCCCCCTGTTGCTTCGGTGACTGAGGCTGCCTGACCCGGTTCTGATCCCCACATGCACGATCCGAGACCGGCATCGGAGAAGTGGTCGATACCGCGTCCAGAGGGTCCGGAGTTAATTCCCGCAACGACGACGTTATTTGCTTGAAGCGCCTGAATGACTTCAGTTTTGTCTACGGTCCGTGTCCAAGAGCAAGCGTCTCCAAACCAAACCACAACCCGCCCAGAATCCTGACGCCAGTTGATATCGTAACCGCTTGAGAATCCTTTGTCTGCGCACTCGGCAAGTGGCGCTCGAGGGTAAGGGGGATCGATACACATACCATCGGTTGAGGCACCACCCGTTGCCAATTGATGGAGACCAAAAAAGTTGGCTTCAGCCCAATCACCGCCGCATCCTCCTGGACTGCTGCACGGTCGCCATTCACTCATTCCGCGACGAGTTAACACCTTGGAGTCTGTCAGCGGCTGATTAATTCGAAAGGCTTTCTGGGCGGCGGCTTTTTTTTGTGCTTCGGTCGGTTCTCTACTGATGCATTGTGAGGGCCAGTAGCGCGCGCAGACGCCGCTTGGGTTTTCACATACGTATCGGTTACACCAAGACCAGGGACAGGTACCCCGGTGGCAGAACCAGATGGCTGAACTACTGAGATATTCTCGAGGATCTCCCCAATAGGTTGAGACACCATAATGCGTATCAATTCCTGCAAACCGTGGATCGCCTCCTGAAATAGCATCAAGAATGCTTTGGGCATTTCGCTTTGTACTGTTAATAGGGCCACCCATGCTGCCCGTGTTATCCATAAGAAAAACGACGTCTGCTCGACAGGCACTTGCGTCTGAGACCGACTGCGCGAAACTAGATCTTGAAAAAAAGCCAACGGCTAGGACCAGGCTGAGACACAGAAATCGCTTGAATGTGATAACAGGAATCATGATGGGACTTTAAGTGCTGATTGGGTCATTCAAAAACGAGTTTTGGAAGATCGGGATAAATTACCTGCTGACCTTCGGGGAAAGCAAGACCATCAATTGACGGGGTCGAGAGGAGCGAGAACAGGTTGATATCGATAGCGGATAATGATTGATTATGCTCACAAAAGAACTCCCATCCTGCGCTAATACCGCCGCCCGTATCCGGCTTGGGGGATAGTCGAATGATGTCACCGGCCTCCAGCCGACAGCCTGCTGCTTCGTCCAAAGAAAAAGCGGTTCGGTAATCATCTAAAGCAGATTGGATTGCATCAAGTAACTCGTCAGGGTTATTGGTCTGTGCGGCAACCGCGCTCAGGGGTATTCCCATATTGACGAGAAGATTCTGCCCCGTCTTGGCCGCACTAATCGTTACTCGTTCGAAAGGATTAACTTGACCCGCAGCAGGGGCTAGATTTAGCAGGAACGCCATGATTAACGTAACTGATTTCAGAATATTCATCAATCGATCCAAGTTGACCTATGGGCTTATCTAATCTGATTTGGCATAGTGGCTTCGCAGGATGGTCTGGGTGTTGTCATTACCGCCTCCACCACGTGCAGTGATTCGATAGATTACCGTTTTTTGAGTGAGATCGGTTTCACCATAACCGCCCATGTTCAGTGATCCGCCATCACCGATCTCAGTGAGCTTTTTGATCATATAGCGCGACGTAGTCTGAGCCCCAGTTGAAACCGTTATCGAGTTGTTGTCGTCCCATTTTGTTCTGAAGGGTGCGGGCTCAAGATGTTCATCAGCGGCGCCCTGAGCGTAGATGCCGTTCTTAGTTTCATTAAAAAGACCCTGGCTACTGGGTTTTTCGATGAACGCTTCAGCTTCGCGAAGCCCGATTTCTGCTGATTCAAAAGAGATATTCATGTCTCTCGAGATGCCTGCCATCTTCTCTTCTTGGATTGTGGTTCGCATCACGCCCATTGCAATAATGGTGAGCATGACCAGCACGACCATGCCGATGATGAGGACCCAACCCTCTTGCTTTGGAGTATTAGAGAATGAACATGTGCGCGCAGTCATTTTGCCTTGTTGCGTAATGTGATCGTGGTCGTAAACACTTTGCGAAGATATCGATCGTCTGGCGTAATTGTGGCGCCATTGAAAGTGTAGGACGTGCTGGTTGAGCTGAGATTATTCTCAATTGAGCGCACAAGCATCGATAGTCTCAGGCTCACCACCCGGTCAATGTCCAAGCCCGCAGTCCCTGCAGCAAGATAGCGATTTGCGTTACCGTCTCCACCGTTACCATCCGCGTCAGCATCGGTGTCCTCGCCATAGAGGAATTGAAGGTTCTCGATGCCTTCGATTAATTCATCCCCATTTGCGCTGCAGGTTTGGGAAGCGGATGGATTGGTGAGTCGACGAAGCGCCGGAATTGCGTCATTAGCGCCGGGGGCAATACAGTATGTGATCTGCCGGGCCTGATAGACACGGGCATCGGTCTGATATGCTTTACTGAGCTCATTTGAAACATTGTTACCTGATGCGCTGTGCGAGAGTGCTGACGCCTCGTTTGATGGGGTGTTGGAGATAGAGAAAAAATCGGCATTTTCGCAGTCACTGATCACGGCAGGAGAATCCTTGCTGAAACCTAAGACGCTGGCCACTGTGATGTCACTGCTCGTTGATGTCATGGGAGACGTAACCGAAACGCCACTGCTGAACGCGCCGCGAAGCGTAATACTGTCAGATGTGTCGGGTTGGCCGGATCGAGCGGTTCCGTTCAAGCCCTCAATATGACCTGCTGCAATATTGATCCATGAATTGCTAGCCGGGTTGATGACATTAGAGAGCGCCGAATCGCTATTACAGCCCCAGAAGCCCGCCGCCCTGACATCACGACGGATAAACTCTAACGCAAAGCGGCCGTTTTCCTGTAAGCGGGCAAGTCCGTCGTTAAATCGATAGATGCGACTGGCGTCTATATAGACTTTCAACATCGCGGCCGTCGCGATTAAGCCAATCGCAAGTGCCACCATGAGTTCGATCAGGGTGACGCCCTGCTGGCGAGATTTTTGATTAATTTTCGGCTCTCGGAATAAACGAATCATGGCCGAAACTCAAACTCGAAGCTATCGTCAGCATTACCGTCCCGATCGTCATCCCACGTGAGTGTGATGTGATAGTTCGGATCCTCAAACGCCACTTTACCGCTGCCTGCCGGCAAAACAGCAGCATTTGTACCGCTCCATTCCCAATGATCAAATTGCGCCATTTGTGCAGGTGTGCAGCCATCCGAGATGCAGTCGGGGTTAGACGTGCTACCCAAGATCGAATCATAGCGATCTTCAGCGGCCCCGAGATGGTTGGCCCGAATCCGATCCGCCATGTCATACGCCTGACTCGAGGCATATGAACGGTGTAGGGCGCTCGTATTGTATTGAAGCCCTTTGGCCATCAGAGCGGCGAGCGCCAGAAGCCCGAATGAAAATATCACAAGGGCGATGAGCACCTCCAGCAGTGAAAATCCGCGTGCATTCACTTAGGTTCCCTCACAGCTCGAAACACCCGAACCGCTTTCATTGGAAGCGAATATCTTGATTCGACCGGTTGCCAAAATATTGAGTGCGCGGGCATGTTCGCCAAATCCGCGGCTATCACAAACAACAAAAGATCCCGGATTTGCATTTCCATCAACTGTGGTTGACGCGCCGTCATATCGAAAAGAGATGAAGGTTGAGAACTGGTCCGAGCGCATGGTGTTGTTCCCCGTTAATGCTGCGCCTACTAATATAATTTCTTCTTCATTGTCCCGGACACCATCAGTGTCAATGTCAACAAACGCAATTAAGCCGTTTTCCCATTGGTTTCCCGAGCAGCCAGACTCTGTTCCGGGACACATCGTGACCCGAAAACCCCTGCGCATCGCTTCTGTTCGAGCTTGCGTAAATTGTCCCATGAGGTTGCTGACTTGCGCGCGCATTCGGTTGTTCTGGGTTAGATCACCAAACATCGGTATCGCAAAGACTGCAAAGATCGCAAGAAGAGCGATGACGACTAGCGCTTCAATCAAGGAGAAGCCGTATCCTTTACTATTCAGGAAAAACTGATTTGAGCGTTGGGCCTGAAGGACACTCATTTGTGATTGCCGGCTGTCATCTTAAAAATCAAGTATAAATTGAGAGTATATTTGGAGTCATAAAAACTGACGTAGTGAGAGAGATTTATGATTGTAAGTGTTGTAATACCCGTTTTTAACGAGATGCGGACGCTTGAGCAGGTGATCAAGCGGGTT
>JADHSN010000054.1 GCA_016776875.1 Gammaproteobacteria bacterium | reverse complement strand
CACGTCAACTTTGTCAGAGAGTTCATACAAGACAGGGACAAAAGCAATCAAGGTCATTACGGCTCGAACAATCTGTAGTCCGAGGGATTCGACAATCCGGGCAAACCGATTACAGTCTTCCTGAATCCGCTGCGACGCACCCTCAATCTCATGCTCGACGTCTCTCCAGCGCGGAATGTAATTAAAGGTAATAGCCTCCCGCCAGCGAAGCCCGTAAATTCGAGTGAACCACCCGGTAAAAATAGCGAGCAACACATAAGGGAACGCAATCACGACAAATGAAGGCGAGCCTTCAAAACCGTCCAAAAAATATTGGATTGAAATAAGCTCTGCAAAAAACTGGTCTATTCCTACCTGGGGATTTTCAGAAAAGCTCGCTGCGTTTTGCAATAGATCATAAAAACCACCGTACCATTCGTTAATAGCGACTGTCATCTGAACCTGAAGCCAAAGCGATATAAACAGTAGCGCACCTCCGCCATAAGCCCAAAGCGCCCATTCTCGAGATTTATAAAACGCTTTAACCATTCAGATGATCTCCCGATCGTGTTGTTGTTCTCATTTAAACTCTTGTGTTGTAGGATCAACACTCCTAATAAGATTCACGTTTTACCACACTCGACTTATTATCGATTATTAAATTTTGGTTAACCCCACGTTTTAGAATCCTCAAAACTCAACATTATGTCTGAATTTGATTACATTATTATTGGCGCGGGATCAGCCGGCTGCGTGCTTGCAAACCGACTCAGCAAAGACCCCAACAACCGAGTTCTTCTTCTTGAGGCGGGACCCATGGATCATAAGTTGATGATTCACATTCCTGCCGGGGTTTACCATGCCTATAAAGATCCCAGCATCAACTGGAATTATTTAACTGAGCAGGAACCTGATTGCGACCAACGCCAAATTGACTTGCCGAGGGGAAAGGTAATTGGTGGGTCATCCTCAATAAACTCAATGGTCTATATGCGCGGGCACCCGATGGACTACGATCGCTGGGCTACTCAATTTAACCTACCGGAGTGGCGCTGGGATAATTGCCTGCCCTACTTCAAGCGTTGCGAAACGTCGGACCGAGGCGAAAATCCATGGCGCGGCGGGGATGGTCCTCTCGGTGTCACGCAGGGCTCCTTGCAGAACCCGCTGTTTGACGCTCTCCTTGAGGCCGGCACGCAGTCAGGTCAGGGGGTTTCTGACGACCTCAACGGCTTTAAGCCCGAAGGCATTGCGCGCCTGGATAGCACGACCCGGAACGGGCGTAGAAGTAGCGCAGCGGTCGCGCATCTCAAACCGAACCTAAGTCGGCGTAATCTCACCCTAAAAACGGGGGCATTCAGCCAACATATTATTATTGAAAATAGCAGGGCCTGTGGCGTGGTCTACAAAAAAAATGGAGTGACTAAAACCGCACGAGCGGCAAAAGAGGTGATTGTGAGTTGTGGGGCGATCAAAACTCCGCAACTATTAATGCTCTCAGGCATCGGGCCCGCAGACCACCTAAAAGAAATGGGGCAATCCGTTAGCTTAAACCTGCCTGGCGTGGGTCAAAATCTGATGGATCACATGTGCATCCAAACGGCTTTTTTTTCGAAAAAACCGGTCACGCTTCACAATCTTACAAATCCACTAAAGAAACTAAGCGTTGGCATCGAGTGGCTTTTTAGTCGATCGGGTATCGGTATTTCTAATATCTGGGAGATGGGAGGGCTCGTATATGGAAATAATTCCGCTGTCCATCCCAACCTTCAGTATCACTTCTCGCCTGTCTATAGTGAATGGGATGGTCGGAGAATTCGGCTTCAGCAAGGCTACGTTCTGCAATGTGATCAATTACGACCCCAAAGTCGGGGGGAAATCAAATTGCGTTCTTTGAGCCCGGATGACCGCCCTGCTGCTCACTTTAATTACTTGAAGCATCCTGATGACCTCAAAGAAATGGTCGAAGGCATGAGAATGATGGAGGACTTGTTGAATCAGCCTGCGTTTGATGCGTTTAGAGGGGAACGTATCGAGCCTTATCCCGGGCTTCAGTCCGACCAAGAACTCGCTAACTGGGTTCGAGCTAATGTGTCAACCGACTATCATCCAAGTGGTACCTGCCGAATGGGTTCAGATTCGCGCTGTGTCGTAGATTCCGAGCTAAGAGTCCACGGAATAGAAAGACTACGCGTCGTGGATGCCTCTATTATGCCGGACATCGTCAGTGGCAATTTAAACGCACCCACTCAGATGATTGCTGAACGAGCTGCAGATTTTATACTGGGACAAAAACAACTAGCCCCGCAAAGTGCACCGTACCACTTTCTGGCAAACCATTAGTCAGACTAAGTGCTCAGCTTTTTTCTTGACCGACTTCCATCCAGCCAAATAATTAATCCACCAGCCGCAATTAACGAGATACCAAATAGTGCGAACCCATCCGGAAATTCATCGAAAAGCAGGTAGCCCCAAAGCAAAACGAATGGGAGAATCGTATATTCGAACGGCGCAAGAAATGAAGCCTCGGCATTGCGATAAGCATAAGAAAGCGACAGAGCTGTGATCGAAGAAAGAATGCCAATTCCAACAAGGTAGAAAACGTCAGCAGTTTCAGGCCAGCGCCATGCCCTTAGTAAAAATTCGAGTCCTAAGTCCGCATGGCCTGCGAATTGCCCAGCTCCAGCCGTGATCCCAACCAAACCACTGACAAGAACAAAAGAAGTCTGGGCAGTGACTGCAAGCAATGGCGCTGACTCTGTTCGACCGAGATAACGCGTCGCTACCGTAAAGCCAGCGTAACAAAATGCGGCAGTTAAAGGCCATAGAAAAGCGACTTCAATGGTCTCTGAAAACGGTTTCATTACAAACAGCATACCCACCAGACCAACGGATACCGCAATCCACCGGCTTGACCCAAATTTCTCGCCAAGAAAGGACCAGGAAAGAAAGGTTACAAATACAGGCGCCAGAAAAACAATCGCCGACGCCTCGGCGAGCGGCAGACTTGCCAGGCCCGTATAAAAACAAACATTTGCAGTAACCAGGAGTAAGCCACGGATCAAGTGTCCCATTGGACGCTGAGTTTGCATTGCGAGCAACCCATAGCGCATCAGAAAAGGGAGCAGAATCATCAGGCTGATGACGGCGCGGGTAAAAACAATCTGATGGAGCGCGTAACCTCCACTCATCATCTTGACCACACTATCCATGATCGAAATAGATAACATGGCCATTAGTAAAACTGAGACCGCCCTGAATTGCATAAATTCTTTATCCCAAAGATAACAGCGTGTGAGGTGAACAATCACCCGGGGGTTTTAGCGTAAGACTGAAAATGACATATCTCTAGAGATTCGATACTGTAGAGTGATTATTTAAGTGAATCGCGACATTTAACGCCACGTTTTATCCAAGAGACAGTCAACGCAAACATCAATCCCCGAACTCACTCATGAACATCCTTTTTATTATGTGCGATCAGCTCCGCGCAGACTACCTGTCCTGCTATGGACACCCATATCTCGAGACCCCGAACATTGATTCGATTGCCCGGAATGGACTTCGTTTTGATCGGGCTTATTGCCAAGATCCACTTTGCGGACCTTCGCGTGCCAGTTTCTATACCGGACGCTATGTCTCGTCACATGGCGTCATGGCTAATGCTGACCCTCTAAAGATAGGAGAACTAACCCTTGGAGATTATCTACAGGACCTTGGAATGAAGGCTGTAGTGGTTGGTAAATCGGAGGGCAGATTCAATGATCGGGCGACGTTGCGTTTTAATCTCTCATCCGATTCTTTAAAGGAGCAACGTCTACGAAATAATGGCTTTGTGCCATACGAACTATTCGCTGGACTTTATCCCAACCCGATCTTGCCCGTTGATCTTGGATACAGCGAATATCTCAGGAGAAATGGTTTCCCAGGTGAGAATCCCTGGGAGCAATGGGCCAACAGCGCAGTCGATGATAACGGGAATGTGGTGAGCGGCTGGCAGATGCGCAACGCGCGCTATCCTGCACGCATCCCAGAATCACATTCAGAGACCGCTTTTATTACCAACCGAGCGATCGACTTTTTAGACGAAATCGAAACTAACGACCAGTGGTGCATGCATCTCAGCTTTATCAAACCCCATTGGCCCTATCTCGCGCCCTCACCCTATCATCAATCTTATGGAGCAGATGCTGTCATCTCCCCCATCCGGAATTCCGCTGAGCGCGAAAACCCTCATCCAGTTTACGAAGCCTTTATGGCTCAAGACTACAGTCAAAATTTTTCACGCGATGAGGTCCGTGATACCGTCATTCCGACCTATATGGGACTTATCAAGCAACTTGACGATCATATTGGTCGTGTCATTAAAAAACTGGAATCTAAAAATCTACGTGAAAATACGGTGATTGTGTTCACCAGTGATCATGGTGATTATCTCGGCGATCACTGGCTAGGCGAAAAAGATCTCTATCACGAATCTTCAATTCGAATTCCCCTGATTATCAGCGACCCGTCATCAAATGCTGACAGCACGCGCAACACATCAACCCAACAACTGGTTGAATCAATCGACTTGGTTCCAACGTTAGTGGAGTATGCAGGCGGAGAAACCGTTGAAGAGCGGATGGAGGGTCAATCGTTGCTTCCACTGCTTCGCGGCAACGGAAAAGATTACCGCCCCAAGGCGTTTGTCATTAGTGAAATTGATTATGGCGATAGAGGTCCGCGCACGTTACTCAATATCCATCCCTATGAGTGCCGCGCATGGGTTATCAGAACCCCTGAGTGGAAATATGTTTTGCACGAGCGATTTCGGCCACAATTATTTGATCTTTTTAACGATCCGCATGAATTTAGAGACCTGGGAGAAGAGTCTAGCCTTGCCTCTGTACGCGCTGAACTCCATGAATCAATCTTTAAATGGCAACGAAATCTAAAAACCCGCACCGAAGTGCAAACCGGTCATCTCGAACTACGCGGTCACCCAGGTCGTGATGAGAATGTCTTTGGTATTAAGATTGGTCACTGGTAAGTTCAGAGAGGTATATCTGTTCAAGAATTTGTGCCATGACAATCGCAGATGCTTTTCACTTTTCACTTTTCACTTTTCAAGCCTAATTAGAGGTCTTTAAGAGATGTTTTCAAACCGTATCGCCCAACTCAAAACTAAACTGGGTGAGTCTGGAATCCATACCGCGTTAATTACAGATGACGATAGTGTGTATTACTACACCGGATACTACGACTATCTGCATATGGATTTTGGACGTCCGACAATACTCGTCGTCGATGTGCAAGGGGACACCGTACTCATTACACCTGCGATGGAAGCTTCGCTTGCCGAGGCCAATGCATGTGTTGATCGAATCGATCTTTGGAACGACGGACTGGGCGACGAATGGCGCGCATCTCTCCCTGATTTATTAAAAGAAAATTCCGTAATCGGTATTGAGCCCAATTTAGTGCCACCGCCCGTTTATCAATACATTCAATCCATTGTTGCAAAAGAGTGCTTAACCGACATCACGCCAATCATCAGCGACATGCGAATGATCAAATCCGAGGTCGAGCTGCAAATGGCTCGTCATGCAGGTCAGGTCGGCATTGCCATGATGAACGCTGCTCGAGCCACAATTGTCGATGGCGTACCTGAATATGAGATCTCACTCGCTGCGACCACCGCTGGCACCAAAACGGCCGCAGGGATCTTAGAAGATCACTATCCAAACAGCATGATGTCGCCCAGCATTCACTTTATGCAGATCATGGCTTCAGGTAATCAAATTACCATGACGCACCACCGCAACAGTACAAAAAGAATTAAACGCGGTGAGCCTGTCTTTTTGTGTTTCTGCGGAATGACCAATTTCCATCGCTTCAAGCTTGGCTTTGACCGCACGTTCTGGGTAACAGAAATTAGCGATCCGTCCCAGATAAGCGCATACGAAACCGCTGTTGCCAGTCAGGCCGCTGCGCTATCTATATTGAAACCGGGTATTCCCGCTGAGGACCTACATCGTAAATACGCAGAAGTAATCCAGAACGCCGGGTTCGAATACCCGTTTCGATGTGGTCGCGCGACCGGATTCAGCTTTTTGGAGCGTCCTCAACTCGTCTTCGGTGATACGACCATCTTGCAACCGGGCATGGTGCTTGCTGTTGATGGATCAGTTACCGTGCCCGGAAAATTCCGGGCACAAGTCGGCGATAGTTTTATCATTACCGAAACAGGTTATGAACAAATCACGTCTCACCCCAAGGCCATTGATGAAATCATTGTCTAGGCGTGACCACTATTCATAATAATAGCGCTGAATCAAAGCAGCGCAAGCATCGTTCCGGCATCGCTTATTTTGAACACCTGCGGCTCCTCAACGTTGAGATGCGTAACGACACCGTTTTCAATAATCATGGCATAGCGAATAGACCGATCCCCAAAACCGGCGCCGCTCCTATCTACGAGAAACCCCAGTTTGCGGCTTAAATCCCCGTTGCCATCCCCCACCATCATCACTTTGCCGTCAGCGCCCTGCGCTTTACCCCAGGCATCCATCACCCAGGCGTCATTGACCGACAAGCAGATGACCTGATCAACGCCTTTTTGAGCGAAATCTCCAAAATGATCGATATAACCCGGCAGGTGTGAACGAGAGCAAGTTGGCGTAAAAGCGCCTGGCAACGCGAACAAAACAGTTTTTTTATCTGTGAAAAGCTGGCTAGTCTCATGTGACTCCGGTCCAGAATCTCCCATGATATAAACGGTCGCGTCCGGTATTTTTTGTCCAATCTCAATGCTCATGAATTACTCTCTTAAAAAGGTTTAAAAAATTGATGGGCGCAATACGACTTAAATACGATTCACTCAACGTGACGAGATAGCGCCTAGCGCAGCGCTCGCAAGCCTTGCGGCGGCGGGATCCGCGCGACTCGTCAGAAGTACTGGCACAGACCCGCCTAGTACAATCCCACCCGCGCAAGCACTCATAAAGTAGACCATCATTTTAAAAAGCGCATTACCTGTTTCGATCGTTGGGACAACGATAATGTCGGCGTTACCCGCAACACTATGATCAATCCCTTTTAACTGCGCTGAGGTCTCGGAAACAACATTATCGAACGCAAGGGGTCCAAACACCTCAGCCGCAATATCCCGTTTAGCAAAATACTCAGTGAGCTGCTGACATTCTTTTGTAATGGGCATCGCATCGACGACTACCTCAGAGGCCGCTAATAAAGCGACCCTAGGTCGAAAGCAGCCTAACTTTTGAGACAGTTCAATCGCATTTTCGATAATTGCGATGCGGGTCTCAATATCAGGCGCCACATTTAAGGCGCAGTCTGTCAGTAAAAGTGAATCGTCCCGGTCGGGCAGACTCATATGAAAGACATGGGAAAGCCGACGACCTGCTCGAATACCACTTCCCTTCGCTAAAAGGGGTCGCATAAAGGCATCTGTATGGATATGCCCTTTCATTATCATATTGACCGAGCCGGCATGGGCTAGGCGAGCGCCTTCTTCTGCGGCTTCGCTCTCACCATTAGCCTCAATACACTCAAAAGAGCTGATATCCCAACCAATATGCTCAGCCGCCCCCGAGATTTTTGCCAGACCGCCGATTAGGACCGGTTGAATGACGCCAGCGTCGAAGGCTTGGCGAGCGCTGTCGAGCGCAATTGGATGATCAGCCGCTACGATAGCGGTCGCGACAGGTTTAACTGCAGTCAATTGAGACAATAGCGTCGAGGGACACTGAATTAATCTCTCGCTAAGAAAGTGCTTCATAATTTGCAACGCTTGGAACAGCGCCTCTCAATCCCCGCCCCGAAACAACAAGGCCCTCAATTATCCTT
The DNA here is from genome assembly GCA_016776875.1 of Gammaproteobacteria bacterium. Classification (GTDB taxonomy): domain Bacteria; phylum Pseudomonadota; class Gammaproteobacteria; order Arenicellales; family UBA868; genus UBA868. Next base: position 3,915 of record JADHSN010000054.1, on the reverse strand, counting down.
ACTGACAGTCTCTACAAGTTTTAGGCGCTGAATTTTCCCAGAAGGACCTTTCGGCAACTCGTCCATGAGATGAAAAGCACGGGGCGTTTTAAAACGCCCCAAATGTTTTTCACAGTGCGCGCTTAACGCCTTTAAATCAATCACAACGCCTGGGCTAGGCACCAGACAAGCGGCAATCTCCTCGCCATAGTTGTCATCTGCAATACCAATCGCCGCGGCTTCTAAAATACCAGGGAACTGATACAAGACATCGTCGACTTCTCGTGGCGCAATATTCTCGCCCCCTTTAATAATCAATTCTTTGATGCGCCCAGTTACAAAAACATATCCGTCCTCATCAACCCGTCCCAGATCGCCCGTGCGGTACCATCCGTCTTTCGTGAAGGCCTCCGCCGTCTTGTCGGGCGCGTCAAGATAGCGTGACATTAAATTTGGACCTCGAACCTGAATCTCCCCCTCGGCGTTTATCTCAGTAACTACTTCGCTATTATTAGCGACGCGAACCTCATTACCGCAGGATTTACCCGGTGAGCCGATACGATGCCCTTCTGGATTAAGCGGATTAGTCAAAATCGGGGCAGCTGTCTCGGTAATGCCCATAGTCTCAACCAATGGAATACCAAAACGCTCGACAAATGCATTGTGCACCGCGGGGGGTAGCGCCGCTGACGCCGATCGCCCAAACCTAACCGAGCTCAGGTGGTCCAGAAGGGGTTGACTCTCTTTATCCTCGGCCCCCAACAAATAGGAGATGATCGTGGGCACCGCGCTAAACCAAGTGCACCGATAACGGATTATCCAATCCCAAAATTTTGAGACCCGAAACCGACTCGGCATCACGACTGACGAGCCACTCAAAAGCGGCGCCATCACCGTCACCACCTGTCCATTAATATGACACAGCGGTAACACGCACAGCGCTCTGTCTTTATCTGTGAGATGATGTGCCGCTACAGTATTTGCGCCACCCGCCAGCAAGCTTGAATTAGAGTGAACGACACCCTTGGGTCTGCCGGTCGTGCCAGACGTATATATCAGCAACGCGTCATCCAACGCAGAAGGCTCGGTCAGTGCCACTGGGGATGACAGACGAGGCAACTCTAATCCTTGATGTAGTGCGCCACTAACTATTTTCAACCCCGGCATTTGTTCTTTTTTGATTTCCTCTGCCAGCGCTCTATTTTCCTCATCAACAAAAACAATCTGAATCATAGAGTGACTAAATACATAGCGCAGAGCGCCCCCGCCTGCCACCGGATTAAATGTGGCGACGGTATAGCCGCTGTACATCACGCCTAAGAAAAGCTCCAATGCCGCTCGACCATTTCCACGCAACATGCCTACTCGCGAACCTGGGGTTAACCCTTGATTCAAAAGATACTGCGCTAATTGTCGAGCGGTTTCCTGAAGTTCGGCCCAGGTGATCTGGCTATTTTCATCTGGAAAAACAGCAAAGACTTTTTCGGGCTGATTTAGTGCATAGTGATCAATAATGCTTTGGATAGTCAGATCACGGCAGTCGCGTATGTCAGCGAAATCCATGGGCGTCCTATTTCCCATAGCGCGACCAGTACCCCATCAGGAAATCATCAGGAGATATTGTTTGAGGCTTAATTCTGCGAACGACACGAACAGTATTAATAAAATGTCGATAGTTCATATTCTCACTGATACTGTTGCTGCCCCAACTTCCACAACCCATCGAAAGCGAAAAAGGTAGCGCATTATCCAAACTGCCGCCCGTTGCAAAGCAATGCGCCTGATTAACAATCACGCGACAAGTCGGAAGTTTCAATCCGATCTCTAAGGGACGCCCTTCTTCTGAGGTATGAATCCCGACCGAATGTCCTGCCCCTTGATATGCATAAATCTCGTCTACTTTCAAAAGAGCGGCTTCAAAATCCGGCACACGATACATTGCAAGCACCGGGCTTAATTTTTCACCCGAGAATGGATAATCGGCGCCAGCCCCTGATTCCTCGACCAAAAGCACTCGCAGATCAGGTCCACCGGAATCTGAAAGCCCTGCCATTTGCGAAATCTCTTTCGCACTCCGCGCAGTCACTTTAGGATTCAGTTTTCCATTGACCCACATCAATTCCTGAAGTTGGGACTTCTCGTCGCCTGTGAGAAGGTGCGCGCCACACGAAGATAATGCTTTAAGTAGTGGACCGACTGCACTTTCCACAACAACAATACTGTTTTCTGATGAGCAACTGGTCGCGTTGTCAAAAGATTTCGACGCCACAATACTTTCAGCTGCCTGTTGATAATCGGCAGTCTCATCGATGATAACGGCAACATTACCTGCGCCTACTCCGACAGCGGGGGTGCCGCTCGAGTAGGCGGCGCGGATATTATTTTGAGAACCCGTCGCGACAATCAAATCGACCGACTCCATCAGCGCCTGGGTCGTGGCTTTGTTTATCGGACGGGGTAATTTTTGAATCAAATCTACCGGTGCACCGATCTTGTCTAACGCACCACGAAATAAATCTACCAACTCCCCACATACCGCCTCGCCTCGAGGTGAAGGTGCAAGAATAATTGCGTTCCCTCCCTTCAGCGCATTCATCACCTTATTTGTTGGGGTCGCAACCGGATTCGTAGAGGGTGTTATCGCGCCGACCACACCGATCGGTCGTGCAATTTCAATAAGACCTCGCTCTGTATCTGTTGCGATCACACCAACCGATGGCGCGCCTGTTAAGTCTCGAAGCAGTCCCAGCGTCTTTCGATGATTTTTTTTAAATTTATCTTCAATATCACCAAGACCTGTGTCTTCGACGGCACGTTCAGAAAGATGTTGGTTGCGACCCGGCTCAAGCACCACCCACGCAATCGCAGCAACAACATCGTCGACCTCAGCTTGATTAAATTTTGCGTAGAGCGCTTGAGCCGCCCTTGCTCTGGCAAGCAAATCGGCCACAGTGGGATCGATTGTCATAGATTTACTCTAATTTCGTACGAAAAACAGCATTTACTTTACGCTGCAAAGCGACATTAATCAGAAATTCAAAGAAACATCCTTATGATCTGCAGTGCAACTCGCCACAAACAGTGCCTGTTCCTTTGTCAACTTAGCCTGCTGCCTGAGACCGATTGTCTTACTGACGACGGCATCGATCTCTGCAAGCGGGCTTGCAAGATCTGCGAAGGCTTTTTCCCGCCATTCAACCTCAACTCTAAAGAGGGCAATCGCTTTTCCCATCTCAGAAAGTGCTTTTTCGATATTGGGATTGTCACCTCTAAGCGCCTTGCGGCTTTTATTAACCCGCGACTTTATCTTGCTCGTACCATCAACACCGCCCAGCGCACTTCGAAGAATCTTGAGCTGCTGCATAGCAATATCCGGGCTAAGCGTCGGCAGATCTTGATACATGCTTTCAAGCTGCGGACCGAATTCTTTAAATTCTGGAGTTGAGTTAATCAGTTTTTGAGTTTCGACCAAAGCCATATAAGCGTCATCAACGTTACGACGATAAGCATTGACTTTGGTTTTATCGTCTTTCAGAAGCTTAAGGTAGGCCGCGTTCCGCTCTTCCCATATCGCAGGTATTTCACTCTCAAGCACGATTTTTTCGGCGACCATTTTATCAACCTTACGATTGAAATCTGCCACTGAAATCTCTGAAGCTTCCCCACGCTCAATGCGACCAAGCGTTTGCTCTATCTTGTCAATGTTTCGGTCTAATCGCCGAATCTGATTCTGAACAAACCGTACTCGTTTATGCAATGGTCGATATTCCGCCTCTACTTCTGCTTTCGCAGCATGAGCATTCTTGACATCCTCTACAAGAAGAAATGTGGCTCGAATATTTGACGCAACTAGATTAAGTTTTTTGCTCACATTCTCGGGCAAATAATCCGACCGGATCCCTTCAAGCCGGCTGGCAGCCGCGACTAGTTCATTTT
>JADHSN010000053.1 GCA_016776875.1 Gammaproteobacteria bacterium | reverse complement strand
CATGACCTGCGAAACCCGATCAAAAGTCGCTTCAGGAAAAATATTAGGATCATCGTCGTAGCGCTTGCCGTCGGTCGGCAGTTCGGCATGTACATCAAGATAAAGTCGCGTGCCCGTCGTTCCGTAATGATGACGCCGGCGCAGACAATCAAAAATCGCATCACGGGTAAGTGCTTCGGCCAGAAAACAGGTTAGGCCGCCGTATGCGCCAAACATTGAAGCGCCAGGATAGCTCGCGCCCGGCCGACCCTTATGTCCATCACTGTTACACACAACGCCACTCCGGTGTCCAAGCGCAAATCCATCTGTCAGCATCCACTCAAAGGTACCCCATGCTGAATGAATTTCCATTGACCGCTCCAGACGCCCATCGTGTGCATAGGCGATATCTGCATAACGACCACCGACATGGGCATAGATCACACAGTCTTCATTCAATAGTTTTTTGAAGAGCATATTTGCATCAGGCGCATCCGTACCAAGGTCTCCACGTTCCGGCAGCAACGCGTGTGATGAGCGATGAATCTGTCGCCCTTCCTGGCGAAAATACACATTTCGATCACCACCCACTGCCGTGTTGCCTGACCACTCGTATCCCGGAAAAGTGACAAACCGGCCCTCCTCAAGAAATTCAAGCGAAAGTTCGTTCAAATAAGACCAAAACTTGTTATTGACCTGAAAATCATTTGCTTGATGGGACGTGAGATCAAGGAATGCACAATCTCGCGCAAAATTGAAATAGCTTCTCGCCGTTCCAATCCCGATAGACTCTCCTGACTGACCATGAAGATCACCCCAGTAACCGCTAATCTGGCCCTGACGACTTAGCATGGGATGAGACTCGGCGAGAATCGTACCGGTATCCCGTTCAATGACCGAAATCCGCAATTCGCCCTGCTCGTTGACCCGTAGGTTTTCAAACATAACGGCCCGCTTCCCCAGCGGATAATCGAAAATTTCGGGCAACCCCTCAACTTCTAACGTAGCCTTGAATTGAAGCTTTGCAGAGGCCAGTGGCGTGGGATTTCCCCACTCATCCTCAGATTTCAATCCGAAATGAAAGCGCTCGCCGGGCCTGCGAAGGCTCGGTAACACTGCTTTCCAGATCGCCGGGTTACCCGGCACGATATCGATGGTAGGCGTATCCGGAATCGGAATAAAATGCCCAACCGCACAAACATCGGCCAACACCTTGAATTCAAAATCTGTCTCCACCATGGTCTGCAGCTTGAGACCATTCGACCCCTGACTAGTGTCTCCAAAAACAATCGTGATGGTGTCGCCTTCGCGCATATATCCGTTGGATACGTTGACCGTAAGCGACTTCCAGCGCGGTCGTGCACTCATGCCTCGACCTGCATAATTGACCGATAGCGTCACGCCGTTACTGGCAGACGCAGTCACATAGTTATCCCCCGCTGGGTCGTTTGTCTGCATTCGGCCGGTATCCCCCATTGCCCGGAAAACCACGCGAATCGCCCCCGTGTCATCAAGTCCAAAACGGCCGACGGTATAAGTCAGGGTAAACGTCTGATAGCTTCGCACCTCAAAACACCCCTGAGGGTTAACCTGAGCATGCCCATAAAGCACCGGATCCGACCCAGGTTCCACTGGCGCCCAGCCTTCCCCAACGTAGTCAGAATCCACGATTCGATCCGTATCCAACTTGATATTTGGAGAGGTGGAAATTGCACTCATCAATCGATCTCCTAATTTTGCGAAGGGGGGAAAGCAAGAGCGGCTACTAGGTGCACACGCGGCTCAATTCCGCCATTAATCGCTGTGTGGTATCCGCGAGTATCGGTGAAATACACGGAGCCATCAGCGGGTAAATGGGTAACGTGATGATTCACCACAAACAAGGCGCCTGGGTTACTCACAATGGGAATGTGCAGTCGCGGTTCAGGATCCCGATGCCATGAGTTACAGTTATAGACCTCTTTAGAGAGAATCCGCACGCGTCCAATTGGAAACTGTGCACATAGCGCGCGGTATACCTCCTCCAAGTAAGTTCCGATAAGACGAGAATCAAACTCCGTATACGCGGATTCTGCAACATAATCCTCGAAGGCCTCTTCGATATAGCGGTCATCTTTGCGCATCCAGTAACGTCCGGACAAGTCATTTGCGCTTAAGTCGTTATCGTCCGCCCTATGGTTTAACGGCAAAATGCCAAAGCCTTGCGCTTTCCATTCGTTGTTGGCATATCCCACTTTTTCCAGACAATCAGCGAGAGACGCTCGTAATTTCTCGACATCAAAACAGAGATCGAGCTTGAAAATGCTATCGCTGGGCACAAATCGTGCGACCGACTTCGTCTCAGGAATAATGCCCATCCTTTGCTCAACTTTCTGTCTATCACTAAAAACTGACATAAAATATGATGCTCCCAGATTTAAATAATCCGTTCAATCATACACCTGCCAAACCAAAGAATTTAGATTCATGCGATCCCCTTCTCTTAAACAAAAATTGAAATCTGGCGCCCGACTCAACGGGTGTTGGATCGAAACTTTCAACCCAATCGCGGCAGAAATCATGGCCATGAGCGGATACGATACGGCGATGATCGATCTCGAGCATGGCGCAGGATCGGTACTTGATGCGGTTTCAATGATGCAAGCCTTGGAGTCGCGGGACTGCCCGCCTATGATTCGAGCCACCAGTGCCGATTGCAACACGATCAAACGAATATTGGATATTGGACCCATGGGTATGATGGTGCCCAACGTCCGAAATGCCAAAGAAGCTCACGAAGTGGTTTCAGCTTGTCGATATGGTCCCGAGGGGATCCGAGGTGCCGCGCCGATACTGCTGCGTGCGACGAATTACGGCAAAGACATCGCCCACTATCAGCAATGGATGGAGAATGACTTCTTATTAATCGCGCAGATTGAATCAAAAGAAGCTGTCGATCAAATTGACGACATCGCCGCCATTGATGGCATCGATATGCTCTTTATAGGTCCGATCGATCTATCCGCTTCGCTCGGGCAATTAGGTCAATTTAAATCAAAAGGCTTTATTGAAGCATTTGAGAAAATCGAGCGCGCAGCATTAGCGGCCGGCAAATTTCTCGGCGCTATCCCGTTTGCCGATTGGAATGCTGGGCGCCTGTATGAAAACGGCCATCATCTAGTATTGTCAGGCGCGGATAGCATTCTTTTACGCGAAGCTGCCCAACAGGACGTCGCTGATCTGAATAACGCGTTAATTGAAGCGGATCGAAAAAACGCGCATTAGGTTAGATCAAAACAGGACGCGCGCACCTTGAACCTGAGGATATCGCTATGACAGATTATGTTGATCCCACAAAGGAGCGTTTTGCGCAATTCCGGGCAAACGATCGTGAAGGACCGGTTCATATGTTGAACCTCGTCCGATTTCGAGATCAAGCACAGTATCCTGACGGCCGGCTCGCCACTGGCTCAGAAGCCTATGCCAACTATGGCAGAGAAAGCTTCCCGGTATTTTCCCGACTCGGCGGGCGCATTATATGGCGAGGCCACTTTGAGCTTATGCTGATTGGTCCACAAGACGCTACTTGGGATGAATGTTTTATTGCGGAATATCCTTCCGTTGCGTCTTTCGTCGAAATGGTTCGCGACCCCGTATACCGAGACGCTGTGATCCACCGACAAGCCGCAGTCTCGGACTCCAGATTAATAAGAATGGCGCCACTGTCATCTGGCACTGGCTTTGGCGGCTCGTCCCACGAAGCATAAATCCCGCCGCTGGCAACCCGTCATAAAATCTAGGCGGAATTCCAACTTCAGGCTGCCCGCTCGCGCTACTCGAAAGTCGAACTCCAGGTTGCAACGGCTTCTAACAGTTCATCATTCATTCCATCGAAGAAATGGTTTGCTTCGTTTATGATCTGCTGAGAATACCGAGCATTGTGGCGTCCCGCTTGCGCGCGACGCTCAACAGTTTCTAAAACCGACGGAAGATCTTCGGAGCCATAAAGGTCAAGCACGGGTATATTAATGTTCTTAAGCGATTCCGCGCTGTTGATGTTAGGATCTTTTTGATTTGAATTCATTCCAATCGCAATGAATCCATCGACCTGATTAGGATTGCGGGACAGGAAATAACTGCTCATCGTGGCGCCCTGACTGTGCGCGACAATAAGCAAAGTCTCAACCCCCTTTTCTTTCATAAAACGTTCTGCCGCCTTAAGACGGCCAGGCACTTCAGGGTAAATTGCGGCATATTCTTCATATTCTGCATCGTTATGAAGAATTGGCATTTGTATGGAAAGTGTGTGCCAGCCTGCTTCTGCCATTTCCACTCGAATAGGTTGCACAACCTGCTCCCAGTCGGGATGAATACCGGTACCATGAACCACGATCATGCCCAATCTTGAGTCCGTTGCAGCCTCGGTAAAAATAGAAAAGATCGCCCGATCATCGACCATCAAATCAATCGATTCTCCATCCATGATCAGATCTTCGACCTCATCACGCCAGCGCTGCTCCTTTTCAAGATCGGAGGCCACTGCCGATCCCGTCATGACAAGGACAAGGAGAGCGAAAAGCCAGTTACGGTGGTAGTGATTCATCACGACATATACCCTCTATCAAAAGTCGAATAAATTATAAGCAAAATTAAACCGTTATTGGTTGGCAAATCGCGAGTTGAAAGATTGATCCTGTAGCCTTTATAATCGCGGCGTTTTCGCGATGGCGTCGCGACCGTGAGTACCTAGCGCTAGATTCAAGTCGCAAAATCTAGTATTTAGGCATCCTGTACGCCCGGATGATTTACCGGGTCGATTCGACAAAAGTCACCCGGTGCAACACAGGTGATCAAGATGAAAACAACTTCCCTCAGACCCGAATTTTTTGAGTTGCACAACGGCTCAAAAAGTCCCCTTCCGTTTTCCACCGGCGAATACGATAGAAGACTCACCGCGCTGCGGCAGTTGATGGCCAGCAAAGGATTGCGCGCTGTTCTCCTCACGTCAATGCACAATATTGCGTACTACTCCGGCTTCTTATATTGCAGTTTTGGTCGACCCTATGCGTGCATCGTTACCGAAACCGAATGCACCACAATTTCTGCCAATATTGATCTTGGTCAACCGTGGCGCCGAAGCTATGGCGATAACCTAATTTATACCGACTGGCAACGCGACAACTACTGGCGTGCTGTTGCTCACGTAATGCCCAATGCAGATATCGTTGGTATCGAAGGCGATCACTTTACACTTGCATCTCATAGCAAGCTGAAAACCTTTCACGCGAACTTAAAAACTAACGACATCAGCAGTGAAATCATGTCGCTCAGAATGATGAAGTCTGAAGAAGAGATCAATCTGATTAGAGGCGGTGCGTTAATTGCTGATATCGGGGGCGAAGCGATTCGCGACGCCATCCGATCAGGTGTCCGGGAAATCGATGTTGCGATGGCTGGCAGAGACGCCATGGAGCTTGCGATTGCCGAGCATTATCCTGACAGTGAAATCAGGGATACCTGGGTTTGGTTTCAATCCGGAATCAATACCGACGGCGCTCACAATCCCGTAACCACCCGGCAACTAAAAAAGGGCGACATTCTGAGTCTAAACACCTTCCCTATGATCTCCGGATACTACACAGCGCTCGAGCGAACGTTATTTCTCGATGATGTGGATCCAGCGTCGCTGAAAATATGGCAAGCCAACGTCGATGCGCACACGCTTGGTCTATCGCTGATTAAACCCGGCATGAGTTGTGCCGAGATCTGTTCCCAACTTAACGAGCACTTTGCTGCACAGGACCTTCTGCAATATCGCACATTTGGATACGGTCACTCGTTCGGCATACTGTCACATTATTACGGCCGAGAAGCCGGACTAGAGCTTCGAGAAGATATTGATACCGTGCTGGAACCAAACATGGTGGTCTCAATGGAGCCGATGCTCACAATTCCCGAGGGACAACAAGGCGCGGGGGGTTATCGGGAACATGACATTCTGGTTGTCACAGAAACCGGTTCAGAGAACATCACCGGCTTCCCCTTTGGACCCGAGCATAATGTCATCTCCGGATCATAAATGAGCGCCGCGCCCTACTCATAGCGGGGATTCATCTCGGCATCAGGTTTGATATCGAACTCTCGCGCAAATCGGTGGCCAGCATAAACCGAAGCGGCAATCAGCGCTGGCGCTTCACAGTCGCCGATCCGCGTGACCGAGCGTATCCCGATGGCGGAATCTTCCTGCCATCGGGTCTCGAGCGCTCGATATAACCGATCGTTTGGTTGACGTGCCGTTACCATCACCAGAGCATTTGCGGAAATGGCAAGAGTCCGGTCCGTATAGGTATTCACAACCCGGACATCGTGACCGTTGTAGGACACCAGCTGAAATCCGGTCTGAAGTGCTACACCGAGCTCCAGAAGCCGCTTCTGAACGTAAAACCGCTCTGACGTGTAATCACACCACGCCGACACCACATCCGCTGGCGTCACCAAGGTGACTTGTTGCCCGGTGAGACAAATTTTCTCAGCAATAAGTCCCCCCATATAAAAACTATCGTCATCATAAACCACAGTATGTCCGCTAGGAGTCTGGCCATCCATGATGTCGTCCGGTGTCAAAATATTTCCCTGTAGCTCTGATGCCGCATAGGCGAATGGGTGTGATCGACCTAAACCGTCCTTACGCCAAGAAGCACCAGTCGCGATAACGACATGATCAGCACCGGTCGAAATAACGTCTTCTGAATTAAGCTCACTTTCACGAAAAATTTCGACTTCGTTCATTTTTTCAATTTGCTGAACACGATAATCTCGCACCCGGATCCATTCATTGAGGCCCGGTAGCGCGGCTTCGCGGGTCACCCTTCCTCCAAGCGTTCGAGTCGCTTCGGCAAGCATCACGCGATAGCCTCGCTGGCCAAGCATCCGCGCGGCCTCAAGTCCTGCAGGACCCGCACCCACAATGAGAACCGTTGAATCAGAATCTTTTTGTGCAATGATTTCAGGATGCCATTGACGACGATATTCTTCCCCCATCGTTGGATTTTGGGTGCATCGAATCGGCGTCCCAAGTCCATCTCCGGTGTAACAGATATTGCAGCCAATGCATTCTCGAATATCCTCAAGCCGGCCTTCAAAGATCTTTTGAGGTAAAAATGGGTCCGCAATCGATGGGCGAGCTGCCCCAATAAAATCCACGATGCCTCGCCGCACTTGGGAAGCCATTGCATCCGGCGACGTAAATCGACCTACCGTTACGACCGGCTTTGTTGTGACCGACTTTACGAAAGCCATATATTCCTCGAGCGACCCTGACTCAAAAAATCGGGAAACACCCATCTCGCGCTCATAGTTATTAATATTGATATCCCAAAGATCGGGGTATTCCGCAAGCATCTCAAGGCAATCTCGACGTTCGGTGGTCAGCGTGTCCGATTCCCCATCATCACCCCCGACCGAGTAGCGAACAGCAACTGCACATCGATCACCCACCGCCTCCTTGGTTTCTTCAATCAGCTCTCGAAGCAATCGCGCGCGATTCTCCATCGACCCCCCATACTCATCTGTTCGATCATTCGTCTCTGCTGATAAAAAATGAGATAAAAGATAACCATGCGTCGCATAAACATAAACAATGTCAAATTCTGCTGCCTTGGCGCGTAATGCTGCCTCCCGATGCCAATGTCTTAGATTGCGAATATCAGATTTATCCATTGACCGCGGCTGATAGGGATGGCCCGCCAGATTAGGAATACTGGCAACGTCATAAGCAGTTTCCCGGGTGTAATGATTTGCTGACCGCGCCCCGCCAAACCAGAGTTCCACTCCCGCCAACGCGCCATGATCATGAACGGCATCGGTCATTAACGCTTGATCTTTTATATGGCGGTCACTCCACAACGCAGCGTTTGGATGAGGCAGATCGTCAGAAGACGGGTGGATTGAGCACCACTCAGTACACACCACTCCCCAGCCGCCCTCGGCCTTCATACCGCGTAGTGCAGCTGCCATTTTGGGTCTCAGCCATCCCATGCCCGTGCAATGCGGCACTTGATAGAACCGGTTTTTCGCCGTGACCGGGCCAATATCAACTGGCTCAAACAACAGATCGTGCTGGGAATTACGCAACGTTAAACTACCCCCTCTATTAATTCAGTATTGAACGACAGACAGTCTGCCAGAAAAATTTAGTTTTTAAATTACGCTCAAGATCATCGAGAATACCGCGATCGCTGAGCACGCTATCGAAGCCATACAATGCGTAGTACACCACAAAATCATCGTCGGCGATTACTCAAAGGCCTGGTCGCTCTAGGTCTATCCCATCGATTAGCAATTGCGGGCTCGGACTCAAATCCGGACGTGGTAATCATTGGTGCCGGCATCGCCGGACTTGAAGCGGCTCGGACGCTTGCTGAACAAAAAATCACGTTTACCTTAATTGAAGCAAACGATCGTATCGGAGGCCGGATTCATACCAATCATTCGATCTTTAACAGTCCGTTCGATACGCATGCCCATTGGATGAGGGCATCTCCTGCCAACCGCTTGATCAGTCACGCCCAAATCAATGGATTTGATGTCTATGAAGATCCACTTCGAGCCGAGTACTTCGTGGGTAACCGGAAAGCAACAAACGAGGAACTCGATGATCTTCGCCAAACTGACGCCCTATTTAATCGTCGCATCAAACGCTCTGCGCTGAGCGCGGCGAGTGGGCCTGATGACAACGCACACACGGCCCTCGGGCCTGATTTTTTTTCAATGCCGTGGGGATACACCGTTGCTGCAGAATACGGGGTTTGGGACATGGCTCAGGATTCCAAAAACTGGTCCCCGAAAAGCTGGTGGAATAGTCTGGATGCAAAAAATTGGTTTTGCAGGCAGGGCTACGGGGATGTCGTCGCAGATTATGGTCGTGAGGTGCCCGCCGTTCTAAGAACCAGCGCGTCTCATATTAACTGGGGAAGTTCCGGGGTCAGCGTCACAACGTCCACCGGTACGATCCAGGCTCGTGCCGCGATCCTCACAGTGTCAACCGGCGTGCTCGCCGCAGAAAGAATCGCTTTTTCCCCCAAATTGCCCTCTCTAAAACTGCAAGCGATTCACGACATTGACATGGCCGTCATGAATTATATCGGCCTGAAGTTTTCAACTGACATATTTGGCTTTGGATCTGACGCTTACGTTACTCAGCAGCAGCATGATGAAACAGGCGTGGGTTACCTCACTCACGCAAATGAGTCTCATCTCACCTACGGTTATGTTGGAGGCACTCAAGCCCGTTTATTAGAACTCGAACCTATGGAGGCGGTAGTCGCCTATGGCCTTGATGGCCTTAAAAGCATGCTAGGTAACGATATTCAAAAATATTTTGTGAAAGGGTTTGCAACGGCATGCGGGAAGGTACCGCTTTTTGATGGCGCTTATTCAGCCGTTCGACCCGGAAAAGTCTTAGCTCGTCAGGCGCTCGGGGTCAGCCTTGGAAACAGGCTTTACTTTTCTGGAGAAGCGACGCATCTATCCCAACCCGGCACCGTGAATGGCGGCCTTGAGCGTGGTCGTGAAACCGCCCTCGAGGTCGCGGCCTACTTAAAGCGGACCTCATAAAAACTGACGAGAACCCCAAATCTTTCATTTCGATCGTGTGCTTGCTCAATAGAATATAAGGCGAATAGCGGTACCCTTTCATAGGTTCCACAGTCGTGCATGACTTGAAAAATAGCAAATTGGGGATGTTTGCCGTATCCTTCGCCTCATAAGTTTGAAGGGTAGCGCGCTGACCCATTAAATATGGGTCTCGATTAATTTTCGTCCCCGTTAGTCCTGCGGAACTGGCCATTGCACACCAACCACTCCTTTTAAAAACATTATTTTTCTTATGCGACTCCCATTTTTTTTACGTTTATCGCCAGTTTTATGTTTTTTGAGCTGTTGCCTTTTAGCCCCCAACGTCGTTGCACAGCAAACTGATCCGCCTGAACTGACCGTTGAAGAGGCAGCAATAGTAATTCTGAGCAAAGAATTCCATCGAAAACTCGCTCACCTTGAACTCTATGAAAGTGGCGCGCTAGTACTGTCCGACGGGGAAGAGGCAGCTTTGCAGTATCGGCGAGACCGACTCGCTCTGGAGCTCATATCCGAAACAATCGCCATCGCAGAGGCGGTAAGCAATCTCCCAACAGAGAACATCACTCGTCAATCAGTTGAAAAACAGTTACGCGAAAACTTAAATGATCTTGAGCGAAAGGTGATCCACATGCTCGCTCAACACAATATTCGGATAAATGAGGCGACGCAAAAACTACCGGATCTTGCCGGTTCCGATGTTTTCCAAGCAAAAGCATACATTAATAGCCTGCAGAAACTTCGCTACCAAACACTGAAAACAATGGCGCAAGTCATCCCAACACTTGACGCATTGGGTATCCCAACTATCGCATTCCAACAACAAGCAAAACTGATTCTTATCCGGCAGGCCGAACGCCTGGTCGGCTTGCTGGAGTTTTCTGCGGCTGCAGCCAGTCAGATTTCCAACGACAGTGCGGTGGATCCCAACGACACAAACCTCGTTGTGGCGCACTCTGAAATTCAGAACCGCCACGCACGAGAGCTCGAACAGCTGTCGGAAATTATCGAGGCTCTAAAACTGGTCGGTGTAAAGACCGATGTCTACCAAGCGATTGTGGTCAAACAACGCGGTGTTCTCTCGATTGATATTTTTAAGGGTCGTGTATTCCAGAATATTATTCGCGATTATTGGGGCGGCGTTAAGGGCTCCCTACAGGAAAACGGGCCGAACGTTGCCCTAAAAGCGATAGTTATTCTGCTTATTTTTCTGGGCGCTCGCTGGTTGTCAGCCCTTGCTCGACGAGCCACGAAAGCTGCGGTGCAACGTTCTTCGAGTGGGCTCTCGCAACTGCATAAAAACGTTCTGATCTCCATCTCAAGTGGTGTGGTCATGGCCGTCGGGATTTTGTTAATCCTTGGCCAACTCGGAATATCACTTGGCCCAATGCTAGCCGGTTTAGGCATCGCCGGGTTTATTGTTGGCTTTGCTTTGCAGGACTCTCTCGCAAACTTTGCCGCCGGTGGAATGATCCTGCTGTATAAACCATTCGATGTCGATGACTTTGTTCAAGTGGCAGGTCAAGAAGGTTTGGTTAAAAAAATGAGTCTGGTCAGCACGACCATTAACACTTTTGACAATCAGACATTAATTATTCCCAATAACAAGATCTGGGGAGACGTTATTAAAAATGTCACTGCCCAGCGTGTACGGAGAGTCGACCTCGAATTTGGCGTCAGTTATAGCTCAGATATAGAACAAGTGGAGCGCATTCTGGCAGAGGTTGTAAAGGAGCATCCCAAGGTACTCCCTGAGCCCGAACCTAACATTCGCGTCCAATCTCTTGGCGATTCTTCTGTTAACTTTATCGCCCGTCCGTGGGCGGCCCGCGAGGACGTCTGGAATGTTCGCTGGGATCTAATTCGGGCCGTTAAGTTAAGGTTCGATCAAGAAGGTATCGAGATTCCGTTCCCGCAACGCGACATTCATCTGTCCTACTCGGAGCCCTCAATTCAGCAGGAGCTCCGAGAAACGCCAGGCCCTCACCAGGGTAGAGAATAAGTTTTTACCGTGGTGTAGCTTTTCATAGCTTCGACGACACCTTCTTTATAACCAAGCCCCGAGTCCTTGACGCCCCCAAAAGGAGACATCTCGATTCGGTACCCCGGCACTTCCCAAATATTAACCGTGCCCGTACGAAGTTCGGAGACGAAGCGAGTAATGTAATCCCATCGATTGGTACATATCCCTGTCGATAA
>JADHSN010000052.1 GCA_016776875.1 Gammaproteobacteria bacterium | reverse complement strand
AGGAAAAAACTATTAATATTATTATAACAAACGATTATACATATTAATATCTTGACCTTATATTACGAATTCCGGATAAAACGTACATCCGGAATTATTGATAAACAAACCTTACGGAGAACGACATGTCACTTAAAGACTCCAAAACAGAACAAAATCTGAAGGACGCTTTCGCCGGTGAATCGCAGGCAAACAGGCGTTACCTTTATTTTGCTTCAAAAGCCGATGTTGAAGGTTACAACGACGTTGCTGCTGTGTTTCGATCGACTGCAGAAGGGGAAACAGGCCACGCCCATGGTCACCTTGAGTATCTTGAGGAAACAGGAGATCCTGCAACGGGTCTGCCCATTGGTGGTACGTCCGACAATCTGAAAGCCGCTGTCGCGGGCGAGACTCATGAGTACACCGATATGTATCCCGGTATGGCGAAGACTGCTCGTGATGAGGGTTTCGATGAGATCGCTGATTGGTTTGAGACGCTTGGAAAGGCCGAACGCTCCCATGCCAATCGATTCCAGAAGGCTTTGGATTCATTAGACGGTTAAGAGCTGTTTATTTGACGATGCGAGAAGCGTTTCGGCGCTTCTCGCAAATTTTTATTTAGATCGGTGAGTTAAAAATGGAAGGAAGCTTAAGCGCCCCAATTCGTCATCCAATTGATTGGCTGAGTAAGGATTTTAATGACGAAGAGAAGTTAATGACGGAGCTTGAACGCGTGTTTGACCTGTGTCATGGCTGCAGGCGCTGTGTATCGCTGTGTGACAGCTTTCCCACCCTTTTTGATCTCGTTGATGAATCGTCGACGATGGAAGTCGACGGGGTCGACAAGCAGGATTACTGGAAAGTGGTCGATCAGTGCTATTTGTGTGATCTGTGTTACATGACCAAATGCCCTTATGTTCCGCCCCATGAGTGGAACATAGACTTTCCACATTTGATGTTGCGGGCCAAATCGGTGCGTTACCAAAAAGAAGGCGCGTCCGCTCGCGACAAGATGCTCACAAGTACTGATGCGGTGGGGAAAACGGCCGGGTTGCCCGGCGTCTCTATTGTGGTGAATGCCTCAAATCGCACAAAACCGATGAGAAAAGCGCTGGAAAAAGTGGCAGGTATTCACGCTGACGCCCGAATTCCGCCTTTTGAGTCTCGGCCATTGAGAAAAAGGATCGCAAAACGATTGACCCCTCTGGGAGAGGGTGCTGTGCCGGGCAAAAAGACCAAAGGCAAAGTTGCACTTTTTGCAACCTGTTATGTCAATCGCAACGAGCCGGGCCTTGGAGAGGATCTGTTATCCGTGCTCGAGCACAATAACATTCCGGTCTCGATTGCAGAAAAAGAGGCGTGTTGTGGAATGCCGA
Organism: Gammaproteobacteria bacterium; assembly: GCA_016776875.1. Taxonomy (GTDB): domain Bacteria; phylum Pseudomonadota; class Gammaproteobacteria; order Arenicellales; family UBA868; genus UBA868. The sequence continues at coordinate 10,544 of JADHSN010000052.1, read as the reverse complement.
AGCTCGAGCTGGGTGATCTCAAGTCAGTACAGAAAGCCAAGGAGCAGAATATTCCGCATCTCGCCAAATGTGTTGATGAAGGCTGGGATCTGCTGGCGTTAGTGCCGTCCTGTGCGTTGATGTTTAAACAGGAGTTGCCGCTACTTTTTCCTGATGATCCCGATGTCCAAAAAGTGGCCAATGCATTTTATGATCCTTTTGAGTATCTGATGTTGCGCCATACCGAGGGACTACTGAGTACTGAATTCCAGAATGAGCTTGGAACCGTGGTTTATCACGCCTCCTGCCATCAGCGTGTCCAGAATGCGGGCCCCAAAACACGTGACCTTCTCTCGCTAATACCGGGTACAGAAGTCACCATGATCGAGCGGTGTTCTGGTCATGACGGGACTTATGGCGTGAAAGTCGAAACGTTTGATAAGGCGATGAAAATCGGTAGGCCGGTGATCAACGCAGTGAAGAAAAATAATCCGGATCATTATGGCAGCGACTGCCCCATTGCGGGCCATCACATCGCCAATGGCGTTAGCGACGGTAGTGAGCCGGCACACCCGATTAGCCTGCTTAAACAGGCGTATGGCATTTAAATTAATTGATGACAGGAGTAACTATGAACACGTTAACCCGAGAAGATCTTTTTTCTCTAGAAGCCTATTCGACCGAGCGACAAGCTTTCCGAGCAAAGGTGCTGGATCATAAAGCCCATCGGCGCGTTACCATCGGGAAGAATGCGACGCTGTATTTTGAGGATGCATTAACGATGCAATATCAGGTTCAAGAGATGCTCCGCATTGAGCGCATTTTTGAGGCCGGCCAAATCCAGGAAGAACTTGACTCGTACAATCCACTTATCCCGGATGGGTCCAATCTGAAGGCGACTTTTATGCTTGAGTACCCCGAAGTTGACGAGCGCCGCGAAGCCTTGGCACGTCTACTTGGGGTCGAGAGATCGGTGTGGCTCGCAGTTGGGGAAAACGATCGTATTCGACCGATTGCCAATGAAGATCTTGAAAGGGAAACCAGCGACAAAACCTCGGCAGTTCATTTTTTACGCTTTGAATTATCGGAGCAGGACATTGCCGGATTTAAAGGGGACGCGGTAGTGCGCTTTGGTATTGATCACCCTGAGTACGCATATGAAACAGAGATCAGTCTAGAGGTGAAGCAATCATTAGCAGCGGACCTTCAGAGCGCGGTTTAGACTTCTGATCAGTACCTGAATTCAGGTACTGATACCGGGTAGGTTTAGATTGTGTGCCTTTGCGCAATCGATTGCTTCTTCATAGCCCGCGTCGGCATGACGCATTACGCCGGACGCGGGATCATTCCACAGGACCCGAGCCAGTTTCTGGTCTGCAGAATGAGAGCCGTCAGCGAGGATAACGAGGCCTGCGTGCTGGGAAAAGCCGATACCGACACCACCACCGTGATGAAGGGAAACCCAGGTGGCGCCGGATGCCGTATTGAGAAGTGCATTCAGTAACGGCCAGTCGGAAACGGCGTCAGATCCATCCTTCATCTTTTCGGTTTCGCGGTTTGGACTGGCAACCGACCCGCTATCCAGATGATCTCTGCCAATAACAACGGGCGCGCTGAGTTCGCCGTTCGCGACCATTTGGTTAAAAGCTCGTCCCACTCGGTCGCGATCGCCGAGACCGAGCCAGCAGATTCGGCTTGGCATCCCTTGAAACGAGATTCTTTTTTGTGCCATATCCAGCCATTGGTGTAGCTGGGGGTTGTCTGGAATGAGTTCCTTTACTTTCGCGTCAGTTCGATAAATATCTTCAGGATCTCCCGAGAGCGCGGCCCAGCGAAAGGGACCAATTCCCCTGCAAAACAGCGGTCGAACGTATGCGGGTACGAAGCCAGGATAATCAAATGCGTTGGCGATGCCGGACTCCTGGGCCATCTGGCGAATATTATTTCCGTAATCGACAACTGGTACCCCCCGGTCCCAGAAGTCGAGCATGGCTTTGACCTGGGTGGCCATGGAGGCTTTTGCCGCAGCGGCTACTGCGTTGGGATCGGTCTTGCGCCGCGTTGTCCATTCTTCTACTGTCCATCCCGCTGGAAGATAACCGTTTTGAGGATCATGAGCAGAGGTTTGATCGGTGACGGCATCCGGCTGGTATCGAGGGTCAGACTGAGAGCGGGCAACGAGGTCAGGATAAATTTCAGCTGCGTTTCCGAGCAGACCCACCGATATTGCCCTGCCATCAGCATGCGCATTTTCAACAAGATGAAGAGCATCCTCCACCGTGTCTGCCCAGGCGTCGAGGTAACGTGTTTTGAGTCGGAATTCAATAGACGCTCGATTACACTCGACGGCGATCATGGAGAAACCACTCATGGTGGCCGCGAGGGGTTGGGCGCCGCCCATGCCGCCGAGACCTGCTGTCAGGATCCATCGACCTTTTGCAGATCCGCCAAAATGTTGTCGCGCCATTTCGGCGAAGGTTTCGAAGGTGCCTTGAACGATGCCTTGGGAGCCGATATATATCCAAGAGCCGGCAGTCATCTGACCGTACATCATCAGTCCACGTTGATCGAGTTCCGAGAAGTGCTCTAAGGTTGCCCAATGCGGGACAAGGTTTGAATTAGCGATCAGGACGCGGGGCGCCTGCTCGTGGGTCTGAAAGACGCCAACGGGTTTGCCCGATTGAACAAGCAATGTCTGGTCAATCTCAAGCGTCTTGAGGGAGGAGATAATCCGGTCGAAGCTGTCCCAGTCTCGTGCCGCTCGACCCACCCCGCCATAAACAACCAACTCTGCCGGATTCTCGGCAACTGCCGGGTCAAGGTTGTTCATCAGCATCCGCATGGGTGCTTCCGTACTCCAATGCTTGCATTGCAGTTCGGGCCCTTTGGGCGCTTCGATATGTCTTTCGGGTGCGTATCGGTTGAGTTTCATTTTGATGAGTTGGATGGACGATGGGGTAATAATGCTTGTTGTAAACTTTTGGGTCGGGTCAGCTTCCGTAGCGGGACACCAGCTGTTTGACTGTTTCGGCGACTTGCGCCTGATGATAGCGTTCAAAATTATCCCAGGTCACGAGGCTGCGCGAATCTTTAACTCGATCCAAAAAAAGCATTCCCAAGAGGTGATCAACTTCGTGCTGGTAGGTTGCTGCTGTCATTCCTTTAACGCGTGTCTTTATCGGGTTGCCGTGGCGGTCTAGCGCGGTGACATCAATCTCGCAGTGTCGCTGCACCTTACCTCGAAGATTAGGCACACTAAGACATCCTTCATAATTTTCAAACGTATCGTTACCGACAGGCGTGAGAATAGGATTAACCAGCACGGTAAGCGGGATGTTTGGGCGGTAGGGGTAACGAGGATTATCAAGGACTTCAATGACGCAGATACGAAGCGACCGGTGAACCTGATTGGCGGCGAGCCCCGCGCCGTTAGCCGCCCGCATAGTCGCGATCAACTCGTCGATAAATAACTGCGTTTCTTTATGTGCAAGCGTTTCGAGACTCAGCTCCATGGTGGGTTCACGCAGCACTGGATGGCCGACTTGTGCAATATCGAGAATCTTGGTCATGATGCGTCGACTACCGTGTCGAGTGGTTGGGTGGGCAGCAGCGTGGCGAGTTCACCGTGACTGATCAGGGACGATGCTGTATCGATATCAGGATAGAACACTCGGTCTTCCTGATACTCTGGTATTTGCCGTCGTAGTTTTTTAACAGCCGTTTCGACACAAGATGAGGATGTGAGTGGTCGCCGCAATGAAATCCCCTGTGATGCAGCAAGATATTCAATTGCCAGAATATTTTGAGTGTTTTCGTTCATGGCGCGTAGCCGTCTTGCAGCAAATGTTGCCATGCTGACATGATCTTCCTGGTTCGCCGAGGTGGGCAGGCTATCCACGCTTGCGGGATGGGAAAGACTCTTATTTTCTGAGGCGAGTGCAGCTGCAGTCACATGGGCAACCATAAAGCCTGATTCAAGTCCTGCCTTGGTGGTAAGAAATGGCGGTAACTCGCTGATGCTCGAGTCGATGAGCATCGCGATCCGTCGCTCTGACAAACTGCCGGTCTCGGAAATGGCGAGCGCGATGTTGTCAGCCACCATTGCGACCGGCTCCGCATGAAAATTTCCGCCAGAGAGGACTTCACCGGTTTCTGGACAAATCAGAGGATTATCGGAGACTGCATTGGCTTCGCGTAATAGTATTTTGGCGCCGTGATCGAGTTGGTCGAGGCATGCCCCCAGCACTTGTGGCTGACAGCGAAGACTGTATGGGTCTTGAACACGGTCACAATTTGCATGGGATTGATTCAGTTGGCTATCGTTTAGCAGTGTCCGGTATAGGCTAGCGACTCGTGATTGACCAGATTGCCGTCTCACTTCGTGGATGCGCTGATCAAAAGGGACGTAACTTCCAAGCGTTGCGTCTACTGTTATTGAGCCGATCACAATTGCGCTGGCAAGATTTTGCTCCGCCGAAAAGAGACCGTCGATGGCGAGAGCCGTAGAAATTTGTGTGCCGTTTAGTAAGGCTAGCCCTTCTTTTGCCTCCAGCACAAGGGGTGTTAACCCAGCGATCTGTAGCGCTTTAGCTGCCGGCATTCTGGTCTCGTTTAAAAAAACCTCTCCTTCCCCAATTAATGGGAGAGATAGATGAGCAAGCGGCGCGAGATCACCCGATGCGCCAACCGAGCCCTTTTCGGGGACAACGGGCACAATATCGTGACTGAGCATTGCCATGAAGTGCTCAATAATTTTTGGTCGCACGCCTGAATATCCCTGAGCAAGACTCAGAAGTTTGAGGATCATCGCGAGACGCACCACTTGCAGATCAATCGGTGTGCCAACGCCGGCAGCATGTGAGCGGATCAGGTTATATTGTAGCGTTGATAAGTCGTTGACATCGACCTGAGTTTTTGCGAGTTTGCCAAAACCTGTATTGATGCCGTATGCGGGCGTTCCCCGTTGCACGACGGCAATGAGATGCTGATGACTGCGTTTGATCGGCTCCCAAGCAGAGTCAGGCAGTGAGATTTGGATGGGTTGTGATCTGATTTCTCGTAGTTCGTTTAAGATCAGGTGACCCGGGTTTAGCGTATAGGTTTGCATGAGCACGGTTTTAACAGATTTTCGGAAACCGGACGAGTAAATTTTTTTATATTATTTTATTTTTTCTAACTTTTAAAATTGTGAAGCAATGACGAGCAGAGTCTAAAAATGGAACGACATCTAAGTGGTCATTTTAAAAGTGCTGGGTGTGTTCACGCTTTTTGAAACTGATGCTGCCTTTACGGCGCCAATCTGGGGTCACTGTTTGACCAGTCTGGGAGGGAATATCCGGCCCCCTTCCTCTTTCTCAACTTTTAAGAGACGGTAAACACTATGGATGCCTTGCTACTGCCCATAACCGCTACAGTAATCGTGGTGAGCCTGCTTTGGAGGTTCCGCTCAACAAAATGGGCGATCGGAATTATCTTTGCATTGTGCTCAATCGGGGTTTACGCGCTCTTATATCTCGGATGGGTACAGTTTCAGTTTTAGTTGGAGTCTTCACGTTTCGGTGAGTGCCAACGATTGGATCATCCTGCGATAAGCCGTTGTTGCAGCTTCCCGGTTCGGGTGCACCCCGTTTTGAACAACCTGCTTTGCCCCGACAATCACGGTTTTTACCGGATTAAACGGGCCTGAAAAAATCCAGGTATCCAGGACCTGATCGAGGGTTCGGTTAGAGAATTCAACATGGTCCGAATTCAGCTCAACGAGATCACCCCGTGACCCGGGCTGTAGTCCGCATACAAACTCGCCTTGCGCCCGGTTGCCGCCAATGACTGCGGCGTCTATGAGTGATCGACCATTACTTTTTGTAGCATCTGTAACCAGTACCGCCCGCTTTTGCCGACTCAATCTCTGTCCGTATTCAAGAAGCTGAAGCTCGTGAGCCGGAGATGTGCTGACCTGGCTGTCAGATCCAATCCCGAAAAAGCCATTGTTTGCTATTAGCTCTGATGCGGGAAAAATACCGTCTCCTAGATTTGCTTCGGTTGCGGGGCAGAGTCCAACGGTCACGCCGCTTCTGGCAATTAGCGCTTGTTCTTCACGATCGACATGTGTCGCGTGAATCAGACACCACTGATGAGTGACATCACATTGATCGAATAACCAGCTAACGGGTCTAGCAGAATTGACCGCCACGCAGTCATTTACTTCTTTTATCTGTTCGGCCACATGAATGTGAATCGGGGCGTCCTTAAGAATACTTTTTGCGTGCGTTATTGTGGCGTTTAAATCTTGGGGAGAAACGGCACGTAGGGAATGGGCCGCAATGCCTATCGAGCGGTCAGGATCTTCAGCACAGAGCGAGTGGCATTCAGAAAGAAGCCTAAGATAGCCATCTGGATCGTGATAGAACCGATTCTGTGCGTCCTTGATCGGTTCATTTTCAAAACCGCCACGACAATAAAGCGTGGGCAGTAAAGTGATAGCGATACCGGCCTCTGAGGCTGCGTCGAAAAGGCGTTCCGACATTTCACTTTGGTTTGAATATGGAGTGCCATTGGGCTGATGATGCAGGTAGTGAAACTCCGCAACAGATGTATACCCCTTGAGCAACATATCAATATAAAGGTAGTTGGCGATTATCTGCAGCTGTTCAGGGTTAAGTCGCGAATTAGCGCGGTACATCAGTTCACGCCATCCCCAGAAATCATCCTGACCCGGTACTCGATGTTCGGTTAATCCCGTGATCGCTTTTTGATGCGCATGAGAGTGCAGGTTTGGGATGCCTGCAATAACAATACCCTCAAGATAAAGGTCTACATCAGAGGTTTCATCTTCCCGAACGCTCTCAATGCGGCCCTGATCACTAAATTGCACAACGCAGTTTTTCTGCCAGCCGGATGCGGTCAGCGCATTGGCGCATCGGACGGACGTTAGGCGAGAGACTGAATGGTTCATGCGATGTTCAGTTAATTGTGGGATGACAGATTTGTTACTGATGAGTATGACTTGTACTAACTGATGATAGACATTTTAGATTCATTTAAGCTATCCCGGCTTGGCCATCTAACGCAGAATGACATCTGCAAGTTTTTCCGCCATCATGGTGACAGGCGCGTTGAGATTAGCGGTCACGTTGTGAGGCATGATTGACGCATCAACGACGCGTAATCCTTCTGTCTCGTGAACTAATCCCTCCGAATTTGTAACAGAATTATCGCCAGTTCCCATGCGACAGGTTGAGGTGGGGTGGTATTCCGTTGAGGCAGTCGCGCGGAGCCAACTCATAATTTCATCATCACTTTGCACGTCTTCCCCTGGTGCCAGCTCATGACTTCGCAAACCATCAAAAGCGGGTTGTGCTGCCATCTCACGTGTTCGTCTGACACCGTCGATCATAACTTGGCGATCACGCGCTGCTTCAAAAAAATGATATGAGATTGAGGGGTGATGATTGGGATTGCCTGATTTCAGCATCACCTGTCCGCGACTCTCGGGCCGCATTAAACCCATCGAGAACATGAAACCGTCCTCAAAGTTTGCGACGGGATCACCCATATCAGCGGTCATGGCATAAAATTCATGCTGAAGATCTGCGTAGTCAACATCAGGCGAGCTCTTAAAGAAACAGCCAGTCTCGCAGATAGTTGATGCGCCTAATCCGGATTTCAACAGCATCCATTCAAGACCGATACGGTATTTCCCCAAGCCTTTGAAACTCTGAGCCCATGAAACGCCTTTTGGCGTCGCATAAGTGATTGGCACAATTTGATGATTTTCGAGATTTTTTCCGACCGCGGGGACATTGGCTACCGTGGTGATGCCGTGACTGGCGAGATGGACAGAGTCACCAACTCCCGATAACAAAAGAAGCTGAGGGGAATTGATCGCACCGCTAGATAAAATTATTTCGCGACTTGCCTCATACCGAGTCTGCCTTCCATTTTTTTCTGCAAGTACCGCAACAGCACGTTTGCCATCAAACTGAATTTGGTGAGCCAGAGTATTCGTTAAAACGGCCAGATTTTCCCGTTGCATAACAGGATGTAAATATGCCTTCGCTGCGCTACAGCGCTGACCGTTTCGTGTGAAACTCTGGGCAACGTGAAAGCCCTCGTGTTGTTTGCCGTTCTGGTCCGAAGTAATTCCATAGCCGGCTTGTTGGCCAGCCTTCAGAAATGCCTGGTGAAGGGGGTGCGTTGCGTTGCACGTTTCTATGGTTTGCGGTCCACTGTCGCCTCGAAACTCGCTTTTACCTTTATCTGATGTTTCCATTTTTCGGAAATAAGGCAGACACTCTTCATAACGCCACTCCGAAAGGCCTTCGCTTGCCCACGCATCATAATCCTTGGGATTACCGCGATTGGCAACCATGCCATTGATAGCTGAAGAGCCTCCAAGGACTCGACCGCGATGCTCCAAAATTTGGCGGCCGTCACAGTATGGTTCAGGTTCACTGGTGTACCCCCAATCGAAACGCGGGTCACGTGCTGCCATTCCACAAGCGGCTGGCATTTGAATGAGGATGCTTCGATCATCCCCCCCAGCCTCTATCAGCAAGACCCGATTGGACGATTGCTCAGTTAGCCTGTTGGCTAGAACACATCCAGCTGATCCAGCGCCAACAATGATGTAATCAAAGACCCGATTTTGTTCCACTAGGTTATCCTTGAAAAGGCTAAAGTCTAAACTCTGATCGGCAATTCAACCGAGGTATTCCTGATAGGGCTGCCGTCCCTCACAATCATAAACTTATCTCTATATTAACCAGACAATTTTTTGAATTCTTTAAGCAAGCTTCAAATCAGAATTCAAAAACAAGATTACACTGAAGTATTACTAAATCATCACTTAAAAACAAAAAATGAAAGGAGGCAAGGCGCACTTTCGTTTTGCCTTTTTGATGTTGAGATTGATTATTTTGTGACGGTCGGGACAGAAAGACAGGCGAGAACAAAAGGACTCTAATTAAGTGGAAGGGGGTGGTAGACGCCTTCGAGAAACTGTTCGCGTAAGACGAATTTCTGAATCTTTCGCGAGCCCGTCATCGGAAACTCTTCTACCCGACACCAGATCGTTGGTGTTTTTTGAGGGGAAAGCCGTTCACGGCAGAAATCATGTAAATCTTTTGCGGCCGTGGGTTGATTGTCTTCCGTGCGAAAGAAGCCGGCAATCACCTCTCCCCATTTGTCATCGGGAATACCTACTACAGCCACCTCAGCAAGATCGGGATGCTCGAGCAAAGCGTTTTCGATTTCCGCGGGAAACATGTTCTCGCCTCCTCGGATAATCATGTCTTTTACCCGGCCGGTGATTTTCAGATACCCCCGGTCATCCATACTGCCCAGATCTCCGGTGTGCAGCCAGCCGTCTGCATCGATCGCTTCATTCGTCGCCTGGGGGTTGTTGTGGTAACCGATCATGTTGCAATAGGCCCGGACGCAGATTTCCCCTACGTCGTTGACCGGCAGCACCTTCTGGGATTCCACGCTGCGGATGCTGACTTCGGTTTGCGGCAACGGCTGGCCGATGGTGTCGCAAATATCCGCGATGGAATCATCGGGGAAGTGCTGGGTGATTACTGGCGACGTTTCTGTTTGTCCGTAAAGGGTCCCAAACCCACAGCTGAACAGCCGTTTAATATTCCTCACCAACTCCGGGGCAACCATGGCTCCACCCGAGGAAAACATTTCTACTGAGGAGACGTCGTAGGACTCCTTATCCAGTGCCTCCAGTATGGCAACGAGCATAGTTGGCACGCCGAGAATAGTACTGACTTTTTCCCGCTCGATAACTCGGCAAATGGTTGGAGGCTCAAACAGTTTGACGATCAGCATCTTGCAACCGGCCTGCAAACACCCCAGGGTGACCATGCCGCAGCCGCTGGTGTGAAACATCGGCATGATGTTGATCCACACGGAATTTCTGCTTACACCGAGACGATCTGCATAGAATCGTGCATTGTTGAGCAGGCTCAAGTGACTCAGTACGGCACCTTTAGGAAAGCCGGTGGTGCCAGAGGTATATTGAATCATGGCCGCATCTTCTGGCTGAACACTCGGCAACACATCCACGGGGTTCAGTACGCGCCGCATCGCTTGATGATCGTTCATGTCAATACATTCGCGTATTCCACTTAGACCATTGCAAGCCTCAACCGAAATCTTTGCCATCGGGTTACCGCGGTAAGTCTCCACCAGGAACAAAGCGACAGATTCCGACTGATCCAGGATGTAACGTAGTTCTCTTGCCTGTAGAGCCGGATTGGCAGTGACAATGACAATGCCAGCCATCGCGCAGGCAAATTCCATGATGACCCACTCCGGCGTATTCGGTGACCACACCGTAACGCGCTCTCCGGGCAGAAATCGGCTGGCTAACGCAAACGCCTGTTCTTCACATTCAGTGAACAAGGAGGACCAGGTCCAAGAGCGGCCAATATCGCCGTCGATATCGACCTCAACCAGCGCTGCTTCTTGGGGATAAGCTTGAGCGGTTAGCTTGAGTTGTTCGCCGATGGTGATGGATTGGACTTGGGAGTCGGTCTGAGCGGGAAACAGAGATTCGGTTA
>JADHSN010000001.1 GCA_016776875.1 Gammaproteobacteria bacterium | reverse complement strand
CTGGCGTGTACGTTGATGGCGACTCCTAACCCCGTCTTTGATCAAGAAAAAGCTGACGCCCGAAGTGCGACTCGACGATTGCAAGGATCCAACCCTTCCCGCGCGTACGAGAGATACCTGCTAGCCCGCGTGATTCACGCGATGGCCCCCCGTCAATACGCGGTTGAACTGTGGGACGGGTTTCGGATTGAGCCGAGTCACGGTTCTTCTGTCGCAACGGTCCATATTCACTCCCGCCTCGCCCTTACGAATCTGCTGCGGCAAGGGGATGTGGGGTTTGGTGATGCCTTTTCGACTGGCGAGATCACGGTTGAAGGCGATTTAATCGGATTTTTGATCGAGGTCTATCAGACGCCAGAGCCCAAGGGTATCTTCAAGGTGGTCAAAAGAGTTCAGCAACGATCGCCGCGCGCCAATACACCGGCTGGGTCTCGCGAAAATATTCATCACCACTATGATATCGGCAATGATTTTTACAAGCTGTGGCTGGATCGTGAGATGCAGTACACCTGCGCTTATTTTCCGGAAGACGCAATGGAGATCGAAGCGGCGCAGCAGGCCAAGATGGATCATGTCTGTCGAAAACTGCAGTTGCGCCCCGGGGATAGAGTGGCAGAAGCCGGATGTGGATGGGGCGGTCTGGCAAGACATATGGCGCTTCACTACGGTGCGACCGTTTCCTCGTGGAATGTGTCCGCCGAGCAGGTTCGCTACGCAACGGACCGCGCCAAATCGGAGGGCTACGATGATCGCGTGAGCTATGTGCTTGATGATTACCGGAACATCAAGGGCGAATATGACGCGTTTGTCTCGGTGGGCATGCTTGAACATGTGGGACTTGATCACTATCCAGACCTTGGGGATGTCGTGGATCGCTGCCTAACGGCTGAAGGCCGTGGGCTGATACATACCATTGGCCGAAATCGACCCCGGCTCATGAATGCCTGGATCGAGAAACGAATATTCCCCGGCGCCTATCCTCCGACGCTGGGTGAGATGATGGATATTTTTGAGCCGCATCGTTTCTCTGTTTTGGATGTGGAAAATCTTCGCCTGCATTATGCGAAGACGCTGGAGGCTTGGCTATCGCGTTTTGATGCTTCACACCAACAAGTGACCGAGCAGTTTGATGAAAACTTTACCCGCGCGTGGCGCCTTTATTTGGCGGGCTCCAAGGCGGCTTTTCTTTCCGGCGCACTCCAGCTTTTTCAGGTCGTATTCACGCGTGAGCGGAATAACAAGCTCGCGGCGTCTCGAGCACACTTGTATTCCTAATGCGCGCTAAGTCGCGCGATTACTTTGCAACGGGTTTATACCGCATCCACGCTCAGTGAGGCCCGCCTGGTTCAACAGATGCTCGAGGCGGTCGGCATTCATTGCCACACCTTTAATGAGCATGCGGCGGGAGGTCTTGGTGAACTTGCCGCCACTGCAGTTTGGCCTGAAGTCTGGATTGTCCGCGAACAGCAGTGCTCACTGGCCCGGTCGATTATTGAAGAATATGAGCGCGCACCGGAAAAGAATATCGATTGTGAGCAATGCGGCGAATCCAATCCGGCCACCTTCGAGATTTGTTGGCGCTGCAGTACCCATCTGACTGCTTTTGAAGGGTAACGAACGGTTGTGATCGGGCAGGACTGCAGCTAATTAAGGGCTTGGCCGGCGTTTGGTGTGACCATTGATGGTGTAAAATCTCTCCGCTTCTTAAGCGTCCCTTTTTGAATAGAGAAAGCCAATGAGTGTTGACATGCGAGAGCGAGTGCTTAACGGATCACTTTGGGTCCGACTGCTTTTTATGCTGCTTTATTTTGTCGTGGTCTTTGAGATTGTGTTGTTGCTGACCGGTTTGGGCGCACTTTTCATATTTGTCGCCCGATTGGTGACCGGGGAGGATCCAGACCGGCTTCGGAATTTCTTGGCTGATCTGAATGCCTTCACGTTTTCGGCGCTTCAGTATGTGACGTTCAATTCGGATCAGCGGCCTTTCCCCTTCTCCGACTGGCCGGCCCCCGAAGATAAAAAAGAAAACTAGATTCGCATTTTAATATTGCGACCGCGCTGCGATGAATTGAGCAGCACCGCCCCTGACTGGAAATCGTATGGAATCCGATTATTCGCCCCAACAATTGGAAACGACTGTTCAAGCCTGGTGGGATGAGCAGAAAAGTTTTGAGGTTGAGGAAGACCCCACCCGCGAAAAATATTACTGTCTTTCGATGTTGCCTTATCCTTCCGGGCAGTTACATATGGGGCATGTTCGTAACTACACCATTGGCGATGTCATTAGCCGCTATCAGCGGATGCTCGGGCGCAATGTGTTGCAACCGATGGGTTGGGATGCCTTTGGGCTTCCCGCCGAGAACGCGGCGATCCAGCGTGCCGTGCCGCCGGCCGAATGGACGTACCAAAACATTGAGCATATGCGCGGGCAGCTGCGCCGGATGGGTTTTGCTTATGATTGGACGCGCGAAGTCACAACGTGCCGCCCGGATTACTATCGTTGGGAGCAGTGGTTTTTTGGTCAGTTGATCGAAAAAGGACTCGCGTATCGAAAAAATGCCGTGGTCAATTGGGACCCCGTTGATCAGACGGTGTTGGCTAATGAACAAGTGATCGATGGAAAAGGCTGGCGCTCGGGCGCTGTGGTTGAAAAAAGGGAAATTCCGCAATGGTTTATCCGGATTACTGCATATGCCGATGAACTGCTTAAGGATCTTGACGAAATGCCGGGTTGGCCGGATTCGGTCAAAACGATGCAGCGTAACTGGATTGGACGATCAACCGGGCTGGAGGTCGACTTTGCCCTGGCCGATGGCGGTGAGCCACTCAGGGTATTTACGACCCGGCCGGACACCATTTTTGGGGCGACTTTTATGGCCGTGGCCGCGGATCATCCGCTTGCTGTTGCCGCTGCGGCCGACAATCCCGAAATAAAAGCATTTGTTGCAGAGTGTGCCAGTGGCGGCGTTAGCGAGATCGATCTTGAGGCCGCTGAGAAAAAAGGCGTATCCCTCGGACTCGATGCGATCAATCCCCTTAGCGGGGAGAAAATTCCGGTTTGGGTCGCCAATTTTGTTCTGATGGGCTACGGCACGGGCGCCATCATGGCGGTGCCGGCTCACGACGAGCGAGACCATGCGTTTGCAACGCGTTATTCCCTTCCGATTATTCAGGTGGTCAGGCCTGCGGACGACACTGAGATCGACGTGATCGAGGCATCATGGCCGGCTAAAGAAGACGCAGTGACGGTGAACTCGGGATCGTTTAGTGGCTTACCTTTCAAGGATGCGTTTGAGCGCATTGCTGATTTTATTGAAGAAAAAGGCATTGGAACACGCAAAGTGAACTATCGCCTTCGAGACTGGGGTGTTTCTCGCCAGCGCTATTGGGGATGCCCCGTGCCGGTGATTTACTGTGATGCGTGTGGCGCGGTGCCGGTGCCTGAAAAAGACTTGCCCGTGCTGTTGCCCGAGGATGTGACTTTTATGGGGGTGCAATCCCCGATCAAGGCTGATCCTGAATGGCGCAAGACAACGTGTCCGCAATGTGGCAAGGACGCTGAGCGGGAGACCGACACGTTTGATACTTTTGTGGAGTCCAGTTGGTATTACGCACGGTATTGCACACCGGGTGCTGACGGTATGCTCGATGAACGGGCGAACTACTGGCTGCCGGTTGATCACTATATCGGCGGTATCGAGCATGCGGTGTTACACCTTATGTATTTCCGTTTTTGGCACAAACTGATGCGGGATATCGGTCTTGTGAACAGCGATGAGCCGGCGACCAAATTGCTTTGTCAGGGCATGGTTCTGGCGGAGGCGTACTACCACGATAGTACGGAGCATGGGCGTGTTTGGGTCAAACCTGAAGACGTCGAGACCGAGAAAGATGCAAAAGGCAAAACGTTGGGCGCCCGCCGCCTCTCGGATGGCGTTGCATTGAATGCAACAGGCTGGACGACCATGTCCAAGTCCAAGAACAACGGCGTGGACCCGCAAACCCTAGTGGATCGCTACGGGGCCGACACGGTTCGTTTATTTACGATGTTTGCGGCGCCGCCTGACCAGGCGCTGGAATGGAATGATGATGCTGTCGCCGGATCGCAGCGTTTCTTGCGGCGACTGTGGACTTTAGTGCACTCGAATCTGGAACAGGTGTCCGTTGATCGAGGCGTGCCGGCGGATCTTGATGAGGAAAGTCAGGCGCTGCGGCGAGTGTTGTATGGGGCGTTACAGAAAATAAGCCGTGATATGGATCGCGGGCAATTTAATACCGTGGTTGCTGCCTGCATGGAAAGTTTCAATGCGCTTGATCGTTTTAAACCGGGCGCTGATGACAAGCGAATCGCGGTGATGCGAGAAGCCCTCGGTATCTTGGTTCGGGTGCTTGCGCCTATTACACCTCATTTATGTCACGCCCTATGGCAGGCCCTTGATATGAAGGGAGATCTTCTTGATACGCCATGGCCTGAGGTGGATGAGCGTGCCCTGGTGTCAGCAACACAATCTCTGGTGGTGCAAGTTAATGGAAAGCTCCGCGGGCATGTTGAGATTCGTTCAGAAGCGGATGAGTCTGAGATTCGGGAAGCTGTTCTTTCTGATGAGACAATTGCCCGGCATATTGGTGATCACGATGTTCGCAAAGTGATTGTCGTACCCGGCAAATTAGTGAATGTGGTCATTTAAGATCGACAGCCCGGATGAATTGATACGCCTACGGACGCCCATGAGTGGTTGACGCGTGATACCTGAAACGATGTTTGGCGTTCAGCTGGTCGGTCACGGCGGACCGGAACAACTGGTCTGGCGCAATGATCTTCCGACGCCACAACCCAAGGCCGGCGAAGTGCTGGTCCGGGTGTCGGCAGCCGGCGTGAATAATACTGACATTAATACGCGCCTCGGGTGGTATGCCAAAACCGTGACTGCTGCCACCAATGCGGTGTCCGGAGAGATCAACGCTGATGGCGCATGGGGCGGCGCGTTGCAGTTTCCTCGCATACAAGGCGGCGATCTCTGCGGTGAAGTGGTTGCACTGGGTGACGGGGTGAGTTCACCGGAGATTGGAAACCGCGTCACTTGTGCGCTGAACCAGCCGATCGAAAAATCGGGCGCACCGGTCTATTTTGAGGCGCTGGGCTCTGAGCGCGATGGCGCGTTCGCACAGTACTGCTGCGTGTCGGCGGATCAACTATTTGATGTGAGTGAATCCCCATTGACGGACATTGAGATTGGCGCCATGCCGTGTGCGTACGGCACCGCGCTGAACCTTCTGACCCGATCACATGTGATCGATGATGACCGAGTCCTCGTGACGGGCGCGTCGGGTGGCGTTGGATTGGCGACGGTCCAACTGGCTCGCCAGAAAGGCGCTCGGGTCACTGCGATTGCAGCTGCCCCCAAAGCGGATGCGGTTTTAGCCGCGGGCGCACAAAGCGTGCTGGACAGAGACGCCTCCCTCCCAAAAGAGGACTTTACAGTCGTCATTGACGTCGTTGGGGGGGATCAATTCGGTAAATTTCTCGATGCCCTGTGTCCGGGTGGTCGTCTTGCGACCTCCGGCGCCATTGCAGGTCCTATGGCAGAGGTCGATTTGAGGACGCTTTATTTGAAGGATCTCACGGTGTTTGGATGCACTTATCAGTCTCGCGAGGTTTTTCGCGCGCTGGTGTCTCTGATTAACAACGGATCGTTACGGCCACTGGTTTCAAAGGTGTATCCATTAAAGGACATCGTGCAAGCCCAGACCGATTTCATGACCAAGCGCTACCCGGGAAAACTGGTCCTACGACCTTTTTTAGAACCCGCCGACGGGCGCGCTCGCTATAATGTGAGCCAGTCCTTGATCCGTTGATAATTGTTTTGGGAAGTTGTTGATGCTGAAGAAAAAACTCGTCATTTTTGCGTTGGTCGGCTTGGTTGCCGGCTGTGGTTTTCAATTACGAGGTCTTGTCGAACTTGGACCCATCCTGTCAAAACCCTGGGTAACGGGACAGGATAATCAGCTCGTTGTTGACCTACGAATGGCCCTGACGCAGAGCGGCGTGACTCCGGTGAAGGACGCGGAATCAGCGACTGCCATCATTGATCTCGCGACAGTGCAATATACCCGCAAGGTGATTTCTGTTGATAGCAACGGTACGGCGACAGGATACACGCTTGAGTACAACGTTTTGTATCGCGTGGTTGATCGTCAGGGCAAGATACTCGTGGGTAATACGTCACTGAATTTCAGCCGTGAGCTTGAATACAGCAGTACCGATCTCCTGCAAAAAAAGCAAGAAGAAGAGGCCTTGAAAAAATCGATGCGTGAGGAAGTGACCCGCCGAATTATCCGACGGCTCGATGGCATCGCAATGAAAGCGCCAGAATCCGACCCCCTAACTGCTGTCTATGTTTAGAGCGCTTGGCGGGAGGTCGCACGTTGCGAATAGCGTCTAACGCCCTATCCGACCAGCTTGAGAAAGGGCTGTCGAACACCTACCTGATTTTTGGCGCAGAGCCACTCCTGATTGAGGAGAGTGCCGACATGATTCGTCGTACGGCGCGGCAGCAGGGTATCGACGAGGTGCTGCGTTTTACAGCCGGCGTTGATCTTGATTGGCAGCAAATACTCGATACCGGTCAGTCGCTGTCGTTATTTTCCACTCGCCGGTTGCTCGAGATTCGACTTCCCACTGGGAAGCCCGGTGATGCGGGCGCAAAAGCGCTCATTGAATTTATTGAGAAGGCAGACCCCAGTGATCATCTCTCGATTATCCTGGGTCGGGTCGATAAAGCGGTTCAATCGAGCAAATGGTTTAAGACGGTCGAGTCCTCAGGGACTTCAGTCGAAGCCCGGGCCGTAACGGCCCAGCAACTTCCCGCTTGGATATCGGACCGGCTTCGAGCCAACGGCGTTAAGGCGACTCGTGGCGCAATTGATCGGCTCGCCTATTACTCAGAAGGCAATCTGCTTTTTGCGGCTCAGGAGATCAATAAGCTGCCACTTCTTTTGGGAGAGCGCGAACTTGATGAGTCGGGACTGGAAGTTCTGGTGGCCGATCAGGCCAGATTTTCTGTTTTTGCTCTTGTGGACGAGGCATTGGCCGGGAAGGCAATGACGGCTTTAAGAATGCTTTACGGGCTTCAACGGGAAGGGAACGAGGCTATTTTGATAAATTGGGCAATTGCCAGAGAGGTCCGAGCCCTTTATGCCATGTCGAAAGAGATGGCGGCGGGTGCTGATCAGCGAAATGTTTTTCAGCAGTTCCGGGTCTGGCGAAGTCGTGAGCGCTATATCAGCGCGGCGTTAAAGAGACTGAGTTCGGATGCGTTAGGACAGTTACTGAGCCAGCTGGCATTCACTGACCGCGTGATTAAAGGGCGGACCCAGACCGCGGGCGGCGCATGGGCGGAGGTGGAGCGGGCTGTTTTATTGCTTTGTGGTATAACCATGTTGCAGCGGAATACTGTGTTAAATAACTGAAAACATGAATAAAGTTTTACATTTGTCTGACTCGATTAGAGCGTGGATTGATACGTCAGGGCGAAATGCGCGCCTCGCGTCAAAGGAAATTGCGCAAGCAAGCACAGGCACGAAGAACGCCGCGCTCGAAGCGATGGCCCAGCGGATTAGCCGTGAGGCGCAAAATATCCTCGCCGCTAATGCGAAAGATCTGGAGGCGGCTCATGCGTCGGGCCTGTCATCCGCCCTACTCGATCGATTGGAGTTAACACCCGACCGGGTAAATGCGATGGCTGAGGGGTTAACTCAGATATCGGCTTTGCCGGATCCGGTAGGGCAGATTGATGATATGAATGCCCGCCCTTCTGGCATTACCGTCGGCCGGATGCGGGTGCCGTTGGGCGTCATTGGAATTATTTACGAGTCGCGACCCAACGTCACGGCAGATGCGGCGGGTTTATGCTTGAAGTCGGGCAACGCCGCAATTCTGCGGGGCGGCTCAGAAGCATTAAATTCCAACCAAGCAATTTCAGCGTGCCTATCCCTCGGCCTGACCGACGCAGGCTTGTCCGAGTATGTTATCCAAGTACTATCAACGACCGATCGTGAGGCCGTGACAGCAATGCTGGGCAGTCCTGAGTACATTGACGTGATTGTGCCGCGCGGCGGCAAGCGCCTGATTGAAAAAGTCAGCGCGGATGCCCGGGTGCCAGTGATTAAACATCTGGACGGTAACTGCCACGTCTATATTGACTCCGATGCTGATATCGATAAGGCGGTGGCGGTCGCGTTTAACGCAAAGTGTCGACGCTATGGTGTTTGTGGTGCAATGGAAACGCTGTTGCTGGATTCGGCCAACGCATCGAATGTTCTCGCACAATTGATGCCGAAGTATCGAGAAGCGGGCGTCGACATTCGAGGGTGTGAACGGACCTGCGAGTTGGTCCCTGATTGCCAGGCTGCGTCTGAAGATGACTGGCGTACGGAGTACCTGGCGCCTATTCTCGCGATTCGAATCGTGAATGGCGTCGACCAGGCGATCGACCACATTGGGCGCTATGGATCAGGTCATACGGATGCGATTGTGACCAATAATCTTGAGAGAAGTCAGCAATTTGTGCGGGAAGTGGACTCGAGCTCGGTGATGGTCAATGCCTCCACCCAGTTTGCAGATGGTTTTGAGTATGGTTTGGGCGCCGAAATTGGCATCAGCACGGATCGTTTGCATGTGCGTGGCCCTGTGGGACTGGAAGGCCTGACCATTCAGAAATATGTTGTTTTTGGGGACGGGACGACTCGCCCTTAACGATGACGGACCGTTCGGTTGTCTGAGTTCGATCATACGCCCCTCATTGTTTTTGGCGGGACGTTTGATCCGGTGCACATCGGACATTTACAAGCGGTCACGAGATTGTGTGAGTCACTTAATGCCACGAATGTGATTTGGTTGCCGGTGGGGGAGCCGCCTCATCGATCATCACCCATTGCATCGACACAACACCGTGTTGCGATGTTGCGCTTAGCCATCGCGGCGCAGCCGCTATTTACAATTGATGCGCGGGAGATCAATCGAGTCGGACCCTCTTATTCAATATTGACGCTGAGTGAATTAAGAGCCGAGCACCCTCATCGAACATTGTGCTTAGCCGTGGGATTAGATGCCGCCCTCAATTTGCCCTCTTGGCATCGATGGGAGGAGATATTTGATCTTGCTGGAGTCGCGGTGATGCATCGACCGGGCTGGACTTTTCCGAACCCACTTCCTGATTGGTGGCGCCAGCGTGAGACGGGAGATGGTGTGATGCCGTTGCCCGGCAGCACAGGCTGGATCAAATCCGTGGCAGTGCCTCCGGTTGATGTTTCATCGGCAGACATCCGGTTGGATTTAGCCAAAAAAAAGTCAGTCGAAATGAAAGTACCTCTTGCTATCGCTCAATACATAAGGGAGCATCAGTTATATGAATGATGAAACTGAAAATTATCTGGACGGCATTCGCCAGTGGATTATTGAGGCGCTTGATGATGCCAAAGCGGAAAATATTCTCGAGCTCGATATTCGCCCTTTCACTCAGATCGCAGACTGGATGGTGGTGGCGAGCGGTACTTCAACTCGGCACGTGATGGCACTTGCGGAAAAGGTTCGCGAGGCGGGGGTTAAATACAGCCTTAAACCGATCGGCGCAGAGGGTGAGAGCGAAGGCGAGTGGGTATTACTGGATTTTGGCGACGTAATTGTGCACTTGATGGTGCCTGCGACCCGGGAGTTTTATGATCTTGAAGGACTCTGGAACGAGCGTCTGGGCTTGCAACTTAGTCGGACTAGGGGACAACAGGTCGAAGGCTCGACAGAGGCCTAAAAAATGCGGATCAATCTGGTGGCTGTGGGGCGCCGAATGCCTGACTGGGTCGATCGCGGTTTTTCGGAGTATGCCAAACGCCTCAGTAAAGGCGTGTCGCTTGAACTCATCGAGGTGGAGAGTCCGCGGCGGGGCAATAAGTCGCCGTCAAACCAAGTGGTTCAAGAAGAAGGTGAGCGATTGCTTCAGGCGGTTCCGAAAGGCAGTTATCAGATTGCGCTTGATCAAACGGGTCGTTGTTACGACTCAGAGACATTGGCCGGCGCGTTAAGTACCTGGATGCATATGGGGCGCGATATTGCCCTTATCATCGGTGGTCCGGAGGGATTGTCGGCACAGGTTTTAAGCGCTGTTGATGCCAAGTGGTCTTTATCATCACTCACACTTGCCCATCCGCTCGTGAGAGTCATCCTTGCAGAGCAGTTATATCGTAGCTACGCGATATTAGAAGGTCTCCCCTATCACCGGGCCGGTAAAGTGTGATGACGACTCGTTTATGTCTCGCATCCCAGTCGCCACGTCGTGCCGCGCTTCTCAGGCAGGCAGGATATGAGTTTGAGATTGTGGAGCCTAAAGTAGATGAAACGATGATGCCGGGCGAGGATCCATCATCGCTCACCAAACGCCTCAGTATGATGAAGGCAGTTGCCGCCCAAAAGATGCTGGGACCTGATTCAAAAATTGATGTGTTTCTGGGTTCGGATACCACTGTGGTGGTGGCCGGCGAGGCGCTTGGTAAACCAATCAGTGAGCCTGATGCCAAGCAAATGCTCAGGCGGTTGTCGGGCCGGACACATGAAGTCATGACAGCGGTGAGTGTGCTCTGGAATAACCGACAGGCGTCGGAAATCGTGACCAGCGAAGTGACATTTTGCTCGCTTTCCGAGGCATTAATTGATGATTATTGTGCGAGCGAGGAGCCATTTGATAAGGCGGGTGGATATGCGATCCAAGGTCGGGCGGCGGTTTTCGTCGAGAATCTTCGGGGCAGTTATTATGGCGTGATGGGCCTGCCAATTCGTGAGACATTCAGGCTGCTCAAGAACGCCAACGTTTATCCGACTTGGCATCATCGGCGCATCGAAAAATGAGCGAAGAACTATTAGTCAACGTGACGCCGCAGGAGACACGCGTTGCCGTTGTTGAGAATGGCAGTCTTCAGGAGTTGCACATTGAGCGCAGCCGAAGTCGCGGCATTGTGGCCAATATTTACAAGGGAAAAGTCGTGCGTGTATTGCCCGGGATGCAGGCCGCGTTTGTCGATATTGGTATCGAGCGCACTGCCTTTTTGCACGCGTCTGATTTTACTTCCCATCGTCCTGATGCAACGGGCTTAAGTGATGAAGTAGAAAGGATTGAAGTCACAGCATCAGAAGCAAAAGTCTCAAAACCAGATATCGCAGACCTGGTGCATGAGGGTCAAGAGATCGTGGTTCAAGTTGCGAAAGATCCGATTGGCAGTAAGGGTGCCCGACTGACCACCCAGCTGTCGATTCCGTCACGCTATCTTGTTTTACTGCCAGGGTCTACGCATCGGGGCATCTCTCAGCGCATTCAAGATCTCGATCAACGGGTGCGATTATTGGAGGCGCTCGACGCGGCGATTGACCAACAGTCCATGGCAGCGGGATTTATTGTTCGAACGGTCGCCGAATTTCAGGAAGAAATTCAATTTGGGAAAGATATTGAGTTTCTCAACCGCAGTTGGCGGCAAATTGAACAGAAGATGGCAGGGGCAAAAGGGACTCAGCTAATTCATGCAGACTTACCGCTGTCGCTTCGGGTCATTCGTGATCTTGCCCGGGACGACGTCGAGAAAATCCGGGTTGATTCTCATGAAACCTACGCCTTGATGCGTCAGTTTGCCGATGATTTGATGCCTGAAATGTCGAGCCGGATTGAGGTTTACCCGGGAGAGCGGCCGATTTTCGACCTTTACTCGGTTGAAGACGAGATTCAAAAAGCCCTCGATCGAACGGTCAATCTCAAATCGGGGGGCTCCCTGGTATTTGACCAGACGGAGGCGATGACCACGGTTGATGTCAACACGGGTCGGTTTGTCGGTAAACGAAATCTCGAGGAGACGCTTTTTAAAACCAATATGGAGGCCGCGCAAGCGATTGCGCGCCAACTCCGGCTTCGCAATATTGGCGGCATTATTATTGTTGATTTTATTGATATGCAAGATGAGGAGCATCGGGATCAGCTTGTTAGCGCATTTGAACGTGCGCTGGCTCGTGACCGAACCCGCTGTCAGATTGCTGATATGTCGGTGCTCGGTTTGGTAGAAGTGACCCGCAAGCGAACACGAGAAAGTCTGGAGCGCGGCATTTCGGAAACGTGTCCCGTTTGCAGTGGCCGCGGTACCCAGAAAACCGCCCAAACGGTGTGCTATGAAATTTTTCGCGAAATTTTACGAGAAGCGCGCGCCTTTGGGGCGAAAGGCTATCTTGTTGTCGCCGCTCAATCGGTAATCGATCTTTTGCTGGACGAGGAGTCAACGGGTCTTGCAGATCTTCAGGAGTTTATTGGTAAGCCGATTCATCTTCAGGTTGAGCCGTCCCAAAATCAAGAAAAATATGATGTGGTGCTGATGTAAATGTTCTCGATGATTCGATTTTTTCATCGATGTAAGTCGCTTCCAACATTTTTCGTTATGGGGCTTTTCAGTGCGACTGCGGACTGTACCGCCAATGAAGAAGCGGTTCAGCGGATGACACTCGATCGTTCTGATTGGCCTGCCGTTGTGAGTACATCGACGGTTTTAGCCAACGATACGGTTCGCCAGATACTGAGTTCTGTTCATGATGAGGAAATGATCCGGATCAAGATTCGTCATTTTGCAGATTCGGGTGCGGCACAATGGGCAGACGATCTTCGAACATGGCTTATTTCCTTCGGCATACCGAACTCGATTATCTGGGTACAAGAAAACGGAGACGAGCCACAGAGGCTCGATATTCTGGTTGGCGATCCGGCCGCCACGTGGCTCGATAATTAGCGGCTGATGACTGATTCCCATTCTTCCCTGGTTCTGGCCGCAGTTCAAATGAACTCCCATGAGATTCTGGATGACAATCTAGAGGCGGCTCGGGGTTTAATTATTGAAGCTGCTGCACGAGGCGCAGATGTGATTGGGCTCCCCGAGAATTTTTCGTTAATGGCGGAAACCAACGAGCAGCGGCAAGACGCCGCGCGTAGGGTCGCAGAGGTAGAGGCGTTCTTGAGTGAGATGGCAAAAGCCCAGGGCGTCGTGATCATCGGTGGTTCTACCCCTTTTCCCGCAGCTGATGGGCTGGTGACCAATTCCTGTTTGATGTTTGATCGCACGGGTCGACGTCTGTGTCGTTATGACAAGATTCATCTTTTTGATGTTGAGGTCTCCGAAGAGGAGGCTTATCGCGAGTCGAGCTATATTGCCTCGGGAGAAGATTTGGTGACTGCAACCGTTGAGGAGATGATGTTTGGGCTGACGATTTGCTACGACATGCGTTTTCCAGAGCTTTATCGCGCGTTAAGTCAGCGGGGTGCCGAAATATTTTCAATCCCGTCCGCTTTTACAGTGCCTACTGGGCGGGCACATTGGCATACGCTTTTGCGCGCCCGCGCAATAGAAAACCTGGCCTGGGTTATCGCGCCGGCGCAGATCGGGCGTCACCCGCACGGTCGGGAAACCTATGGACACAGCCTGATCGTGGGGCCTTGGGGAGAGCTGATCGGCGAGTGTTCTGAGTCGCCCGGCGTCGTGCTTGCCACAATTGATCGAGCCGCCGCGAAACAAAGAAGAGCGCGTTTTCCATCGCTCACCCACCGGCGGTTGTGAGCATGAACCTTCGCTTCAGGATGGATAGTGTTCGGCTCCTCCATTTTCCGGTGGGTTCACCATTCGAATTTATTGATCATTATGGGTGGGCGAAATCATGACCGGAGCGTTCCGGGAATTAAAGCCCGGCAGTTTTATCTACTGTTTGCCTGATGCGCTGGATTCGGATTGTTGTGCGGACATTGTGAATCGTTTTGAGGCATCCCCACATCATCAGCGGGGCCTCATCGGTCCGGATGCCGCGCTTGATCTATCGATTAAACAGTCAACGGATCTTCGAATTTCGGGGCGAGCCGAGTGGCAGGACATTGACGGCGCATTGTTCGAGTCGTTGAAGCTCGGCCTGTCTTTGCTAAGTGGGCTGCACCCATTTTTTGCGTCGAATAAATTCAAAGACATGGGATATCAACTGCAGCGTACGGCTAAAGGGGAGTTTTACCAATGGCATGTAGACGCAGGTCCTGGCCCGCTGAGTCAGCGACAGCTCGTCGCTATTTGGTATCTGAATTCACTGCCCGATGGGGAGGGTCAAACTGAATTTTTTCATCAGGATGTGAGTGTCAGACCCGAGACGGGCACCCTTTTGTTGTTTCCTCCGTTTTGGACACATCTCCATCAGGGGCAGAAAGTTCAGAGTCATCACAAATATATCGCCACCACCTGGATTTGTTTCTCCTGACCCGGCTTTAGAGGGAATCAGCAAAAAAGGCGCCTGAAAGGCGCCTTTTTGAGGAGCCCGGTCATCTTAAATAAATAAGTTGATGTCCGATCCGCCTGCATGGTCTAAATAGGTTGCGGCGCCGCCTAGATCAATTTCGTCAATCAGGTCTTTTGGGTTTAAATCAAAAAGATCAATGGTCATCTGACAGCCGATCATTTTTACATCGGCTTCTATGCACAGGTCACGAAGTTCGGCAACGCTCGCCACCCCCTTAGACTTGATTGTGTTTTTCATCATTCCGGTCATCATCGCCTGCATGCCGGGAATGGCGGTACCGAGTACCGGAAACCATTTGTCCATGGACATGGGCATGGGCATACCCGGATTACCCAGGGGACTGACCGAAAGACTCAGGTCTTTTTTGAGCAACTGAAGGCCGTAGAAGGTGAAAAACATTGTGACGTTGTAACCGAGCGCCGCGGCTGTTGACGATAAAATAAACGGCGGATAGGCCCAGTCTAAGGTGCCCTTGGTCGCGATAATTGTCATACTTTTATCGGTCATTAATGGCCTCCTTCGGGTTATGGTTTCATTGCTTTATTGCCGGCAGGCGTTTTAGCCGCCTTTCTTCAATAGAAAATGAAATTCGCCATTTTCTTCAGATGACGACATCAGTTCGTTGCCCGTTTGGGTGGCGAAGGCCTGAAAATCTTTAACAGAGCCAGGATCAGTTGCAATGATTTTCAATAACTCGCCGGCACTCATGCCATTGAGTGTTTTCTTGGCCCGCAGGATAGGTAAAGGGCAGTTGAGTCCCCGCGCATCTAATTCCTGATCGGTCTCGGACATAATTTTTCTCCTCTTGATTAATTAAATTTTTTGACAACGTCGACGGGACGTAAAGAACAAAACATTTTTCTTGTTAGCCTTTTTACTCACCGTTGTTGACGGTTGTAATCACCCTAACGGGGGGTTAGACCTTTTATTTATAAATAGTATATTAGAAGTTAATCAAATTTTAAAATATAAAAATAAACTCTAAAAAAGCGCAAAAAATGTCTAATTTAAGGCTTTTCGGACTGCTGCCAGTTCGACGCAAAGCGTGAAAATCTCCATCGCCTGTCGAATATCCTCCAACGGCGGGAAGCTCGGCGCCAGCCGAATCACCCGATTTTGTGGATCGAGTCCATAAGCAAACGGCGCGCCGGCGGGCGTGAGTTTGACACCGGCTTTTTCAGCCATATCAATGATGGTTCGAGCGCAGTCATCAGGCGCGTTGACATTAACGAAGTAGCCGCCCTTCGGCTGAGACCATGTCGCAATACCTTTTCCACCGAGGTTGCGCTCAAGAAGTTCATTGACCAAGTCAAACTTGGGTTTCAGGATCTCACCGATCCGCGCCATGTGGGCTCGGAGACCCTCGATGTTTTTGAAAAAATTGAGATGACGTAGTTGATTCAGTTTGTCGGGACCGATGGTTTGGATTGAAAGATGACGCCGCGCATCATTAATATTGTCCGGGCTTGCGGCCATTGCTGATACACCCGCACCTGCCATTGTCATTTTAGATGTTGATGTGAACATCAGCACCCGGTCGGGGTGACCCGCGTCACGACAGGCTTGCAGGATATCGGGAACCGCCTGACGCTCGTCTGTTAAATGGTGTTCGGCATAAGCGTTATCCCAAAAAATCCGAAAGTCTGGCGCGGCATTCATCGTTGCTAAACGTCTCGCAACCGCATCGGTATAGGTAATTCCGGTCGGATTGCTGTAGCGAGGGACACACCAGATGCCTTTTACGGCGTGATCCGCGGCAAGCATCTCGACCCGATCCATATCAGGACCCGCGTCAGTCAATTCAACATTGAGCAATTCGAAACCCAAATGAGACGTAATTTCAAAATGCCGGTCATATCCCGGCGCTGGACAGAGAAATCGAACTGTGCCCTGTTGACTCCAGGGCTGTTCGCCGCCGGGGACACCGAATAGGACTGCGCGAGCAACCGCGTCATACATCATCGTCAAACTGCTGTTGCCGCTGACAATGACATCTTGGGGTTCGCAACCGAGGATATCAGCGAAAAGCGCTTTCATCTGCGGCAGTCCGTCAATGCCACCATAGTTCCGGCAGTCCACGCCGTGCGAATCTGTGAATACCCCATCTCCGGGTAGCGATAGCATTGGGTTAGCGAGATCCAACTGTTCGGGCGATGGTTTCCCCCGGGTCATATCAAGTTTTAGTCCCGCCTGACAAGCCGCGTTGAATTGGTTACGCAATTCAATCTCTCGATTCGTAAGGTCATCTTTGCTCATTTTTTGCAACATTACCTTCTCCGGGGGTGGCACCGTGTTTTTGCTGATCATCGCCGAGTGGCAGGATTCCAACTCGCGCTGCGTAATTTTATCTTCGGGGAACGATGAATCCAATCAGCAATCGCAAAAGTGACTGATAAACTTAGGGGGTGAATATGACCAGAGCAGCTCGACACCTTACCCTAAAGACTTCGATGGCGTGCCTAAGCCTGTCCTTAGTCTTATTTTGCGGGGCTGGCAGTGCTGAGCAAGATTCGCCCTTGGGCAGTCTCCAGTCTGGCATTGTGACCTCGCCGGAAGAGCAGGCGATGGGCCGGGAATTCATCGCGGCTGCACGTAAACAGCTTGTTTTCATTGATGATCCGCTCCTCACGGAATATGTGAGCGCGCTGGGCCAGAGGCTGTCACGGGGTCTTGTGGGCGATACGGACAGCCTTCGCTTTTTTTTGATCGACAGTCCGATGGTGAATGCTTTCGCCGGTCCGGGCAGTCGAATGGCTGTATTCACAGGCCTTGTAACTGCGACCCAGACTGAGGCGGAGCTGGCGTCCGTGATTGCACACGAATTGGGGCACGTGGCCCAGCGACATCTGCCTCGAATGATGGAACGATCGCGCCAGCGAAAACTGCCGACAACCGCGGCGATGCTGGCCGGAATTTTACTCGGCGGGCAAGTTGGCGCCGCTGCAATGGCCGCAACGAGTGGTGCGGCGGTTGCGGATCAACTGAACTACAACCGAGAGTATGAGCGTGAAGCCGACGTCCTAGGCTTGAGAATTTTGACCGATGCCGGTTATCCGGCATCTGCCACTATTCAGTTTTTGAAGCGCTTGGATCAGGAGACCCGATTGCAATCGTCTGGCGCACCAGAATATTTGAGAACCCACCCCCTGACTCAGAACCGCATTGCGCTTGTTGAGTCTCGGATTCGGCAGTATCCAGATTTTGCTGAGCCACCCTCGCTTGACTTCTATCATGCGCGAGTGCGCATTCAAGCGCTTTATGGTGCGGGGGGCGCGGATGGCGTGCTCGCGAATTTTACCCATCATCTTGACTCAACGGTGACCATAGACGCGCGAGTAGCCCGTTATGGCCAGGTGCTGACTTTGATCCGATTTGGCAATTATGACGAAGCCATTAAGCGGGCCTCGGATCTGCATCGAGATTTTCCCGGAGATGTTTCTTATCGTCTGGCGTTGGCAGACGCATTGCTTCAAAGTGGGCAGGTAGAGGATGCCGTTAGCCACCTCGAGACCCTGGCACTTGAGACACCTGAATCAACGGTTGTGGCCTACTATTTTGCGGATGCGTTGATGAAAGCAGGTCGTTTTGAGGTGTCACGCAAAGTCCTTCGCCGTGCGATTCGTGCCGCGCCATCAAACGCTTTTCTTTACCGACTGATGGCAAGAGTGGAAGGAGAGGCCGGCAACCTGCCGCAATCTTTTCAGGCGCTGGCGGAATATTACTTTCTTCAGGATGAGATCAGCAGAGCGATTGGGGCGCTTCAGCATGCCAGTACGCTCATTTCAGATAATGCCTACTTGGAAGCCAGTATTACTTCAAAAATCAGTGAGTTAGAGGCGTTGCAGCCATCAAAGCCGTAGCGCTTATCTCAAAAAGAGAGATCGGAAGGCAGTTTGAATAAAAGATCTATTCGGCTTTCAAAATCCTGTACAGCTAAAGGGGCAATTAATAGGCTTGCGAGATCCATGCTTTTTGGGTAAAAATGCCGATAGATTCTGTCGATGAAATGATCTATATCGAAGCTTAATGAAGCATGCTAACTAGATCGCAACGAACCGCTTGTAGGCCGCATAACTGCGAAGCGGAGTAACTGGAGGAGAAAAATGCGTAGATTGAAGACAGGTTTGCTTGCTTTCGCGGCAGCGGTATCAATGATCTTAACTGTTGGTGTTAGCCCAGTCGCCCAGGCGGGAGAATGGCCGACTGATAAAGAGTGTAAAAAGGTGGCAAAAGATGCCGACAGTGTCATTAAAGGATGGTGCGTTGCGGTGAATCGACGGGGAGGTAATTGTTTGGCCTGTCATCAGGCTATGGTGAGCCCCTGGCCTGAAGGTTTTCCAACGGGTGGCAATATTGCGCCTCCGCTCGTGGCAATGAAAGCGCGTTATCCGAATCGCGAGGATCTCAGGGCGCAGATTTGGGATCCAACGGTTAAAAATCCGAACACGTCCATGCCGCCTTTTGGAAAGCACAAGTTGATTAGTGAGCAAGATATCGACAATCTTGTTGATTGGTTGCTATCAATTTAGTAGCGGTTTTACCGGTACGGTTTTAAATCACGATCTACTATTTGAAACAGTTTAAAAATTGAGGAAGAGATAAATTATGAAACGAAGAATATTTCTGAAAGGATCAGTAGCCGCCAGCACGCTTGCCGTGGCTGCGGGCGCGGGCCTGTTGAGCCCAACTCGAGTTTTGGCCGCAGCTTGGCCGGAGAGTGCGTTTGGACCGCGCCCCGAAGCCGAGGCGCTCGAAGCTTTCTTCGGATCATCCGACGTAGTTGAAAGTGACGAAGTATCATTAAAAGCACCGCTGCAGGCCGAAAATGGCGCGGTTGTCCCGATTAAGGTGATGACGTCCCTCGCCAATGTGGAATCAATCGGTGTGATTGTTGTGAAAAATCCAGCTCCTTTTACAACAGGTCTAGAGGTGATGGGCGGTGGTGCCGGCGCAATGTACAGCGCGCGCATCAAGATGGGACAGACTTCACCGGTAAATTGCTACGTGAAAGCGGGCGGCAAGATTTACATGACCTCCCAAGAAATTAAAGTTACGGTCGGCGGTTGCGGCGGCTAATCCCTCACAGTATTCAGTAGGAGAGTAAATAATGGCATCGACCAAAATGAAAATTAAAAAGAGCGCTGAGGGCGGCCATGATGTGATGGTCCTCGCCAAGCATCCCATGGAAACCGGTCTTCGGAAAGATAAAAAAACGGGGGAAAAGATTCCCGCACATTTTATTAAAACCATGGAGTTCGCGCTTAACGGAACAGCAGTTGCACAAGCGGATCTCGGGACAGGCGTTTCCGCAAATCCCCTGATTAGTATTCATCTGGCTAATTCCAAATCCGGCGATACGATCACGGTAAGCTGGGTAGACAACATGGGCGAATCAGACAGTGCGGAAAAAACGGTATCGTAATTGATTTGCCTGCGCTAGGGCGGTCAGGCCCTAAGGCATCGACACTAAAAGGAGAGTCGAACAAATGAAAAGACTATTAATGCTATCCCTAGCAGCGGGTATCGCGATGACAGGGGCGTCAGCCGTTCAAGCGATCTCTGAGGCGGAAATCTCAAAAGATATCGAGGAGTTTCAGGGATTTTTTCTGAAACGTTTTCCGGGACTGACCCTTGATGATTTCCAAGACGGGGTAAACGCGTTGCCGCAATATGCCGCGCGGCGCGCGAACTGGGAAATCAATATGGATTTTCCTCAGTATGAGCCCGAGATGGACAAGGCAGCTACTGAGTGGAGCGCGCCATTTGCGAATGGAAAGTCGCTTGCCGATTGTGACCTGGCACCGGGTAATACCTATCCGGTGTTTGACGCGGCTAGCGGGGATTTGCGCACTATCGAAGGCGATATCAACGCGTGTTTGAAAGCAAACGGCGAAGAAGTCATCAAGAATGTTAAGCGTGGCAAGATGGCGAGATTGGTCGCCCATTACAAGTCGCAGTTTAATGGTGAGCGAATGGCGGTTGATTACTCTGATCCGGGCGCTCAGGATTGGTATGCCAAGGGACGACAGATTTATTGGGCAAAACGCGGCCAGTTAAATTTTTCATGCGCGGATTGTCATGTCCATAACTCCGGTAACAGCGTTCGTGGCGATGTGTTAAGTGCGGGTCTTGGTCACGGCGTCGGCTTTCCGGTATGGCGTACGAAGTGGCAGGTTGCGGGTAAACCCTGGGGCACAATTCATCGCCGTTATGGCGGCTGTACCGAGCAAGTTCGCGCGCATCCCTTTAAGGCACAGGGCGAGGAGTACAAGGCGTTAGAGTTTTATGAGTCTGTGATGAGTACCGGCATTCCATTAAAGGTGCCGAGTCTGCGTCAGTAATTTCTCTCATTTAGCTTGATGCCGAAGCGATCAATCGCTTCGGCATCATGGGTTAAAAAACCTGGCGAGTGAGCCGGGTTTTTTTGTCTCTAAAACTCCTTTTAAATACTGATCATCTCGAGAGGAAGGCTGATATGGGTATCAATCGACGAGAGTTCATGCGGTTGCTTGCCATGGCAAGTGCTGCGGGAATGGCGGTAAATAGCCGAGTATTTGCTGATGCGAGTGTCGACTACGATTTGCCGACATTTGGCAATCTTTCCCTTTTGCACTTTACCGACTGTCATGCGCAATTAATGCCCGTGTATTTTCGGGAGCCAAATTTCAACATCGGTATCGGCAACGCGCTAGGCAAGCCGCCTCATGTTGTCGGCGAGCATTTTCTTAATCATTTTAAAGTGCCTGCCCATTCTGCGAATGCGCATGCTTTTACCTACCTGGACTTTGAGGCTGCCGCACGTAAATACGGAAAGGTCGGTGGATTTGCGCATCTGGCGACATTGGTGAAGCGGCTTAGGGCCTCACGTCCAAACAGCCTTTTGATGGATGGTGGCGATACCTGGCAAGGTTCTGCCACCGCACTGTGGACGCAAGGTCAGGACATGGTGGAAGCCTGCAAGTTACTGGGTGTTGACATCATGACCGGTCATTGGGAGTTCACGTACGGCATTGATCGTGTACGGGAGATCGTAGACACACAGCTCTCGCCTATTGAATTTCTCGCGCAGAATATTATGTTGACGGAAGACGCTTCGTTTGACGATAAACCGGCTTTTGATCAGGAGTCAGGACAGGTTTTTAAGCCGTATACCCTCCGGGAAATGAACGGCATTCCCGTCGGCATTATTGGTCAGGCTTTCCCGTATACCACGCTGGCCAACCCGCGATACTTAATTGAGGATTGGAGTTTTGGTATTCGAGAGGAGCAATGTCAACAGATGGTTGACGAGGTTCGGGCCCAAGGTGCACAAGTCGTCGTGCTTCTGTCTCACAATGGAATGGACGTTGATTTAAAGCTCGCCAGTCGCGTTACGGGAATCGATGTCATTCTGGGTGGACATACGCATGATGGGATGCCGGTGCCGAGTGTGGTTCAGAATGCTCGCGGCAAAACGTTAGTTGCAAATTCAGGGTCGAATAGCAAGTTCCTCTCGGTGATGGATCTTGACGTCCGCGACGGGAAGGTTGCTGATTTTCGCTATCGCCTGCTGCCTGTATTTGCTAATTTGCTGCCCGCTGATCCGGAAATGTCAGCGTATATCGAGGGTGTGCGCGAACCGTTTAAACAGCAGCTCGAAACTGTTTTGGCTAAAACCGAGACCACTTTGTATCGGCGGGGAAACTTTACCGGTACTTTTGACCAGGTGATTGTGGATGCACTGATGGAGGTGCGCGGTGCTGATATCGCGTTCTCGCCCGGTTTTAGATGGGGGACGAGTTTGCTTCCGGGAGATGACATAACGGTCGAGCGAGTCATGGACCAGACGGGTATTACTTATGCTAAATCGACGCTTAACGAGCTGTCGGGCGAAAACATCAAGCTGGTTCTCGAGGATATCGCAGACAATCTTTTCAATACGGATCCCTATTACCAGATGGGCGGCGACATGGTTCGGATCGGTGGATTACGCTACGCAATTAATCCTTCCGCACCGATGGGGCAGCGTTTGTCTGATCTTGAACTTAATGGAAAGCCGATCGATCCCTCTCGTCTTTACAAGGTGGCGGGATGGGCCAGTGTGAATCCTCAGCCGGATGAGCTGCCTGATATTTGGGACGTCCTGGCGGAGTACTTGCGCGACCAAAAAGTGATTCAAGACGTTGTGGCAAATGTTCCTAAAGTAAAAGGTATCAAGAACAATCCAGGATACGTTCCGATCTAGTCATTCTCCGCGATGCCGAGCGCTTTGATTGCTTCAAACGCAGGATCGAGCGCGGGGGCGAGTTTTTTTCGCATCAGACTACCGCTCGCATCAGTGATGGCAAATATGGGCGCCACGAGGGGCTCACCGACAAGGCTGAGTAAGATTATCGCTTTGATATCGGATTCAGAATAGCGACTAAGGATAAAGGCGAACTCTTCATCATCAAATTTAGAGGCGGCCCAATTAAAACGCTCGCGAGCGGCAATACGCAGCAAATGAGGTGTCCGAGGGAGTTGTGGGGTGTCTGCAATTGGCATGAGAAATCGATGCAACGCTTCCAACGTTTCGACGACAGAGTCCATATCGGTTGCGGTTCGCAGCGCGCGCGTGCAACCCTCAAGATATTGTTTCCCTGTTTGTGAGAGGGCGCGTTCAATGTGCTGGGCAAAAGTCTTGGACGGTTTGGCCAGGTCCGCTATTCCGACGGATTTTTGATGATCAGTTTGAATCATATATTCAGGGCCTGCGCTCAGGAAACCGATAAGGTAGGCGGCATTTTTTTGCCCTCTGGCCCAGAGTCGGGCTTTTTCAGATTGATCAATCAGTTCCGAGACGAGCAGAATTTGCACGGTTTGAATGATGACCGTGCTTTCAATTTCGAACGGGAGATATTCAAGCAAAAACTGCGCGAGCGGGGGACCGGTTTGGCCTTTGATGACTTGACTTCGACGCAACATGAGACGCGCCACTTCTGCAGTTGGGAGGCACCACCATGCTCGACCTGCTAACGTGTCAGTAATGTTCGGTGACGCGGCAACCGCAACAACAGCCTCTGTTTCACCGAGGCAAAGTAATTTGCTCAGTCGTTCAGCGCCAAGCGCGCCACTTCGGGTCCAGCGTTGAATAAACACCGGGTAGCCACCGGGCGTTCCGAGCACGAGGTTCGAAAGGTGTTCGCGAATGAGACGCAGGTATTGGCCTGCATTGCCCGAGGGTTTGAGATCAATTCTGCGCTCTTTGCTGTCGGCGAGACCAAAAATAACCAGTTGATTTTCATCGATCCGTATGGCGACTGAGGTTTTGACCAAAACGTTGAGTCTGAGGCTGTCTTCTTGCGAGAGATCCATGAATCTAAATTCAATATTTATCAATTTTTCTTAATTAGGGCGCTTTTAAGACCATACCGCAAATAGTGCTTTCTCACCCAAGGGGGATATCCCGGTTCAGCTGGGGTGAGGGTAATATCGAAGAAATTTTTTTTTCAAGATTACTGGAGACTAATATGGACTCGGTCTACTATGAAACCGTCGATACGCTGGAAAAAATGGGTGTTGATCCCGACTACGTGCAGGGCTGGGTAGGGGGTTATCTGGGTAATCCGGAACGCGAGGAACAGCGTGTTTCCCCGGCCTATTCAGCGGGTTACGAGGACGGGCAGAATCACAACACAGACAGCGCATCGGATTTCAAAAAATCGTAATTTCGACGTTAGGGTGAAAATCCATCGCGAGGCTCGTCAACCGATGAGCCTTTGACCAAGTTGCTAAACGACTTCGAAAGTCTTTTAGCAAGATCCGGGCCGTCAATCTCCATGACTTGATCGATTACCCATCGATTGGTTTGGTCATCCCCCATTATCGCTTTTACGCGATCCCCAAAAACACGCAGAAGACTGTAGCCCGGTAAACCGCTTTGAAACGAGCATTGACCGTAATCAGAACTGCGATCGTTAAGTGCGGCTATAAACGCATCGCGATAATCCCCGGAACCCAAGATTTCGCTGGCGTTTCGTTGTAGTTGCGACCCGCAATTGTAGGCGAGCGCAGAGACAAACTCGGGCCGATCGCCTTCGTCGAGAAGATCAAAAGCCAGCCGGTCCGCGACGTGTACGAGGAAGATCAGATACTCTCGAATGACGCCAACCCGTTGTTGGTCATCATCATAGATGTAATCCTCCGCATGAAGATTACGGGCAGACGTTAATGCGAGTTGCCAGCATACGTAAGCCAGCGCTTTTGCATTTTCCTCAAGCGGAACAGGTTGTCCGGTATTTCGCCACCGGTCGCGGATTCTTGTCGCCATAGTATTGCTTCTCACCCCCATTTTATCTTAAGGTTTACAGATGTCGTCACTTCCTAATTTGTTGATTGAGTCAGTCAAATACAACTGCGATCTCTCTGACGCAGAACACGCAGGTGATTATTCGTTATGCGTTTATTTAATGCATATGAGAGAGTACTTTAGGTGGGAACAGAATCTACCTTACGATGCGAAGCTGGATGCCGGAATGGTAGGAGAGTGGGTATCGGCGCGCGAGCAATATTGGGACACCTTAGAAGGTCAGTCGTACCGCAAGATTCCGTTGCCGACGGGTGAAGTCGATGCTTTTGATATCGAGCAGATCAACAGCTGGCTTGTACCGCAAGGTTACGGCTATAGCGCTGGGATTGGTCGATTCGATAAACCGGTGTTTTCGCTTGGCCGCCTCACCACCTTTGAGCAAGGAGACGGGTACGAACTTTTTTATACTGGAGAAGAGGTTGTTCGTGAACTGATCGCGCCTCCTGCCATGACGCGCGGCACCACGATATGGATTCGGCAAGAAGCGCTTCGTCGGGTTTTATGGGAGATGATTGAGGAGTGGCGGTGGAAAAAACCTAAAAATGCGATGGCCCGAACACTCGCGGGTTATGGATTTGGTCAAGATCCAGAGACCGCCCTTGATCGGATGGCTGAGCAATTTAGTGAGTTCGCGATTCTGCATGAATTGGGAGAAAAAATATGCGGAGAGTGTCTAGGAGACGACTGGAATCAGATGGTGATGGCGGCCAGCGACCGAGCACAAGAGATTTTGATTCGGGCGGTTCGAGACCTGCTTGCTGATTGCATGATGGTGCTACCGGCGTTATTGAGTCAGGAAGAAAAATCTCCTTTACACTTTTATTTTGCGACCATGGCGGGCATTCGCCGGCAATTGTTCCCGTCGCTATTTAACGCTTATCAGCGCTGGGTTGATGGAGGTGATTTTCAACCCTTGCGAAAAATCGTGCGCAAAGGAAGTCATCACTGGCGCCGTCAGGCCACCGGGCTCCTGGCGCGACATCGAGCCAGTGGTGAGCCGCAGAATGGTGTTTTTGAGGGATGTTCGATAGAAGCGCTTGCCCTTTAGATTAAGGCTCAGCGCTTTGAGCCCTTCTCCTCATGAGCTAAGTCGACGACCTGTGTCGCAAGTTTTTCATATGATTCTCGATAGCCGTCTAACGCGTGGCCATCTTCTGGCGCGAAGTAATCTTTTGGATTGATGCCTCCATTCTGTTCTTGGTCGATAAACGCTTTTTGCATCGCGATCATTTTTTCGATCAGCTCTTTCTTTCCACTCATGAAACTCTCCTTTAAAAAAAATATGAATTCGTACTTTCTGTCGTCCGCGAGCCGCGGCAGTTAATAGCCGCCTTTTCGCATACTTTCGGGTAGGCCGGACAGACGGCCAGCTTGCTTGCTCGGATTACCAGGGAATAAATCGAACATTTCTTTATTGCTCACTTTCCGATCCCAAAGAGACCCCATTTTTTTTAATAACGTTCGGTTGTTCGGCTGGTTCCCGTTGTTTGAAAAATACTCTTCTCGTAGATAGTGAATCACATCCCAATGCTCTTGTGTCAGGGCGAGATCCTCTGTGGCTGCCATCGCCTCAGCGACTGATTGACTCCAGTCATCCGGGTTTTCGAGAAACCCGTTTTCGTTGGTGGCAACTGATTTTCCGTCAACTTCGATTGGCATGATGAATTCCTATTTCAACGTAACTATAGTGTTAATGGTCAGATTCCGGTTGGTGGACGGCCGATATACTCTTGGAGGGGACAAAAACGCCGCATCCCAATAATCGGTCCGGTCCCAGCCCGTGCGTCTGAACGGCAATGGATTCGGTAGGGTTAAGTTCCGCAATTAAAAGACTCCGGGTCGAGATAACCGATTCATTCATGTTTAGATGACGCATCCCCCCGCAGAGCATTTTTTTGGGCGTAATGGCGAGATCTTCTAGCCAGTGCGCTGCAGAAGCTAAAAACGCCGGTTCACTATTTGTGCCATCCGGTGATCGAACATGGTGGGCAAAAACGGTCGAATTGGCTGAAAGTGGTCGAGGTTTTGCATCGAGTATTTCAATCTTGTGCTCGTCAAGATTCAAACTGGCGCCGATTAAGGCTTTTGCGTCTTCAAGTCGAGTGTGCGGCACTCGGATGATAAGGCGAGTTCGACCTGAAAGCTCGATAATGCCGCTATCATCAGGCTTGCACCATCCATTAGCGGATTGTGCACCGTGGATCAGATGGATACTGACCTCTCGTTCAGTGCCAAGCCATGGGAGTTCATTTGTGAGCGCTTTCGATAAAGCAAAAGCATGATCAGCCGCTACCTGCCGACCTCGAATTTTAAAGACGACATCAACCACCACGGGTTTTACCGGTTTCGCTTTTTCAAGCTCAGATTCAGTCCAGTAGGCAGATGACATCGTGATTCTTACTGTATCGGCAACGCGGCCTGGATTGCCTCTCGATCAATCCACCAGTTGTCTTGTACTAATACGTCTACAACATTTCGGAGGCGCGGTAGGAATCGAGTGGGGTCGTTTAATTCGAGTCTAGAGATCCATTGATCAAAAGCTTCCTGATTTTCAATACTGCTGTGTCGACGGGCGACTGCACCCAACATTTGGTTGGTAAAAAAAGACAAGGATTCGTGCTCTTTTCCTTCTGCGCGTAGATCAACAATATAGGCAGCAACAGCAGCCGCAACGGCAGCGCCATCAGAGTCATCAGGTGTTTCGTCGATGATATCTTGGAGGAGTGCTACTGAAAGCTCTGGATCGACTGGGAAAGTGACTGCGAGCCAGACGCCGTGACCGAGTGCAATAAGTGAATCAGAGTGCCCCGACTGGAACATGATTCGTGCGGCTTCAACAGTGTCTGCCCAGAGCTTTGCATTACAAAATTGGTCAAAGCAAATTTTGGCGCTCGACCACGCTTCATCGCCTTTTTCGAGCATGACGAGAAGGCGGCCTTCCTGTAACGCGAGCTGGCGCCATTGCGGGGCGTCAATTTGAGCCTGGGCCTCATTTAATCTTTCTCTTACCGCGCCAAGCTGGGCCTCAAGCGCCTCGACAGAGGTTGACGCGTCCTCCTCAGATTCGGCGCCGAGGTCAAATTCGTTGTTAAGATATTTCATCTGAGATTCTGGTATCCGGTTTCGTGCTAGACGGGGCTGGTGAAGGCGCCTTCGAGCCGGAATTCCCAGTTGTCGGGCGTATCAGGATAAGGCGGTTTAACGTCCATCCGTAAAAACCGATCCCCTGCCCGTGCACGTTCGCGAACCAGATCGGTAAGTTCGGCGAAAGTCGCGGGTTGATTTTGCAGAATCAGCTCGCTGATCCAAAGTACGCTGTCCATAGCCTTTTAAGCCTCAGTTGAAATCGGTTGCGCATAGCGACCGCGGTATATCAAACGCCCCGCGCGAGCGTCTGAATCAAAAAAAGGTTCTCTTCGATGCGGTACATTCGCACTTAACAATCCCTCACCGGCCTGAAGTTGATATCTAAAACGGATACTGGGGTCCTCAAGATATTCTTCGAGCGCGTCTTTTGCTTCCGAGATCAAAACGGTGTTTTTCCAAACGACATTGTGTTTTCGAGCGGTATAGCGCATCTGAAGACAGTTATTCTCAAAAAAGAAAACAGGGCCTAAAGAGGCTTCGCGATTGGCGCCATGTGCTTGGTTCTCAGGAATCCACATGACATCAGGCATCCGAAGCGCTTCGGTGAATCGATGGTCTTTTTGTTTGAGAAGCCCGTACAGTGCTCGCGAGTCTATGGCTTCAAGCGATCCGCCGTTCTGGGCCGGCCTCACACAATGAAGCAACATTGCCCGGACAGGATTTTTGTGACTACGATAGTAGCCATCGGTATGCCAGTTGAGCGCGCGATTGGTGTAGGGGATGTATTGGCTTGAAGGTCCATCGGCTTTCACTTCGATTTCGCTAAGACCATCTTCTGCTGCAAAGAGGTTGTGGGTGGGGTTAAGCAAGCCGAACTGTTCTGCGAGTCGGGCGATCTGGTTGCGATTTACGGCTTCTGACGACCCGCATCGGTAAACCACCATATTGGCGCTACTGAGTCGAGCCTGAATGGCCGAGCGTTCCTGAGTTGTGAGATGAGCGGGCGTTTCGATATCAACGACGAGTGTCTCTAATGATTCCCGATATTTGCAAAGCCAGTGATCCCAGTGACGCTCATTTGCAAAGACATTTGCTTCGGGGTTGCGCGGTGTAAACGTCGATTGATATGCAGTTAAGTTCAAAGGGGCAAACATTTAGGATTCTGGTTGGAAAGATTGTAACGAGGGGGACAATTTATAAAACTCTCCCAAAAGACGGATTCAACAGAAGTTGTGGGGCTCGCGCCTTTGATCTATAGGCAGCCGTCAAAAATATGAACGGTGCAGAAAATAGTTAAATTATTGGTTTATATAGAGAAATAATAGTTTTACGGATTTTGGCCCCAAGCAGAATTTCTGCATTGCAAAATAAAACCTATCCCTTATTGGGTAAATCAGAATTTCTAATGGTCACCCCCTGTGGGAATGGCGCCTGCCCCGACCAGGCTTAAAATGGACATCGAATTCAAAACCATCGCTCCACCAAGGCATGCGGAAGACCCGAGAGTCGCATTGTAATTGCGAACCCGCCCCGTCGATGGCAGTGAAGTTGTTGTGCGAGGTCTGCACAGCCAAACCCGACCGGAAATAAAAGGGAATAGTGACGAAAATGACTGATAAAAAGCAACATGACACCCCGATGCTTGATGAGCTCGAAAATGGTCCCTGGCCAAGTTTTATATCGGGCATCAAACGCCTCCGTGACGAGCACCCAGAGGCGCGCATTAATGGGGTTGCCAATGATCTGCTGGGGCAGCTTGAGCACTCTTATGAGACCCGCAAAGGCTATTGGAAAGGCGGCACGGTCAGCGTTTATGGTTATGGGGGCGGTATTATTCCGCGCTTTTCCGAGGTGGGTCAGCAGTTTCCAGAATCAAAAGAGTTTCACACGCTGCGTGTTCAGCCCCCTGCCGGTAATCACTATAGCACCGACATTCTGCGACAACTCGCTGATAGTTGGGAGAAGTGGGGGTCTGGTCTGGTTACGTTCCATGGGCAGACGGGCAACATCATGTTTATCGGATCGTCGACGGATAACACGCAACATTTTTTCGATGAGATTAATGATTATGGGTTCGATCTGGGCGGCGCAGGGCCTTGTGTTCGCACCGCGATGTCTTGTGTTGGGGCCGCACGATGTGAGCAGTCCTGCGCGAATGAACACAAGATTCATAGAACGCTAGTTAATAATTTCACGGATGATGTGCATCGACCCGCGCTTCCTTATAAATTTAAATTCAAGGTGTCGGGCTGTCCTAATGACTGCATGAACTCCATCGAGCGAGCAGATATGGCCGTCATTGGCACCTGGCGTGACGATATGAAAGTGGACCAGGAGGCTTGGAAGGCATATGTGTCTGAAAAAGGCCGCCAGCACACGATTGATAACATTATTACGCGGTGCCCGACACGCTGCATGAGTCTTAAAGACGATGATTCGCTGGAAGTGGATAACCGAAATTGCGTGCGTTGCATGCACTGTCTGAATGTAGTGCCAAAAGCGTTATCGCCTGGAGAAGACAAGGGCGTTACCATCTTGATGGGCGGAAAGCGTACGCTAAAGATTGGTGACCTCATGGGTACAGTCATTGTTCCCTTTATGAAGCTTGAATCTGAAGAGGATTACGAAAAGATTACTGAAATAGCTGAAAACACCATTGATTTTTGGGCCGAGAACGGCCTTGAACATGAGCGCTGCGGCGAGATGATTGAGCGAATCGGCTTGGTCAACTTCTTAGAGGGAATCGAAATTGAGGTGGATCCTCATATGATTTCCGATCCCCGACAGTCTTCTTACGTACGAATGGATGGCTGGGATGAAGAGGCGGTGAAGTGGTTCGAGCGTCAGGCAGAAAGTCAATCTGCTGCAGGTTGATTCGCTTAATACAAGAATTTTTTGGAGAGAACTATGGCTAAAGAAATGCGTAAGCCAATCGAATCAGGTTGCCCGGATGGCTTCCAATACATGCATCCCTCAATGGTTAAGAACTTTGGTTCCTGGGACTGGCATGATCACCCGCGGCCGGGAGTCTTGCGCCACGTATCCAAAAGTGGAGACGAGGTATGGACGGTGAAAGCGGCGACTCAAAGAATTCTCGATGTGTTCACGCTTCGGAAACTCTGCGATATTGGCGATCAATTTGCCGACGGTTTCGTGCGATTTACGATTCGTAGCAATATTGAGTACATGGTGTCCGATGCGTCGAAGGTGGATCCTCTAATTAGTGCGCTCGAAGATTCAGGGTTTGTTGTTGGCGGCACTGCTAACTCTGTCGCAATGATTTCCCATACCCAGGGATGGCTGCACTGTGATATCCCAGGAACGGACGCGTCTGGCGTAGTTAAAGCAATGATGGATGAGTTGATCGACGAGTTCAAAAATTGTGATATGCCAAACCGCGTCCACATCACGACTTCATGCTGTCAGATTAACTGCGGGGGACAAGGTGATATTGCGATAAATGTTCAGCACACCAAACCGCCAAAGATCAATCATGACCTCGTTGCTAATGTTTGTGAGCGACCATCGGTTGTGGCCCGCTGCCCCGTAGCGGCCATTCGACCTGCACAGGTCAATGGAAAGCCAACGCTTGAGGTGGATGAGAAGAAGTGCATCTGCTGTGGTGCGTGCTATCCCCCATGTCCCCCCATGCAGATTAACGACCCGGAGCACACCAAACTTGCGATTTGGGTGGGCGGCAATCATTCGAATGCCCGGAGTAAGCCTAGTTTTCAAAAATTAGTGGCATCAGGGGTTCCCAACAATCCGCCACGATGGCCGGAGGCGACGGCGATTGTGAAGCGGATATTGCAGGCTTACAAAGAGGATGCGCGGGATTGGGAGCGAATTAATGACTGGATTGATCGTATCGGCTGGCCCCGATTTTTTGAGGCGACGGGATTACCGTTCACTAAGTTCCATATTGATAACTGGCGTGGCGCGAGAAAAAGCCTTAATGCGTCAACCCACATTCGTTTCTAGGGACGCCAGATGAAGTTTTCGGTGATGGTCAACGAGGGACCGTATACGCATCAGGCGGCCGATACGGCGTATCACTTTATCGATGCGGCGTTAAAAGCGGGGCATGAGGTCTTTCGCGTGTTCTTTTATCACGATGGCGTTAATAACGGCACGCGCATGACAACACCGCCTCAGGATGATCGGAATATTGTCAATCGCTGGAGTGCATTGGCGGCCGAACACGATCTTGATCTCGTGCTCTGTGTGGCCGCCGCGCAGCGTCGAGGTATTTTGGATGCCGATGAGGCTAAGCGAAATGGTAAAGATGCCGACAACATTGCACCG
The DNA here is from genome assembly GCA_016776875.1 of Gammaproteobacteria bacterium. Taxonomy (GTDB): domain Bacteria; phylum Pseudomonadota; class Gammaproteobacteria; order Arenicellales; family UBA868; genus UBA868. Next base: position 21,156 of record JADHSN010000001.1, on the reverse strand, counting down.
GGTTTCCGAATCTCTGGACTGGGTCAACTGATTGAAGCAGGTATTCAGTCAGATCGTGTTTTGGTTTTCGGCGATTAGCGGATTTGACGATGAGCGAAACGAAAAAATTTATGTACGTCAACCGTCATGCACCCTATGGCACGGTTTATGCGCTTGAAGGTCTTGAGGTGGTACTCATTGGTGCTGCATTTGAGCAAGAGGTAAGTATGGCGTTTATTGGTGACGGCGTTTTTCAGCTTAAGCAGGGTCAGGACACAGTTGATTCTGATATGAAAAACTTCTCGCCGACTTATCGAGCGCTGGGAGATTATGAAGTTAATCGTCTTTATGTTGAGCGCGAGTCTCTGGAAGAGCGCGGACTCAACGAAGATGATTTGATGCCCTTGACCTGGGAAGATGAAGACGACGACTGGGCTGAAAAAAAATCTATTCACATTGTGAGTCGGGCACAACTCTCGGATTTGCTCGAAGCGCAAGATGTGATCTTGAATTTCTGATGCGAGGATTTAACTGATGCTACACACTGTGAACAAATCTCCGCATGATTCTTCAAGTCTCAGGACCTGCCTCTCGCTGGCAAAGCAAGGGAGTGATCTATTATTGATTGAAGATGGCGTTTATGGCGCGTTATCGGGAAGCATTCACTCTGACACGATCGCGGAAGCGTTAAATAACGTGACAATCTACGCGCTGGGTCCAGATCTAAAGGCCCGCGGCATTTCAGAAGATCGTCTGATCTCCGGCATCAAAGTGACGGGTTACGATGGATTTGTTGAGCTAGCAACTGTGAACGATAAGGTTCAGAGCTGGCTTTAGTTTTTACTTAGCACCAAAAGAGGAGTTCGAAAATGGCATTTGAATTAGACGGCAGAACGTATGAAGTCGATGAAGAGGGTTATCTCGCTGATTTGAGCGAGTGGAACGCTGATGTGGCGGCTTATATGGCGAAGGAAGATGATTGTGATTTGGACGAAAATCACTGGGAAGTCATTAACTTTTTGCGTGAGTATTATGACGAATATCAGATTGCCCCGGCGGTTCGGGTCTTGACCAAAGCAATCGGCAAAAAACTCGGTAAAGATAAAGGAAACAGCAAGTACTTATACGAATTGTTCCCTTATGGGCCCGCCAAGCAAGCTTGTAAGTATGCCGGTCTTCCAAAGCCAACAGGCTGCGTCTGATGCCGTTTTTGAGTAATTGAGTTTTATGCTCAGTATTAGAGCGCTGCGTTAGTTCAACATCGCGCTCATTATCTCGAACCGGCAACGCTACGCTTGTGCTTCTAGGATCAATTTTTGCAATCCTTTTTTACCTGGCAACGGTAATATTTCTTGTCGGCTTGGGGGAGAGGATTTTGCGATACTCGCGCACGCCAGCCCCGCTGGTGATCCCCACGACCCCCGCCCCGACCACCAGAACGGGGGTCTGCGCTCGGATTTTCCGAGAAGTGGTGTTCTTTGAAAGTCTTTTCAAAGGGAGTAAGTGGAGTTGGCTGTTTGGATGGCTATTTCATTTTGGAATGCTTGTCGCGCTCATGCGCCACTTACGCTACTTTACAGAGCCGGTATGGTCGTGGGTAATTTTGATTCAGTGGGCGGGTGTTTATGCCGGAATTGCGATGTTTCTGGGCCTTGCTGGACTTTGGTTACGCCGACTCATGGTCGATCGAATTCGATATATCAGTGCGCCGTCTGACCATCTGATGCTCGCGCTATTACTGGCTATTGCAGGGTCGGGTCTTGCGATGAAGTATGGTCAACATACCGATATCGTGTCTGTCAAAGCGTTTGCACTTGGCCTTGTGCGTTTCGATTGGCAGCCGTTGCCATCTGATGGACTTTTAATTCTGCACTTGTCTTTTGTTTTGGTGCTCATGCTGATTTTTCCATTCAGTAAACTGTTGCATGCACCCGGGGTCTTCTTTAGTCCGACTCGAAATATGCGCGATACGCCTCGAGAGCATCGGCATGTCGCGCCATGGGCGAATGATCCACCGCGGTCAAGTAGCGAATAGAGGTGAGGGCTCTCGCACGATGGCAAAAATAGAATTTGAAACGCCTGCACTGAAGGATTGGTTGAGTACGCCAGCAGTGCAGCGTGATGCGATGGCGCATAGCAAGCCTTTTGTCGCAAAGCCTGCGCATCAGGAACCACTTGGATTCCCGGGTGAATTAGTCGACAACTGGCAGGAAGTTGCGCTGGAGAAGATGGGTGATTTGCTGGGCCGCTACCGCTCGCTCCAGGTTTTCATGGATTCCTGCGTCAAGTGTGGGGCATGTACTGATAAGTGTCATTATTATTTGGGCACGGGTGATCCCAAGAATATGCCAGTTGCCCGACAGGATCTGATGCGAAAGGTCTATCGTCGTTATTTTACGCTTGCCGGTAAGTGGTTCCCCAAACTGGTCGGTGCGGTAGAACTCTCTGAGGATGTGATCAACGACTGGTATAGCTACTACCATCAGTGTTCGGAATGTCGACGTTGTTCAGTTTACTGTCCCTATGGTATCGATACAGCTGAGATCACGATGGCGGGACGTGAGATTCTTGCGACAATTGGAGTGGGTCAGAAATATTCCAACGAAATCATTGGCAAGGTTCATAAGATAGGAAACAATCTTGGCCTGCCAGAGCCTGCTCTAGCGGATACGCTTGAAGGCCTTGAAGAAGAAGTTGAAGAAGATATTAACGTCCCCGTTAAGTTTCCGCTTGACCAGAAAGGCGCCGACGTCCTGCTTGTTACGCCCTCGGCAGATTTCTTTGCTGAACCCCATGTGGATGGATTGATTGGCTATGCAAAAGTTTTTCATCAGGCAGGAATAAGCTGGACACTCAGCTCCTATGCTTCTGAAGCGGCTAATTTTGGGATTTTCATCGGCAACTACGAGAATATGCAAAAAGTTGCCGAGCGGATTCGGCAGGCAGCGCTGGATCTTGGTGTCAAACGAATTGTGGTCGGGGAATGCGGGCACGCGTGGCGGGTGGCCTACAGTTTTTGGAATACGCTTATAGGCCCTTTCGATTTTTTAGATCCTGCCTACCCGGTGCCCCAACACATTTGTGAATTCACTAATGACCTTCTTGCAAGTGGGGGTTTGAAAATAGATCCTGAGGCCAACGACGATAAAGTCGTTACTTTTCATGACTCTTGTAACGTGTCTCGGGGCTCTCGCCTCGGCTCAACGCCAGGAGGCCAGTTTACGATTCCCCGGAATCTGATTCGATCAGCATGTAATCATTTTGTAGACATGGCACCCGATACCATCCACGAACACACGTTCTGTTGCGGCGGCGGCGGGGGTTTGCTGACGGATGATCTGATTGAGCTTCGTGTGAAGGGTGCGTTACCGCGCGCGCAAGCGCTCCAACAGGTGATTGAATCTCATGGCGTGACGCATATGGCGGCGATTTGCGCGATATGCAAAAGCCAGTTTTCGAAAGTCTTACCCCATTACGGAATGGGCATGGACATGATTATTAGTGTTCACCAATTAATTGGTGATGCACTCGTATTTAATAGCGACCATTAAGAAAGCCGCAAGCCGCGGCTGATATGAAAAGGAGAGGAACGGCGATGGCAGCCTCCGAAGAACAAGCGCAGAAACTGACCTTCCGAAAATACGAAGAGGGAGACAGTCAGTGGCAGGACTTTAAAAAACAAATTTTTAATGAGGATAATTCGCACAAGTGTCCGACTTATGTTCACAGAACGCCTCCCTGTCAGGGCAGTTGCCCCTCTGGGGAAGATATTCGCGGCTGGCTACAAATTGTTCGCGGCATGGAGCGTCCGCCTGAGGGAATGACCTGGCAGGAGTATGCTTTTCGGCGAGCGACTGACGCAAATCCTTTCCCGGCGATGATGGGTCGAGTCTGCCCTGCGCCCTGTGAGAGCGGTTGTAACCGTAATAACGTCGATGACTTTGTGGGCATCAACTCTGTTGAGCAATTTATTGGTGATACCGCATTTACGGAGGGGTTTCGGTTTGAGGCAGCGCCAAAAGTTTGTGATAAACGCGTGGCAATCATTGGAGGAGGACCGGCTGGCCTTGCTGGTGCTTATCAACTTCGCCGATTGGGTTACGCATCAACCATTTTTGAATCGCAGCAAAAACTGGGCGGTATGTTTCGCTATGGTATTCCGGGATACCGTACGCCACGAGAGCGATTGGATCGTGAGATTGATCGAATTTTAGAGCTAGGCGATATTGAGGTCCGTTTCGGAGTACGGGTCGGCACCGATATATCGATTGCTGAACTCGAGTCTGAATTTGATGCGATTCTCTGGGCGGTTGGGTGCCAGAGTGGCCGTGATTTACCGATTGAGGGTTGGGAAGATACGCCAAACTGTGTCTCGGGTGTTTCGTTCCTCGATGCGTTCAACAAAGGCTCGATGAAAGTGACGGCGGAGCGCGTTGTTTGTATCGGTGGTGGTGATACGTCTATTGACGTGGTGTCAGTTGCCCGCCGGTTAGGAAAGATTGAAAAAATTAGCGATAAAGACCGGCCGGAAGAAGTGATTGGCGGCTACGCAGCTCATGACTCTGCCATGGTTGCGGCTCGACAGGGTGCGCAGGTCACCCTCACGGCGCTATTTGAGCGTCCAGACATGACAGCAACCGAAGAAGAAGTCGATGATGCGTTGACTGAGGGCGTGACGATTATTAACGGTGTTCTGCCGATAGGTCTTGTTCGCAACGAGCATGGTCGAGCGACAGCGCTTCGGCTCGCGAAGTGTCAATTTAATGATAAAGGAGTACCGATGCCGGTGGAGGGCACCGAGTTTGAGGTGGAAGCCGATTTAATTGTGTCAGCGATCGGGCAGGCAGGAGACCTTTCAGGCATTGAGGAGATGGGGAACGAGCGGCAACTTATTGATGCGGATCATTTTTTCCAGGTCCCTGACCGAGAGGGTCATTTTGTGGCTGGGGACATAGTGCGGCCCCATCTGTTGACGACGGCGATCGGGCAGGCAACGATTGCAGCGAAGAGTGTGGATCACTATTTAAAAGATGAAGCGCCGGGTCGACGACCTAAAGTAGATGTCCATCATTTTGACCTGCTGGCCAAACTTAACGAGCAGTCTCTTGCGCCCGGAGCGTATGATCATAGCGAGACTTGGGGTACCGCGGAGGCAGATTTTGCAGTCCATAACTACGAAGACCGTTCTGCTCATGAGATTATCCCGTCTGACGGTTTATTTCTTGGGCATTTTGAAGAGACCCCGCGCAATATGCGGGCAACGACTGTACCGAACTCAGAAGAAGTGCTGGGTCACTTTGAGGAGCGACATCACGGCTTAAATGATGATGCAGCTAAATCCGAGGCTGAGCGATGTATGAGTTGCGGCCTTTGCTTTGAGTGCGACAATTGCATTATTTTTTGCCCGCAGGATGCCGTTTTTAAGGTCTCAAAAGATCAGTATACGACCGGTCGCTATGTTGATACTGACTACTCTAAATGTATTGGATGCCATATTTGTGCCGATGTTTGCCCGACCGGTTATATTGACATGGGTATGGGTGAATAGGTCCAGAGTGATTGAAGCGCACGACAGTGATTAATCTTGACCGTAATTCAATTGCGGGGTTAATCGCGCTTTTTTTGACTCTTCTCTCGAGTACCGGAACCGCAGTAGCGGATGTTGTCACGCCGGAAGTACCGATGGGGCGTGGTGCGCAGTGCGTTGAACCGATAGAGATTATGCGTCGGGATCATTTTGAATTTATCAAGCATCAGCGCGACCAAACGGTTTATCATGGGATTCGCGGGACGCGGCATAGTTTGGCCGGATGTATTGACTGCCATGCGTCAAAAGGCACTGACGGAGAATTCTTACCGATTAATGCCGAGGGACAGTTCTGTCAAACCTGTCATACCTATGCCGCGGTGAAGATTGATTGTTTTACCTGTCATGCTACGGTCCCAGATTAGAAAGAAGGACAATTGCCATCATGTCGTGTAAACCGATGAAAAAAGACGAAAGCGCCGCACTCGCTCAACACCGTCGAACTTTTTTTACCCAGGCTGCGGCCGGGGTTTCGCTGATGGCGCTTGCCCCGGGCGTGCGTCTCGTCGAACTCGCAATGGCGAACAGTGAGGATAGTCCTCCGAGCAATGATAAGCGGTGGGGTCTTTTGGTCGACACGGCCAAGTGTGAGAGTGGATGTGATGAGTGTGTATCCGCTTGCAATAGTGAACACGGCCTTTCCGGTCATGGTCGTCCCGAGACCGATGCACAGTGGATCCGAAAGGTTGACTTAAAAGATGAGCAGACCGGTCACGAATTGTCCATCCCCATTCTTTGCCAACACTGTGAGGATCCGCCTTGTGTCGATGTCTGTCCAACGGGCGCATCCTTTCGTCGAGCAGACGGGATTGTCTTAGTTGATAAGCATATTTGTATCGGGTGTCGCTACTGCATGATGGCGTGTCCTTTTCAGGCTCGATCATTTATCCATGAAGATTTGACGGGTCAAAAGACGCATTCACCGCGTGGGAAGGGCACCGTCGAGAGTTGTACGCTGTGTGTGCACCGGGTTGACGAGGATCAACAGCCGGCTTGCGTTGAGGCCTGTCGTGCCGCGGGCCATGACGCTTTGGTATTTGGCGATCTCGAAGATGCCGCAGGACCTCTGGCTTCGTTGAGCAGTAAAACAGCGACTCGGGAGTTACGTCCTGATCTAAAACTTAATACGGGCGTGCGTTACACGAGCTTTTGACTGCAATCTCATGAGGACGCCTACTTTTCAACATATGCCATCCTCGACCCCGTTTTGGTCGGTCGTGGCGATCGCGACTGCGTTTGTCGTGGCGGGTCTTGCGTCTGCTCATCATATGGAGAGCGCGGGTCACTGGGTGACCGGTATGAATAATCGCGTAGTGTGGGGCGTCCCGCATGTTTTCGCGGTTTTCTTAATTGTGTCGGCATCTGGGGCATTAAACGCGGCGTCGATCGCGTCCGTCTTCGGCAGGGAAACCTATAAACCTTTGTCAAGGTTGTCCGCTTTGATGGCGATTACTTTATTAGTAGGTGGCCTCACAGTGCTGGTGCTTGATCTGGGTCGGCCTGATCGACTGATTGTGGCCATGACGCATTACAACTTCAGGTCTATTTTTGCCTGGAATATTTTTCTCTATACCGGATTTATCGTCTTGGTGGTGGTGTATCTCTGGATGATGTTTGAACCCCGGATGAATCGTTTTGTGGGTCGGGTAGGGACTACCGCATTTGCCTGGCGTTTGATGCTCACAACAGGTACGGGTTCTATTTTTGCTTTTTTAGCGGCGCGCGAAGCGTTCGATAGTGCAGTGCTTGCGCCCATGTTTATCGCGATGTCTCTATCGTTTGGAACGGCCCTGACCTTAATTTTAAGCGCCCTGATTTTTAGCATTAGAGGAGATGGTCTTCCAACCGAATTGATGTTAAATCTGCGCCGATTGCTCGCATATTTCATTATCGCCGTTGCTTTTTTTGTGGTAGTTGATCATCTGACCCGCCTCTACGGGGCGGAACATTATTCCGTGGAGCGCTTTATCCTGCTCGAAGGCGGGATCTATTCAATGTTGTTCTGGATAGGTCAAATTCTTCTAGGCACCATATTGCCCGCCGTCATGCTTATGCAGCGCCGATGCAGCACGTTGGTGCCCACCATTGTGGCGGCTTCGTTGGTACTCGTGGGCGCTTTTTGCCAATTATATGTTTTGATCATTGGCGGACAGGTATTTCCGATTGATATCGTGCCCGGATTTACAGAAACAAGCGGATTTTTTGACGGGGTTACTGCCGAATATCATCCGTCTTTGGCCGAGTTTGGCTTAGGTATGGGTGGCGTAGGGTTAGCGTTACTGACGTATCTGATAGGGACGCGGGTCCTGGCATTTTTGCCGACGGCTGCCTTTGATAGCGGCCCATCCTCCTAAGCGATTCCGCTAATTGTTGAACCTTCATATTGGTTCGCGGCGTTTTTTACAGTGAAACAGTTTTATATCTCAGCCGCTCACAAGTCCTCGGGAAAGACGGTTGTCAGCATCGGGATTGCCCGGGCATTAAGGCGGCGCGGCCTGCGGGTTGCTACTTTCAAAAAAGGGCCGGATTACATTGATCCCAAATGGCTGCATCACGCGAGTGACCGCGAGTGCTGGAATCTTGATTTTTTTACAATGGGTCATGAGGAAATCAAGACGTGTTTTGATTTGCATCGCCGCAATACCGATGTCACGATTATTGAGGGGAATAAAGGTCTTTATGATGGCCTGGATGTTGAAGGTTCAGATTGCAATGCCGCGTTAGTTTCAAAATTAAATGTACCGGTCGTTTTGGTGATTGATGTGGTGGGTATCACGCGAGGGATCGCGCCTCTGTTGAAGGGCTATGTTAGTTTTGATCCGGAGGTGAAAATTGTGGGCGTAATTTTGAATCGGGTTGCCAGTCCCCGCCAGGAAGGCAAGCTCAGGGCGGCAATTGAGAGATACACCAGTCTGCCTGTGATTGGTGTAATCGGTCGTGATCCAGTCCTCAGTATTGATGAGCGACATCTTGGTCTTGTTCCAGAAAATGAGGCATCTGAGGCAACCGTAAAAATAGACCAAATCAGTGATGTGATCGAGAAATCGGTCGATCTGGATCAGTTGCTCGAATTGACATCAGCTGAGATCGGCCCGGATCCGAATCCTGTCTTGAAAAGTAATAGTGACGATCTCACCGTACGACGGTTAACTGCTCGTTCCCTCAAGATTGGTATCGCACGCGATCGGGCATTTGGCTTTTACTACCCTGATGACATGGCTGCGTTTGAAAGTGCGGGGGCAGAGCTCGTCCCGTTCGATACACTTTCCGATCAGTACCTGCCGGACGTTGACGGGATCTTTATTGGCGGTGGATTTCCGGAGTGTTTCATCGAGGACTTAGCTGCAAATAAGACAATGCGTTCCGAGATAAAGATGTTTATTGAGTCTGGGGGTCCTGCATACGCGGAGTGTGGCGGGCTGATGTACTTGAGTTGTTCGATTAGTTGGCGTGATCAGAGCGGGCCGATGGTTGGCGTTATTCCTGCTCATACAAAAGTGCTTAACCGTCCCGTCGGTCGAGGATATATGCAACTTCGCATACGATCAGATCATCCGTGGACTGCTACCGGAGAAAACGCAAGATCTCTGATTCCGGCCCATGAATTTCATCATTCATTACTAGAACCCGTTGATGCCAATTGGTCTACGGCTTTCACCGTTGAACGGGGTCACGGACTTGATGGCTCGCGCGATGGCATTCATATTCATAATTTATTGGCGGGTTATGCGCATCAGCGTCATGTGCAAGCCAATCCCTGGGTTGACGCTTTCGTGGATTTTGTTCACGAACATCGCAAGTAATTAACTATCAGCGCCCTGAGCGCCGACTTTAGGAGAAGCGATATGTTGCTGCGCATAACAGAACAGGCTGCAGAGCAGATAAAAATTTCGATTGACTCGCTAGATGCCCAAGTGACGACAGCACTTCGAATCGCTGCGAAAAGAGGGCCAGATGGCTCTATCGAATATGCGATGGGTTTCGATGATGCAAGTGACAACGATACCGTTTCGAACCAACATGGTATTCAAGTCGCCATTGCGCCGACCAGTTTGGATCTTTTAAACGGGGCGATTCTCGATTTTGATACACCAGAAGGAGAGCAAGCATCACAGTTTATTTTCTTGAATCCCAATGACCCCCATTTTTCTCCACCTGAAACGGCCGAATCCTAGGCCTTGTATCAAGTTTGTTTGAAGCGCTGGTGAAACCGATACTCTTTTTATGTTAAAAAAACTCATCTCAGGCTATCACTTGAGTCTCATATGATTCCTAAAAAGTAGCGATGGTAGGGTAATATTCGAAGCGTTTTACGATGATTCCAAAACAATATCGTTCAAGCGGACGTCCAAATCGCAGAAACTTCGGTCTTGAATATGGACTGCGGGACGGGTTGTTTTGGTGGTTTGCCTTAATTGGGATTCTTGCCGTTGTTTCGCTCGTCCTGAGCGCACTCCTGATTTTTGACTCTGCAAACTATGCTTTTATTCCGGAAATACTCACCGCTGCGTTGTTTGTTCTCGTTGCTAGTGTGTTTGGGCTGGCTCTGAAAATAACCAAACGATCTTTGACACCCTTAGTCGAGATTCAGCGTTGGGCCTCCCAGATCAGGCAGGGTGATTTTTCAGCGCGATTACCGCGCCCAGAGGGGCATCAGTTAGAAAATCTGGTTAACGACATCAATCGATTGTCCGAGTGGCTTGACAAGCTAGCGCAAGAGCGGGATCTCGAGCTTAGATCACAGCAAGAGCGGGTAGCGCAGCGCGCAGATTTTGCAAATGAGCTCCATGACTCACTTGCGCAGACCCTTGCAAGTTTAAAATTTCAGATTCGGGTTCTAGATGACACGCTGCGACAGGATAGCGAGCAAGCGATATGGCAAGAGATGGAACGAATCCAAGTGAGTATTGATGAGGCAAATGTTGAGTTACGGGAATTGATTACCCATTTTCGAGCGCCGCTGAGTGGCAAAGGGCTTGTGCCGGGTATCAGGCGTTTAATGTCGCGATTTCGAAAAGAAACGGATATGGAGATTGTGCTTCAAACTCAGTCAAAAGAGCCAAAATTCTCGCCTGAAGAGGAGACCCAGATTTTGCGCATTGTTCAGGAGTCTCTTGCTAATGTGCGCAAGCACAGTCGCGCCAATATGGTTCGATTGTTGCTCAATGAACCCGCTAAGAATCAATTCCGCATTATCATTGAGGATGATGGAGAGGGAATGCTTAATCATGATCCAACAGATGATAATCACTTTGGATTATCGATCATGAAAGAGCGGGCAAATTCGATTGGCGCTAATCTTACGATCGAAAGTGAAGCCGGTGAAGGTACGCGAGTACTATTCGAACTTGACTTAAAGGACGCTAGCGATAGCTCACTCTAGGAGAACACGGTTGCGAATTCTTATTGTTGACGATCATGCATTATTTCGTTCGGGCTTGCAGGGATTATTAGAGCGTAGAGGCATAACAGTTGTGGGTTCCGCTGCAGATGGACAGGAGGGCCTCAAGCTTGCCTATGCGCATCAACCCGACGTGGTGCTGCTTGACCTACGGATGCCGGACCTAAGCGGGCTCGGGGTGTTGCGCCAGATGCTTGACGAGGGTCTTGAGATACCGGTTGTGATGTTGACGACAAGTGCCGATGAGGGTGATCTTGCTGAGTCACTTCGAAATGGCGCTCGAGGTTACCTGTTGAAAGATATGGAGCCGGATGAATTGATCGTGGCGCTCCAGGAAATAGTTGGCGGGAAAATTGTTGTTGCTCCAGCCCTAACCAGTGTGCTTGCTGACCTTGTGCGATATGGCGAGCGCCGAGAACGAAAAGATGATTTTGCCCCGTTTAGTAGTCTGACACCGAGAGAACATGAAATTCTTTGCCACCTTTCCGAGGGGCAAAGCAATAAGGTTATTGCCCGAAATCTTAATATCTCAGATGGAACGGTCAAACTTCATGTTAAGGCAATTCTTAGAAAATTAAGCGTGCATTCGAGGGTAGAGGCCGCTGTAATGGCTGTTGAGAAGGGCGTTTGCAAACGGGAGGTGCGTGAGCAGACTTAAAGATAAGATTTTCGCTCGCTTCGTTTTCGACCCGACCGCTGGGTGACCACACCACGAATCAAGTTTGCGCTTCCAATCCTTATGCGGGGGCAACCTTCTTGCAGCGCTTGGAGCGACCACTCATTATTTTCAATAACCAGTTGTCTTAAGATTACGCCATTCCCATGTTCGGCAACGACAAAGGCGCCGTCACGAATCGGGGCGCCCGGATCGACGATAACGACACATCCTTCAATGAATTCTGGCGCCATGCTTTCGCCTAGCACTTGAAGGGCAAAAGGTTCCGCAGAAGCGCAGCCGCTCATTCGCCTGACCCTGTGTTAAGTGTATCCAAGAGTCGATGCGACGTATGACTATCAGAAGAGTTCAGAATCTGACCGGCTAATTCAACAAGATCAGCTGTGCAGCTGGTCAGCACCTGTTGTCGAATCTCGAGGAGTTGAGAGGGCTCCATGCTGAATTCTCGCAGACCTAACCCCAGCAGTAGGCGGGTGAAATTTGGATCGCCAGCCATCTCCCCACACATGGCGACCGGAATTTGGGCATCCTCACCTGCACGAATTACATTCTGAATGAGGCGAAGGACTGAAGGATGCAACGGATCATATAGATAATTCACAGTGTCATCGACGCGATCAATGGCTAAGGTGTATTGAATCAGATCGTTTGTACCGATGGACAGGAAATCCAGCTTGCTTGCGAACAGATCCGCTGAAATGGCGGCTGCAGGCACTTCAATCATGCCTCCGATAGGTAAATTAGCGTTAAAGGATAAACCGTCACGTTCAAGCTCGCCACAGACTTCGCGGATGATCGCAAGTGCCTGCTCGAGCTCCTGAAGGCTCGACAACATGGGAATCATGATGCGCGCCTGCCCAAACTGAGCCGCTCGAAAAATGGCTCTTAGTTGGGGCTTAAACAGTGAAGGCTCACTAAGACACAGTCGTATCGCCCGTAACCCTAACGCGGGTGTCATACCCACTTTAGGTTCTTTACGCCCGCCATCGACTTGCTTATCGGCGCCAAGATCCAATGTGCGGATCGTGACGATATCCTCAACAGACTGAAGGATATGGCAATAAGCCTTGTATTGTTCATCCTCACTTGGGAGATTTTCACGATTCATGAAAAGAAATTCTGTTCGGTATAGACCGACTCCTGATGCGCCGCTATCTTTAAAAGTGTCCAAATCCTCTGGCAATTCGATATTCGCAAGCAGTTTGATAGGCTGGCCATCTGCGGTAACGGGGTGGACTTTTCGAAGCTTAGACAGTTCACTTTGTCTTAGTCGCTGACTTTCCCGAGCTAACTTGAAAAATTCGAGTGTCGCATCATCAGGCGCGACAATCAGTGCGCCAGATGCCGCGTCTACGATTAGATAATCGTTGTTCCGGATTAAACCGGTCACGTCATGAAGTCCGACGATAGCCGGTATCGCGAGACTTCGGGCGAGAATAGCGGTATGTGAGATCGGTCCGCCTAAACTGGTAACGAATGCGGATAAATGACGCTGTCTTAACATGATGGCATCCGCAGGACTGATATCTCGGGCAACAATGATTTGATCACTAAGCACCTGATCAACGCTATCGGTTAGCTTGTGAGCATCAGAGTCGGAGCGGATCAGAATGTCCATGATGCGATCAACGACTTGGGCGACATCCTCTCTTTTGGTTCGAAGATAGGGGTCTGAAATATTGTCGAAGAACGATATTAAAGTATCCGAATGATTCTGTAGAGACCATTCCGCATTAATCTGGTGTTCTGCAATGGAGGCGATGGGTTGTTCGGACAGTACTGGATCATCTAACATCATCAGATGCACATCAATAAACGCGGCTGTTTCCGGAGGCGCTGAGTCAGGTAAGTTATCCTGGACATGTTTGAGTTCACTGCGTACTAGCGCAATTGCGTGACTGAACCGGCTGATCTCCTGGTTTATCTCGTTTTTCTGAAGGCGGTAGTTGGGAATTGCACTACGGGATCGATCCCATATGAGGGCGCGGCCGATTGCAATCCCCCGACCGATGCCGGTACCCGTCAGTACGAACATTACTCTTCCTCTCCAAAGCGATCACAGATAAGCTCGTGAACACCCGCGATCGCCTGCTCTGCATCGGCACCTTCCGCGACTAGGGTTAATCGGGCGCCTTGAGATGCTGCGAGCATCATTAGGCTCATAATGCTTTTAGCATCAGCACGAGTATCTTCCTTGATAATCCAGATTTCACTGGAATACAGTCCCGCTGTTTTCACAAGTTTGGCACAAGCTCTCGCGTGAAGACCCAGTCGATTGATAATTTCAATTTCGAGTTGTTGACGCATTTTTTAAGCAGGATAAAAGGACGGATCGAGATTGAGCGGGTTAAGCTAAAAGAGCGATAGCAATATTTTTAAACATTGACGCGCGCAATAAGATAAAAGCAGGTTCGCTAAATCGACAACACCAAATCTATCCTAAGTTTTGCGCCAAGTGGTGCTTTTGTTTTTCGGAACGGGGGTCGCTTAACTTGTGAGAAAGAATACCTGAGGTTGCTAGATTAACAGATTGAAAAGCGCATCTGGACTGGATGCTTCGAAAACAGTTTTGCGAAAATCCGTGTTGGAAAATGCACCGGCAAGCTCGCTGAGAACCTTTAGATGCGGGTCTGTTGCTTCTGCAGGAACGAGAAGGCCAATGACAATTGTGATCGGTCTGTCATCAATTGCATCGAAATCGAGTGGTTGATGGAGTTTCATTGCCGCTGCAATTGGATTTGAGATGCCATTAAGTCTGCCGTGCGGCAGCGCAATACCGTCTCCAATGCCAGTACTGCCCAGACGTTCGCGTTCATTAAGTACTGAAAAAACGGTTTGTTGATCCATGCCTGGCAACTGTCGAGATAATAGTTCTGCCATTTCCTCAAGCATACGCTTTTTGCTCGAGATCTTTACGTTAACGGCAACACGATCTCGACTCAGAAGTGCCTTTAATGGACCGGAATCGACTGCTGGCCCGGATTGGATGGTCTCGTTCATAACGAACCTCGGTGATTTTTGATTGAGTTTCGATTTATTGAGTAATTTAAAAAATTTGCGACGTGGCTTTTGACGATGTCTTGGATGAGCGGATGCTCTGTGCAACACGCAGCAATGCAAGGATTCATCGAGACCTCGAAAGGGTAGTCTAGGTAATACTCCGCCGCTGGGCGGCTGGGAGAATTTTCATTTGTTCACGATATTTCGCGACGGTCCGCCGAGCGATTGTGATGCCATCTTGGTTTAGCATTGCAACGAGTTGGTTATCACTTACGGGCTGTTGTGCGGATTCGGATTCTATCACTTTACGGATTTTGGCTTGCGCCGCTCTCGCAGAGGTTTGGGAGCCGTTTGATCCGCCTAGACTGGCGGAGAAAAAATGCTTGAGCGCAAATAAACCGTGTGGCGTCAGGATATTCTTCTGGTCAATTGCCCGCGAGACAGTAGATTCATGAATATCAAGTTCATTCGCAATATCGCGCAGTGTCATGGGAACCACACCCATATCGCCTGACTCCATAAAGTTGCCTTGCATCGACACAATAGTTTGGGTGACCTTGAGAATTGTTTGATCACGCTGCTCAAGACTTCGAATAAACCACTGTGCATCCTGAAGGTGATTCTTGATGTATTCACTGGTTTTTTTATCAGGGCTATTCTGGTAATTTCGATAATCTTGACTGATTCGAATGACAGACCCATCTGGTCGAACAAGGCGAACCACCCATTCTTGGTCAACTTTCTTGACAACCACATCGGGAGAGACCGCATGATCGACAGATGGGGTTAGCTCTTCCCCTGGCTTTGGGTTCAAAGACTGAATCAGGGCGATTACTTTGGCGAGACGACTCTGGTCGATTTCAAGTGCTTGCCCGAGCGCGGTGTACTGATGTTTTCCAAGGCGATCAAGGTGATTGCTGACAAGTTTTTTTGCGTCCTCGATGTAGGCGGTTTGTTTATCTAGACCGTCAAGTTGCAGCATGAGGCATTCTCTGAGGTCTCGTGCTGCGATGCCGGGTAAATATAGGCTTTGGACGAGATGCAATACTGAGTCTATTTCTTTATCCGAAGGACTATCCTGAGCATCGAGAATACTGCGCAATTCATCGTAGTTAATGGGGAGATAGCCTCGATCATCGAGGGAGCCAATTAGCGCATGGGCAATGAGTTCGTCGGGTCTACTCAGTCTATGCAGGGCAAGTTCTTCAAGAAGTCGGGTTCTTAAATCTTGGCCGGCGTCATGCCACATCGGTTGGTCAGTTTCCGCCCGAAATTCATTGCTAGATTCTGAGTGAGGTCGATAAGGTCGATCATCCCAATGCAAGCTGTCATAGTCGGTTGAAATCATTTCTGATTCGGTGTTTGGCGACTCCTGAATGGGCTCAGATTCGGCCTGAGTGAGGGGTTCAATTTCTTCTGGGGAGGGGGTTGGGTCATCTGCATAATTGAGACTATCAACACCTTCCAGCAAGGGATTTGTTTCAAGTTTATTTTGAATTTCAAAATCCAAGTCAACTCGCCCCAGCTGCAAGAGCCGAAGTGATTGGGTAAGTTGAGCATTAAGTTGAAGGCGGCGACTTTGCCGAATTTGCAAAGAATGCTTCATAAGTGAGCTAACTTTAGATCGTTACAGTCGAAACTCTGATCCAAGGTATACCGACCGGACCTCTTCGTGGGCAAGAATATGTTCTGATGTACCCTCAGTCAGTACACGACCTTGCGTCAGAATATAGGCTCTGTCACAGATGCCCAAGGTCTCCCGCACGTTGTGATCAGTGATCAGCACACCAATACCCATTTTTTTTAAGTCGCTTATCAACTTCTGGATATCAATGATTGAAATGGGATCGATACCCGCAAAGGGTTCATCAAGCAACATAAAGGAAGGTTTCAGGGAAACCGCTCGCGCAATCTCAACCCGCCGCCGCTCCCCCCCGGAAAGACTGTAACCATAATCTTTCGATTTATGAGAAATGCCGAAAGTCTCCATCATTTCCGTGGCTCGGGCCTGTCGACCATTTTGATCAAGTCCCGGCAAAGCCTCGAGGACGGCTAAGATATTTTCTTTTACGGTGAGACGTTTGAAAATGGAAGCTTCTTGTGGCAGATAACCGATGCCTCTGCGTGCTCGCTCATGCATGGGCAAATTGCTGATATCCTGACCATCAAGAACAATATGACCACTATCCCGTCTTATCAGACCGCACATCATATAAAAGCAAGTTGTCTTGCCTGCACCGTTTGGCCCCAACAGACCCACGATTTCTCCACCGCTGACGGTGACATCCACATTATCCACGACTGTGGTTCGCCCAAAGCGCTTAACAAGGCCTTTTGTGGCAAGTGAGTTCATGACGGTTTTATAAAAGAAGTAAGTGCATTATCTGCACGACTATTGAGAAGTCGATTGCGTCTGCGCTCGCCAATCTTTACTCCAACGCTCCATATCATCTGAGAATTCGAGTCGGCTAGAGGGTGTCCAAACTTTAATCGACTCCGGCGCTTCGATTTTTTTCCAACTTCCTTTAGTTGCCAGCACCCGGACCTGCTGTCCCGTGTTTAACTCTCCAAGAATGACCGAGTCCTCACCCGTTGAAGGCGTGGATCGAATTCTGACGTTAGACCCAGTCGCCGTGCCAACGCCTGAGCTCGTCGAGACAAATTTGCCATAAACCCACACCTGAACAGCTCTGGATGAACTAATTTCTGCCCACCCGTCAGTCGATCTCAATACGCGGATCGCAGTCCCTTTTGGAAGCGTGCCAAGCGATGTACTCGTCACACTACGCTTGGGAAAAACCGGGGCGCCGTTATTCCCAATGAATCCGATCTGGGTATCGTTGCGGGTGGCAACATCGGGTGAGTCAGTACGGGGCGTAATATTCTGGGACTGAGATGATTCTGGCTGAAGAACCATTTTCGGGCGTTCATTATCTTTTGTTTTAAGGACGGTCGTGGCATCTTCTCCGGCACGGGTTGTGCGAGTCGGCGCCTCGTCTCCACCTCTGACGATCATTCGGTCTCGTCCCATGTCGTAGACAATTTTTTCGCCCTCAATTGCATCTCGATCCTGTCGAAGCTGGGCTCTCGTAATGAAGGTGACTATATTGTTGACTTCATCCAGTTCGATTGTCTGACCTGTGCCCACGACATCATGTTCTTTTCCATCCGGCCGTTGACGGAACACGGCAGGATTTCCAGTCGCGACGGCGTGATCGAGCTGCTCTCCATCATAAAAAAGTTCGATTTGATCCGCAATGATCCGGATCGTGCCTTGGCGGACTGAAACATTGCCGGTATAGATGCGCTTACCGTTGGTAAAGTCAATCTCTACCTCGTCAGCTTCTACCAAAACGCTTTGGTTCCGGTCAGACTCAAGCGCCCACGCGCTCAAGGGGGAGAGCAGCAGTATTACAAAACTCAGAAAGGGTGCGTAGGCCATGTTTAAATTTTAACAAAAATCAATCTGGGTTGATGTGCTAACTGTCTCGATCCAAATGAACTAAAAGTCGCTGGGTGCGTGTTATGTTGCCAGGGTCGTCGTTACTGCGGAATTGCTCTACTTCCACATCGCCCGTTAGCAAGATTTCATTACCGTCTCCTGACATCCAGCCCGATTCACTCGTGGTACGCCGCGAGGGTCGACCATTTTCATATTGAACGAGTTTAGGCTTATCGAGCAACGACGTGTTGTCGTCGGGAAAGTGCACCAGTCTCTCTGCTTTCAGAACATAGATAACACCCACCTCGTCCCGCCCAGTTGCAGTGAAATTTTGGATGTAATAGTCAGGTTCGCGCCCGGGCCCGGATACGGTTTCTGTCGTCACGGGCTCCAAAAGACTAATTTGCATCCAGATTCCCAGTGCGGCCATGACGCAGAGTACGGCAACTAGAATCGCCCGATCGAGGTACTGCTTCATCTTAGTCTCAGAGGATGCGCGCTCGAATCAGATCGAGAGCATTTAAAGCGCCAATGGGCTGTCCACTACGATCGACCACGAAAAGACCATTAATCGAGTGAAGTTGCATCATCTCGAGTGCCTCAACAGCGAGAATGTTCCCTGATATTTTATGAGGAGAGGAAGTCATGACCGCTTGGATATAACTTTCATGCACGTTTATGTTTTGAGAGAGCGTGCGCCGCAGATCGCCATCGGTAAACATTCCAACGAGCAATCCTTCTGAATCAATGACGCCCACCATCCCAAGCCGTTTTAGAGACATCTCTGCGATAGTATCAACCAGGGTCGCCTCTAGGGAGACGATTGGGAGGTCGTTATCTTTGTGCATGATGTCTTCGACATAGATCAGAAGACGTTTGCCCAATGTTCCGCCCGGGTGTGAGCGCGCAAAATCTTCTTTCTTAAAATTTCGTGCTTTTAAAATAGAAACAGCGAGTGCATCGCCCAGTGCCAGTGTGGCAGTCGTGCTTGCCGTGGGCGCTAGATCATGAGGACAGGCTTCACGATCGACACCAATGTTCAAGGTAAACGTAGATGCGCGTGCGAGCGTTGAAGTTAAACTGCCGGTCATTGCGATTAGCGTCACTTCCATTCGCTTTAAGATGGGCACAATCGTCTGGATCTCCGGTGTTTCGCCCGAGTTTGAAATTGCGATGACGATGTCATCTGGTGTGATCATGCCAAGATCACCGTGACTGGCTTCTCCCGAGTGCACAAAAAAGGAGGGCGTGCCTGTGCTTGCAAGAGTTGAAGCGATTTTGCTTCCGATTTGACCCGATTTTCCTGTGCCGGTGACGACGATTCGACCCGCGCAGGTGATGATCGCTTCGCAGGCCCGTGAGAAATTCGAATCGAGGTGGCGACTTACGGTGTCAAGCGCCTCGCGCTCACATTCGATTACGCGTCGAGCATCAGAAAGGAAAGAACTCTCTGTCATGTTTCAGTATTGAGATAACGCAATTAAACGCTTATAAAAAGTACACGGTTTCGGGTTATTCTAAAGGAAAGCGCCTCAACATAAAGGTTAATTCCCGTTTTTCATATCCCTTGCCAATGACGATTCAAATCGGAACTTATGGTTGGCTGAATCCGAGATGGAATGGGCGCTTTTATGATTCGGATCTTCCCGAAGAATGGAAGCTCTCCTGGTACGCCAATCATTTTCGGACCGTCGTGGTACCGTCCGAACAGGTGCTCAAACTCAGCGTGGATACGATCGATCAGTGGGTTGAAGATACCGATCCTGATTTTCGATTTATTTTGGAAATTGACTCTAAATTTTTTGTCCAAAATCGATCAAACGAGCTGAGCTGCAAGTTTCAAATGTTTGAGAGTCACTTTGAAGGACAGTTAGATGCTGTGATTTGTAAGAGTACCGGAGCTAAACTGATAAAACATGATGAGTGTGAAAATGTTCAAACCGGCCTCTCCCGCGCGATTGTTTGCGTCAATACATTCGGGTGTGATCATGTGTCTGAAAAATACGGTCGAAGTGGTAGTGATGATCAATTACCAGAAATGAAGTCAAGTCCCTTTGCGATCGTGTACTCTTCCCGGGGTCAATTGCCCCTAATCCGTGAGAATCTTGAATATATGAAACGTCTTACCCGCAAGAAGTGCGCGTTGATTTTCAATCATCAAGATTCCGCTTATCATCATGCGGCGCAAGCTCGAATCCTGGCCGATCTTATGGGTGGCATATGAACGTTTTTATTGAACAATATAAAAAGTGGGTTCTCATAAATCCGTGGCCGCTGCTTATTGTATTGCTCGTGATTTTGGGTTGCTTTGCGTGGCACGCCCAAGATTTTAGATTGGACGCGTCAGCTGATTCGCTTCTGCTGGATGATGATCAGGACCTCAAGACCTATCGAGAGCTTTCTGATCGATATGGATCAAAAAACTTTTTAGTGGTCGCCATTGTGCCGGATGCACCTTTATTTAATCGCGTGACTTTAGATCAGATGCAGTCTCTTGCATCAGAGTTAACTGAAATTCCAGGTGTTGAGTCAGTTAATTCGATTTTAGATGTCCCTTTGCTTTTACAGAGTGGAGGATCTTTGACGGAACTCGCTGGTAACTTTAGAACATTGCGTGATCCGGACGTTGATTTTGATCGCGCGCGAATGGAACTTATTAATAGTCCGGTATTTTCTGAGCTTGTCGTCAGCGTTGATGGAATGACGACTGCACTGCAACTTAATTTGGTCGACAATTCGGATTTTGAGCAGGTCAAAGATCTAAAGCGCAGACTTTCTCTCAAAATGAGTCAAGGCAGCATCAGTGAAGAGCAGCAGTTGCGCTTGGATGAAGTGTCTGTGGAGTATCAGCGCCTTAAAGATGAAGTAAATCGGCTGAATCATGAAACGATTGCATCAATCCGTCAGGTCATCGACAAATATCGATCGATGGGCAATCTCATGTTGGGCGGTGTTTCAATGATCGCGGATGACATGATTTCTTTTATTCGAAATGACCTCATTAAATTTGGTGCTGGTGTCATGATTTTTTTGATTGTGATGCTTGCTGTGATTTTTCGATCGGTAAGGTG
>JADHSN010000051.1 GCA_016776875.1 Gammaproteobacteria bacterium | reverse complement strand
ATGATTGTCCAGCGATAAGGTTTGATAACGGGCGTATTGACTGACTTGGAGGCTATAAAGTCGCGCCAACAAAATTGCCGCGAGAATCAACGCAATAATGCCAGCCGCTTTAAGCCGCTGCCGTACAATTGCATCTTCTCGAGCAGCCTGTCCCATACGACTACGAGAAACCATCGACTTTACGACCCTCTCAGGTTGGAAGAGTGTCGGCTACGTCGAAGCACGTGATAAACCAATGGCCACACTAGGGCACCTACCACAACGGCTGTCCATCGATGCATGCCGGTAATCGCTTCTCCTGTCAAACCACCAATGATCACGAGGCTTGCCAACTCAAGGGTCAAGAGCAAGAAAACCACCACACTTTGCTGCCAAACAGGGAAAGCGCGAATCCGCAGCGCGAGCGATCCGGTGATATAGACAATGACCGACTTAGTAAATGCGTGGGCCCCCGGGATACCCAGCGTAATGATATCCACAATCAGGCCGGTCACCCAAGCAATGGGCACACCCATTCGAACCGGGAAGGCTAATGCCCAGTAAATCAATACGAGAGATACCCAGTCAGGAACAAAACCACCCGGTAACTCCTGCATCGGCAAGACCAGCAGTATTAACGCTGCAAGCAGGGTCAGAAAAGGAATCCAAGGCCTTCTGGATGCGCTATCGACCTGAATCACTCTGATTTCTCCTCGACCATTGCATCGGAGTCATGATCTGAAGCCTTCAACTGCGTAGGCCAAAGCAGTAACACCTCGCGATCCCTGCCCAGATGGGACATCGGCCTCGCTTCAATATTCATAAATGATTCTGCGATATTGCGCTCGACTGCCGTAACCACCGCCACGGGATAACCCGGGGGATAGATTTCACCCAAACCTGAGCTGACCAGAACATCATCCGGTTGAATATCGACATTTCGATCTAGATACATCACGCGAAGGGTTCGATTTTTTCCACCGCCATATAAAATCGCGCGGACGCCACTTCGAACAACTTGAACCGGTACCGCCTGGCTCTCTTCAGTGATGAGACTAATCTTGCTGGTAAAAAGACTGGATTTAGTCACCTGCCCCACAATGCCTCCGGCATCGATTACCGGTTGTCCAATATAAACATCATCGGCGCTTCCCTTGTTAACCAGTACAGTTAGGGAGCCTAGTTCAGGATTTACGGCGACCAACTGAGCGAGGGTCACTTTTTCAACCGCTTGGGGTGCGGCCTGTAGAAGCTCCCGAAGACGATTATTTTCATTCTCAAGAAACTCAAATCGCTGGAGTCTTGCCCGGAGAATCAGATTTTGCTCTCGTAAAAATTCAAACTGCCGACGCAATTGCTCTGTTGTTGTAAGCCGACCTTGCATTGCCGCTAAGGTCATACTTGGAAGCGAAGCGACAAAATGAATAGGGATTCCAATTACGGCGAGACTTGATGCGGCAACCTTGACTGCGCCAACATGCATGTACGCGCTAATTAAAAGAATCGACGACAAAAGATAAGGCGCAAGGCCGCGCCAGAAACCGCTTTTTGCGTGCGGCACCATCAAATTATTCCCAAATATTGAACCGCATTAAGTCCAATGCTAACCAAGGCGTCAAACGTATGGGTTGGAGGTTAAAAAATGTCTACTCGTGAGTAAATACATCACCCAAAGCGCTCATCTCCTCCAACGCTCTTCCACAGCCACGTGCAACGCAAGTCAACGGGTCATCTGCAACAACTACGGGAAGGCCCGTTTCTTGCATCAAACGACGGTCCATGTCCCGAATTAACGCACCGCCGCCTGCAATCACCATACCACGATCGCCAATATCGGCCGCAAGTTCAGGCGGCGTATTTTCAAGCGTCTCCCGAATAACAAGCACGATTTGTCTCAATGAATCGCTAATCGCTTCATAAACTTCATCGCTGCCAATGGTTAAGCTGTGCGACATACCTTCCGCAATATCCCTACCCTTAATTTCCATCTCACGGTGATCCGCCTCTTCCCAAGCGGTTCCAATGGCTTTCTTCACCCGTTCGGCAGTCGCTTCACCTATCAAAAGACCGTGCCGCTTCCGAACATAATTAATAATCGCCTCATCGAACGTATCGCCAGCGACTCGAATCGATGTGGCATATACGATACCGCCCAACGAGAGCACAGCGACTTCCGTCGTGCCACCCCCAATATCAACGACCAAGGATCCGGTGGGTTCAGCAACGGGCAACGATGCCCCAATGGCCATCGCCATCGGCTCTTCAATCAGAAATACTTCTCTTGCACCCGCTGTGATTGCAGATTCTCGAATCGCCCGGCGCTCCACCTGATTCGACCCCCCGGGCACGCAGATCACAATTCTGGGGGAGGAAAAAAACTTGTTCTGTTGAACTTTACGGATGAAATACTTCAGCATAACCTCCGCAACCGTGAAGTCAGCGATTACACCTTCTTTTAACGGTCGAATCGCCTGAATATTACCGGGCGTTCTACCCAGCATCATTTTTGCTTCCTGCCCTACCGCGAGGACAGTCTTCTCAGGCGCCAGCGACCCTGTTCGAATCGCGACCACTGAAGGCTCGTTGAGAATCACACCGCGATCCGGCACGTACACCAGCGTATTCGCAGTACCAAGATCGACTGCCAAGTCGTTAGAAAAAAGACCAAATAATCGCTTCAAAATCATGTGTCGCCCAAAGAAATAAATGACGAATATCGAGCGCGTAATTTATCACAGGGAATCTGATTAGGCGCCGGCTGGCTAAGATATAATCCACATTCTTTAAAAATTCGTCAATTTGCAAAAACGTGCCAATTTCAGAAAACGATGTAACCCGTGTTGCCCGCCTCGCCCGACTTCGCGTCACAGAGGCCGAGATTCCGCAATATCAAGCGGGTCTTGACGGTATTCTTGACCTTGTCGCCCAGCTGCACGAATCGGTCACAGATGATATTGAGCCTATGGCTCACCCTCAGGACATCTCCCTGCGACTGCGGGAAGATCAAGTTACCGAAGATGACGAGCGGGATCTTTTTCAAGAATGCGCGCCCGCGGTCGAAAACGGTCTTTATCTTGTCCCCCGGGTCATTGAATAAGATCGGCTTCAATTTGCTTTTTCTCTTCCTCTCTTTTAATCATAAAAAATGCTTCACCTGCTCAGCCTAAAAGCGCTTCGCGAACGACTGCAAAAACGAGAAGTCAGTAGCGTTGAACTGACCAAGCATTTCATCGATCGAATTGCCAAGTTTTCCGATCTCAATGCTTTTATCAGTGTCGATGAAGAAGGCGCCTTGGCAAGCGCTGAAGACGCCGACAAGAGTCTCAACAAAAACCAGTCTGGCAACCTCACCGGCATTCCAATCGCGCACAAGGACATTTTTTGCACGAAACGACTACGAACGACCTGTGGTTCAAAAATGCTTGCCGGCTTTACAGCGCCATACGATGCGACCGTTGTCCAGCGACTCGCAAATGCGGGGTGTGTGACGATTGGGAAAACCAATATGGACGAGTTTGCAATGGGATCGTCTAACGAGACTTCATTTTTTGGAAATGTAAAAAACCCCTGGCAGACCAGTCGGGTACCTGGCGGAAGTTCGGGCGGTTCAGCCGCATCCGTTGCTGCTCGTCTTATCCCCGCCGCAACCGGAACGGATACCGGCGGCTCCATTCGTCAACCGGCTGCGTTTTGTGGTCTTACGGGCCTCAAGCCAAGCTATGGGCGAGTGTCGCGCTACGGCATGATTGCGTTCGCCTCTTCTCTTGATCAGGGGGGTCCGCTCACGCGCTCGGCTGAGGATTCGGCCATTATGTTCAACGCAATGGGGGGGTTTGATCCTAAAGACTCAACTTCAATCGAACGGCCTATTCCCAGCGTTAACGAATTGCTTGACCTTGACCTTCGTGGACTTCGACTCGGTCTTCCAACAGAATTTTTTGATAGCTCAGTCGATACCGCTGTTCTGGGGAGCGTCAGGGAAGCGCTTCAGATCCTCGAAAAACGCGGCGCCCAGCTGGTCGATGTATCACTGCCCAATAGTGCTGCAGGCATTCCCTGCTATTACGTCATTGCACCCGCAGAAGCCTCGTCTAACCTTTCCCGATTCGATGGCGTCCGATTCGGACATCGGTCCGAACAGGCGGACAGCCTTCTGGACCTCTATGAATGTTCTCGCGCCGAGGGGTTTGGGGAAGAGGTGAAGCGTCGAATCCTAATCGGAACCTATGTGTTATCGGCGGGCTATTACGATGCTTATTATCTGAAAGCACAGAAAATCCGCCGCGTAATATCAGACGACTTTACGAAGGCTTTTGAAAAGTGTGATGTGATCGTGGGACCCACAACGCCATCGACTGCTTTTAAAATTGGCGAAAAGACCCAGGATCCGGTGTCGATGTATCTAAACGACATCTTCACCAATACGGTCAATCTCGCAGGGCTGCCCTCGCTTTCCATGCCAGTCGGTCTCGATGGGTCAGGCCTACCTATTGGGATGCAATTGATCGGTCGATTCATGGATGAAACGTCTCTGATTGGTACGGCGCATCAGTTTCAGCTCGAAACCGATTGGCATGAACGGTGTCCTGAGGATTTCGCCTAATGGAATGGGAATGTGTGATCGGTCTTGAAGTCCATGTGCAGCTCAAGACTAAAAGCAAAATATTTTCAGGCGCATCCACCGCCTTTGGCGCTGACGCAAACACACAGGCTTGTGGAGTCGATATTGGCCTCCCGGGCGTCCTACCCGTAATGAATCGTGAAGCCGTCCTGATGGCCGCACGATTTGGTCTTGCAATTGACGGAGCGATCAATGAACTATCCGTCTTTGCCCGCAAAAATTATTTCTACCCCGATCTCCCGAAGGGATATCAAATTAGTCAATTTGAGATTCCAGTTGTCGAAGGGGGTCAACTTGAAATTGAAACCCCTAACGGACCGCGCACTATCCGGATCACACGAGCGCACCTGGAGGAAGACGCCGGAAAGTCGCTTCACGAAGACTTTCACGGCCTGACAGGTATTGATCTGAACCGAGCCGGCACACCACTCCTTGAAGTCGTCTCAGAGCCTGATCTTCGGTCACCTGAGGAAGCTGTTGCGTATCTGAAGAAGCTTCATACGCTCGTAAGGACTTTGAAGATATGTGACGGTAATATGCAAGAGGGATCATTCCGCTGCGATGCTAATGTGTCTGTTCGGCCCAAAGGAGAAGCCCAATTGGGAACACGAGCCGAGCTAAAAAACATCAATTCCTTTCGCTTTGTTGAGCGCGCTATTTATTTTGAAATTGACCGGCAAATAGGCGTGATCGAAGACGGTGGCTCTGTTGTTCAGGAAACCCGTCTTTACGATCCTGATAAAGATTTAACAAGATCAATGCGCGGAAAAGAAGAGGCGCACGACTATCGATATTTCCCCGATCCTGATCTTCCACCACTAGTAATTACCAAAAAAGAATTAGACGCAATCCGCAGCGAGATGCCTGAACTGCCAGATGCCAAACTTACTCGATTGGCCTCCAGTTATGAACTGAGTAATGACGATGCCACGTTACTTGCTGCCGACAGCGATCTCGCCGATTTCTTTGAAGCGGCCGTCAAAGCCGCAAACGGTGAAAGTCGGCTTATTGCGAACTGGATTCTGGGCGATCTAAGCTCTGCTTTAAATCGTGAATCCCTCTCAATATCAGAAAGTCCTGTATCCCCTGAGATGCTTGGCCAGTTAATAAACCGGATCAAAGACAATACGATATCCGGGAAAATCGCAAAACAGGTGTTCGGTGATCTCTGGCACGGGAAAGGACAAGTTGACGATATCATCCGGGATCAAGGCTTGACTCAAATTACAGATACTGACGCGATCTCAAAAGCCGTTGATGACGTGATTACCGCATTTCCATCCCAAGTGGATCAGGTTCGCGCTGGCGAGGAGAAAGTGATCGGATTTCTTGTAGGACAAGTGATGAAAGCGACCTCCGGGAAGGCAAACCCCCAAGCGGTCAACAATCTAATTAAAACAAAGCTGTCATCCTGATTTACTAACAAAAACAACAGCATGTTGCTATTCTCATCGGTCATCAACACGGAATACCTCAAACGGATAGTAGAGTAGTAAAATGACACCGCAATGATTCTCCACCGCATTACAACTATTCCGCTGTTTAGCAGTCTTTTCCTAATTCTCGCCCTAACGGGCTGCTCAAGCAGTAGCAGCGGTGGCGGTGTTTTTGGTCAAACCTTCAACGTATCCGGACAATGGTCTGGCACCATCACCGAAACAACAGGGGTTGCAAGAGCGGCTACGGTGACCTTTGCAGATTCTGGCGGTACGGTAACCGGCACAATCAGCGTCGTCGGACATACGTGTTTCTCGGGTGGCAATCTGACCGGGACTTCCAGTCAAGCGCCTGCCAATACAACCGATGACAATCCACTCACTGCGGATCAGGAAAACAGTAATCTGGGCAGCGTCAATGTAAGCCTTGCCTCAGGTCAAACCTCTGGCGGCATCAGCGCCGTAACGATATCCTCCGGCGGATCAGGGTATGTAGAACCTCCAGTCGTCATTTTTGGCACACCCACTTCCGAAGGGAGAAGTGCCACCGGTATTGCCGTACTCGGGACTGATGCAACTTCTGATCAAGTCGCCTCGGTTGTGATCACTGATCCAGGCTCTGGATATATTTTTGGACCCGCCGTCACATTTTCAGGGGGAGAAGGCAGCGGGGCTATCGGAACCGCAACTCTTGATGCCAGCACAATCACAGACAGCGTAACAATGAATCTGGTAGGGTCATCCTCGAGCCTAAACGGAACCTACAGCGGCGTCTGGAAAGGCAGTTCCTCAGAGTGTTCTGCGCAAACCGCGGGCAACATCCGTCTAACACGCCTCTAAAACTTTACCCCGGTTTAGTGAGTCACCTTATCCCGCACGTATGTCGGTAACGCTTCCTGCCATGTCTCTTTGATCCCTGATGCGATCAGGCGCTTGGCAATATGCATCTGACTCGAGGCGTCAGGAAATCTAGACGATACCCACGATGCAGTCTTTGTTTGTTGAAACGTGGTTGCATAACTATCCCAACCGCTGCCAATCCCCACACAGCCTTCAACAAAATTCGCCAGTTCTCCCGGATCGCTCACTTTAGGCGTTTCCAACCATCGCCATCCGCTGTCAGACGCGCTATCTTGCCGTAACAGCCCCCAATAGACCTGGTTCATGCGAGCATCGATTGCCGCGAGCACCGGCTTTTCGGAGCCCAACTCCTGACTCACGTGTTGGGACAAAATCATCAGCGAGGAGATGCCAAGTAACGGAACGTTGAGTCCAAGTGCCAAGCCCTGAGCGACCCCAGCACCAATCCGAATCCCTGTAAAAGAGCCCGGCCCAGAATCGTAGCTCACTGCGGTTATTTCCGATTTTGCAAGACCGCCTTCTTCGAGCACCGCTTCAATCATTCCAAGTAAAAGCCGAGAATGACCCTGCGGGTCAAGCACATGGCGCTCAATGATCGGGCGATCTGCGTTCATTAATGCGACCGAACACAACTCTGTTGCTGTATCGATGGCAAGCAAGCAGTCGCCTGACGACTTATGATTTGTTGAGCTCACAAACGAGCAAGACACCGTGATAATGCGTCTTCCCAACTCGGCATTGAGAAATCAAGAACGTCTCGCAGACGATCGCAAGACAACACCGAGTACGCCGGTCGCGGTGCTGGTGTAGGATACTCACTGGTGGGGATCCCGGAGAGATCGACGATGTCGCCATGAATCCTGAATATTCGCTCTGCAAACCCACACCAAGAGGTCACTCCTGAATTCGCTGCATGATAAAGACCATAGATATCCTCTCGCCCCGATTCAATTGCGTCCACCACTGCAACTGTCGCGCTACCCAGATCCCATGCGAAAGTGGGTGATCCAAATTGATCGTTTACCACCCGAAGGGGTCGCTTATCTTCCGCCAATCGAAGCATCGTTTTCAGAAAGTTATTCGCCACATGGGAATAAAGCCATGATGTTCGCAATATCACGTGGCGCCTGCATGCAGCCGCCACAGCTTGCTCGCCCGCGAGCTTTGTTTTGCCGTAGACCCCTTCTGGATTGACGTTGGCGTTCTCCGTGTAGGGGTGATTGGACCTTCCATCAAACACATAATCTGTTGAAAAATGAATAAATGGAATGTGAAGCTCATCGCAACTCATTGCCATTTGCGAAGGGGCTGACGCATTAATTAGTTGGGCAAGGTCTGGCTCTGATTCAGCCTTATCCACCGCGGTATAGGCGGCGGCATTAATCACGAGATCAGGTTGGTTTTTAATAATGTGACTTTCAATCGTATCGATTTTTGCCAAATCAATCTCAGGCTGATCCAAAAAAACCAAATCGTGCGCATCCAAAAGCAGTTCAGAAAGTGCTGACCCCAACTGCCCCACTCGCCCAAAAATTAAAATTCGCATATCTACGGAGATACTGTAAGCGGAGATAGATCTTTTAGTCGAGAAGCCTCAATATCTTTCGATGAAAGAATCGGCTCGGGAATCGGCCATTGAATGCCGATATCGGGGTCATTCCACAAGACCGATGCATCATCGGCAGGTTCATAAAGCGAAGTGCATTTGTAGGTCATTTCGGAGACGTCGCTCAAAACACAAAACCCGTGCGCGAATCCTGGCGGCACATAGAGCTGCTTGCGATTCTCGGCGGACAACTCAAGACCAAACCATTCTCCGAATTGGGGGGATTCGTGTCTAATGTCGACCGCAACATCAAAAATAGCGCCAACAATGGCGCGAACTAGTTTCCCCTGCCATTTTGGATACTGATAGTGCAAACCACGCAGCACGCCGCGAGTCGATCGAGAATGATTATCCTGAACAAATGTCGTGGGTAATCCGGCATCAGAAAAGTCTCGAGAATTGAAACTCTCCATGAAAAATCCCCGATCATCGTCAAAAACGCGTGGCTCTACGATCAATACGCCGGGCAAAGAGGTTTCTGTAACTTTTATCAACGTCTATGAGCATCAGTCGTGGAGGATGTAGCGAAGCATACCCGAAACGATTTACGCGCGGCTAGTCTATTGCAGGATCAGACCTCTAGAAAAAGAAAAAGATCCCGCCCTAGGACGCGGTGAAGAAATTTTTCAGGCGATCGGACCATGAACTCTCCCGAGGCGAGTGTCGGTCACCGCCAGCTTTAAGCAAATCGTCAAACGCACGAAGCGCTTCTTTTTGCTTTTTACTTAAATTTACGGGCGTCTCGATCTTGACCTTGCAGTACAAGTCACCGATATCTCCGGAACGGACATTTTTCACGCCTTTTCCGCGGAGCCTAAAGACGCGTTCGGATTGGCTTTCAGCCAGAATCTTAAGTTGCGCACGGCCATTCAAGGTTGGGATCTCGATCTCACCGCCGAGCGTCGCCATTGCTACGCTGATTGGCATCTCGCAATAGAGGTTGTCGCCATCCCGGGAAAAAATGGGATGCTGACGGGTTCGAATCTGCACATAAAGATCGCCAGTCGCACCGCTCGCGCTACCCTGACCCTCGCCAGCCAACCGAATCTGATCGCCATCATCGACCCCGGCCGGCACCTTGACCTGAAGGGTCTTGGTCTTTTGCGATGTGCCGACCCCGTGGCAATCGCCACAAGGAGAACTGATAACGGTCCCTCTTCCGCGACAGTCCGGGCAAGCCTGTTGGATGGAAAAGAACCCTTGTTGCATGCGGACCTGACCTTGCCCGTTGCAGGTCTTGCACGGGCTTGGAGAGGTTCCGGGCTTCGCGCCTGACCCCGAACAAGTATTGCAACGGATCTGGGTCGGCACCTGGATGCGTGACTCCGAGCCCCGAACTGCCTCTTCAAGTGAAAGTTCCAGGGTATATTGAAGGTCAGCACCACGGGTTGAGCCGCCACCTCGCGATCCCCCGCCAAAAATGTCGCCAAAGATGTCACCAAAGATGTCACCGAATCCACCGGCACCCGCACCACCGCCCATGCCCGCAGATTGCTCAACCCCTGCGTGTCCAAATTGGTCATACGCCGATCGCTTTTGGCTATCAGCTAGAACTTCGTAAGCTTCCTTTGCTTCTTTAAACCGTTGTTCTGCGTCAGGATCTTCTTTATTTCGATCTGGGTGATATTTCATGGCAAGCCGACGAAAGGCTTTTTTCATATCAGCCTCCGACGCGGATCTATCGACCCCTAGTACTTCGTAGTAGTCTCGTTTTGCCATTTTTTTGCAATCCAAACAACTGCAAAAGCCGGCGCAAATGCAGCCGGCCTCGCAGAGCTTATGTATTAATTAAAAGTGCCTGATTAAGCCAATACCCATTCGCGAAAACATTAATCGTCTTTTTTCTCTTTGACTTCTTCAAATTCTGCATCAACAACGTCTTCGCCACCGGGCGCGCCTTCGCCACCAGTTGATGCATCCGCAGATCCATTGTCACTTTCAGCCTGATACATCTGCTCGGCCAGTTTATGGCTCGCCTCCATTAACGTATTGGTTTTGGCCTGAATATCAGCAACATCCTCGCTCGTTAATACTGCTTGAAGCTCAGTGATCGCTTTCTCGATGCTCTCTTTATCAGAGGCGTCAACCTTATCCCCGGCTTCACCCAGTGTTTTTTGAACCGTATGAACCATCGCCTCACCCTGATTTCGGGCATCCACCAGCTCTCGAGCCTTTTTGTCGTCTTCGGCGTGCTCCTCGGCATCACGCACCATGCGCTCAATCTCATCATCAGAAAGGCCTGAGCCTGCCGTGATTTTGATCTTGTTTTCCTTGCCTGTCGCTTTATCTTTGGCCGACACGTGCAAAATGCCGTTGGAATCGATATCAAACGTCACTTCAATCTGAGGCATTCCGCGCGGCGCACTCGGAATATCCGAAAGATCAAATCGTCCGAGCGATTTATTGTGTTGGGCCATCTCACGCTCACCCTGAAGCACGTGCACCGTAACCGCGGTCTGGTTATCTTCTGCCGTTGAAAAGACCTGATTCGCCTTCGTCGGGATGGTCGTATTCTTCTCGATTAACTTGGTCATTACCCCGCCCAGCGTTTCGATACCGAGAGACAACGGCGTCACATCAAGAAGCAGAACGTCTTTGACATCGCCGCCGAGGACTCCGCCCTGGATAGCAGCTCCGACAGCCACCGCCTCATCCGGGTTTACATCACGGCGCGGCTCTGCCCCGAAAAAGTTCTTCACCGTTTCCTGAACCTTCGGCATACGGGTCTGTCCGCCCACCATCAACACATCATCGATATCCGATGCGGATAATCCCGCATCATCTAGAGCCGTTTTGCACGGATTAATGGTTCGACTAATGAGATCTTCTACCAGCGCTTCGAGCTTGGCGCGCGATAACTTGAGATTCAGATGTTTTGGTCCGCTTTGATCGGCCGTAATGTACGGCAGATTAATCTCGGTCTGGGCGCTTGAGGACAATTCAATCTTCGCCTTCTCGGCAGACTCCTTTAGGCGTTGCATCGCGAGCGCATCACCCCGCAAATCCATGCCCTGATCCTTCTTGAATTCATCCGCTAGATAATCAATCAACCGACGATCAAAATCTTCGCCGCCGAGGAAGGTATCGCCATTAGTGGAGAGCACTTCGAACTGATGCTCACCGTCCACATCTGCAATTTCGATAATCGAAATATCAAACGTTCCGCCACCCAGATCATATACAGCGATTTTGCGGTCTCCCTGCTGCTTTTCAAGACCGTAGGCTAATGCAGCCGCGGTTGGCTCGTTAATGATCCTCTTGACGTCAAGACCAGCGATACGCCCCGCGTCTTTTGTGGCCTGTCGCTGGGAATCGTTAAAGTACGCAGGGACTGTAATCACCGCTTCTGTCACATCGGTTCCGAGATAACTCTCGGCGGTTTGTTTCATTTTTTGCAGCACCCGTGCCGCCACCTCTGGTGGCGCCATCTGCTTTTCACCCGCCTCAATCCAGGCGTCGCCATTTTTAGCCTTTACAATTTTGTAAGGCATGAGTTCCAGATCT
>JADHSN010000050.1 GCA_016776875.1 Gammaproteobacteria bacterium | reverse complement strand
GGTATCGCGCCATCGGCTTATCAGGTCTATATCAATGGACCTTTGGAAGAGCTGGTCAAGGCGTATCCCGGCATGCAGCTTGAACTCGTTGTTGGGTCAGCTGAACAACTCGCGCCCAGAGTGATCAGTGGTGATCTCGATGTGTTATGGGGTGCCGCCAGACCACTGACTCAATGGCCGGAATTGAAAGTGACTGTATTACGAGACTTGTATTATGGGTTTATGATTCGAAGGGGTCATCCATTGACTAAACTGAAAAAGATCGGAGAGGCTGACCTGCTGAATTACCCTATTTTATTACCCGCCACAGTCCAGCCGATTCATATCGATGTCGCCAGGCGGTATGCACCTAATGGCTTGCCGCCAATGCATCCAAGGTACGTTACCGATGATTTTGAGTTAACCAAATCTATTGTTGCCAGCACTGATGCTTTTTCACATGTTGCTTCACTATCACCAAAGTTTGCAGAAAGGTTAAAGCGTTTTGTTATTCTTGATGGTGTCGTTAATATTCCGCCGCAACAACTGGCATATGCTGTGGCAGCAACCAAAGCTAAATCGCCTGCTGTTGAAGCTTTTGAGGCAGTTGTATCAGCTAGCATTGGGTGAGGCGCGTCGTCGGTCAGCTACGGGCTGATTCGTCAGAACATTGTGGGGTAGTGAAAAAGATATCTGGTGACCAAAATTTTGAGGGTCAGGAATAAAAATAGAATCGCTGATTAATATCCGTCTTTCGTTTTAGAAGTAGGTAACTCAAATGCCGCGCATGGCGCCATCTGTACTTGAAGAATTTCTGCAGCAACCGCACGTTGCCGTGTTGGCCTCGCTGCGGCGTGATGGCAGGCCCTACACGGTGCCCATCTGGTGGTTCCATGACGACGGCGTGTTTTGGCTTACTGGTACAACCAACCGACTCTGGTGCAAACAGTTGCAGTTTGACCCGCGTTGTTCGCTGTGCATTGAGGCGCTGGCACCTGTCGCCGGGCACGTTGGGATTGATGGCGTAGCCGAGTCGTACCTGCTTCCCGAGTTTGATATCTGGCCTGTTACTCGCAAGCTTGCTGAGAAATACGTGGGCAATGGGCGTTCGGGGGTAACCGACAACAGCAAGGCCGTCGATAAGTTTTTTGCCAACATGCGCACGGAGCCACGTATGCTATTTCGACTGATCCCTGAAACCACACGGGCAATCGATATGCGAGTGTATCGCGGTAAGCGCGCTGACCGGGATTTTCAAGAGCGCCGCTAGCGCTGGATCAGACCACGCTCTGCCAAATTGGTACTTCAGGAAAAGTCGCTCGGGACAAATCGAATCTTGCGTTCGTAGGACCGCTAATCCTCTGTGCGGGTGTGTAACAATTTTGTGTGGGTAGCTGATATACCTAAAACGTATATCTCTTGCTTAAGAATGCATTGGACAGCATGTCTAAACTGCATGACTATCTTACTCAATGTCGATTGAAAGTCTTTGCGCTTTAAGAGTGACAAACCTCGGTAATGGTCCGTATCTCGAACGCTATGGGTCCTATTATCCAGCGCTGCCCGCAATCGCATGTTAGGAAAGGATCAAAGTTAGCCCAGAACCAATTCAGGACTACCCATGAACGTCACAGATGCCGTAAACACTCGAAAATCCATACGCGCCTTCCTCAACACGCCAGTTGCTGATGAACTCGTTGCCGAACTTCTCACAAAAGCAGCTCGGGCACCTTCAGGTGGCAATCTGCAACCCTGGCGAATTAGCGTGATTAACGGTGCAACGATGCCGCGATTCTTGTCGTTTCTAGCCGATACCGACATAGAGGATAAGCCCGCCTATGACATCTATCCCAGGGATCTGAAGTCGCCTTATCGAGATGCGCGGTTTAAAGCGGGGGAGGACATGTACGAGTTATTGGGAATTCCGCGCGAAGACAAGCCTGCGCGCTTTGCGCATCTTGCTCGCAACTACAATTTTTTCGACGCACCGGCTGGCTTGTTCTGCTTTGTTGATCGTCAGATGGGCATGCCGCAGTGGTCTGATCTGGGAATGTTCTTGCAGACATTCATGCTATTGGCCCAGGAAGCGGGTCTTGATACCTGCGCACAGGAAGCTTGGTCTATGCGAGCGGTCTCTGTCAGCGCGTTTGTTTCGGCGGACCCGGAATGGATGCTTTTTTGTGGGATAGCGCTCGGTCACCGAGACACCAACCATCCGGTGAATACTCTGGTAACGGATCGCGAACCTTTAGAAAATTGGGCGACATTCGTTGAATGAGCCGCTCGATTTCAGAATGGTCATTTCAACCAAAGTCATCTTTGCAGATTGTTGTAAACCTACTTCAGCTTGATACGTCAAACAAAACTGTGATTATGGGTGGGGAACTCTATGTCTTTTAACTCTATATCGTTCAAGAATGTTCTGGTCGATATCGAAGACCACGTGATGATTCTGACTATTAATCGTCCAGCTAAAATGAATGCCCTCGATCCTCTTACGCACCGTGAAATGGCTGAGGCTATGGAAAACTTTGCCGCTGACGATGACCTGTGGGTCGCAATTGTTACCGGGGCGGGTGAAGCAGCGTTCTGCGCAGGTGGTGATCTCTCGTCAATGCAAGGCAATTTCGATGACAACGAAGAGCAGGAATACACAGTGCCTGACAGTGGCTATGGCGGGATAACTAACCGGTTTGATTGCGACAAACCGGTTATCGCTGCCGTAAATGGGTTTGCGGCTGGTGGAGGCTTTGAAATAGTGATGGCTTGTGATCTGGCCGTCGCCTGTGACCTAGCCAGTTTCGGTTTGCCCGAACCCAAGGTAGGTGTTGTTGCCTATGCCGGTGGCATGCATCGTCTACCTCGCACGCTCACGAGCAAACGGGCCATGGAGATACTG
Organism: Gammaproteobacteria bacterium; assembly: GCA_016776875.1. Lineage (GTDB taxonomy): Bacteria > Pseudomonadota > Gammaproteobacteria > Arenicellales > UBA868 > UBA868. The sequence goes on along the minus strand of JADHSN010000050.1, from coordinate 9,415 downwards.
CTTACCGGTGATTTTATTGATGCTGATACAGCTTTGAATTGGGGGCTGATTAACGAAGTGGTGCCCGCAGATCAATTAATGACGGCAGCCAAAGTCTGGGCTCAACGTGTGCTTAAATGCTCGCCGGTTGCTATTCGCGCTACCAAACAAGTCGTTCGAAAGGGATTAAATAATGTCAGCGTAGAAGACGCGATGGCGGGTCAGGAGCGAGGTGACTATCTGGCCCTCAGTGAATGGAGTGCCAGCCACGACACCAAAGAAGGAATCGATGCCTTTGTGCAAAAGCGTTCGCCCGAATGGCGGAATAGCTAGTTCAGGTGTCAGAGCACGACCCGTACAACTACGAGATCAATCGATCCGCTAGTAAGGAGGGGAACGGTGAGCGTACCGTACCGAAGTCATGACCCAGGACAATAAGTCGAAGCATCCGAAAGTGGGTGGCGTTTACGCACATTACGTTTTGTTTGTGCTGTTGATCGTATTTATTTTCAACTTCATCGATCGCAATATTCTTGCGATCCTGTCACAGGATATTCAAGCAGACCTGCGCATAGGCGATGCGGAAATGGGTTTCTTGTATGGGACAGTCTTTGCGCTGTTTTATGCCGTCTTTGGAATACCACTGGCACGGTTTGCCGATGTCTGGGTGAGGCGCAGCCTGATTTCTGGCGGTATATTTTTCTGGAGCCTGATGACTGCGCTGTCTGGACTCGCCCAGTCGTTTCCAATGCTGGCAATGCTTCGCATTGGTGTGGGTGTGGGTGAGGCCAGTGCGACCCCTGCTGCTTATTCGATGTTGTCGGACTACTATTCGCCCAAAGTCAGGGCAACGGTGCTGGCCATCTATTCCAGCGGCGCCTATATAGGTGGCGGCATAGGTTTGTTTCTGGGCGGGTTCCTGCTGGAATCCTGGACCACGATGTTTCCGGACCCGACTGATGCGCCATTGCAACTCAAAGGATGGCAGGCCGCATTCATGGCGGTGGGTTTGCCTGGGATTTTGATGGCGGTCTGGGTGCGTACACTTAAGGAACCCAAGCGGGGTATCAGTGAGGATCTCATCACCGAAGATCACCCGGCACCATTTTCCGTGCTAAAAGCGGAGCTGGCATCGATCATGCCTTTTTTTAATCTGGTTGGGTTGGCACGACAGGGTGCATCTCTTAAGGCGAATTTCATCGCGGCGATCACAATCGCAATCGCCGCCACCATCCTGGCCATCGCAATGGACAATATACCGCAGTGGCTGGCATTGGGTATCGGCGTTTATGTGGCGTTTTCGTGGGGTCAGTCGCTTAAGGCAAGAGATCCGGTGACCTATCACATGATTTTTGGCTCCAAAGCCATGCTGTACACGATGATAGCCTTTCCAACGATTTCGTTTGTGACCTATGGCATTGGCTTTTGGACACCGGCGCTGGTGCTGCGCGTACACGACACGAGCCCTGGTGAGGTTGGTATGTACCTCGGTCTTGGTGGTGCGATGGGTGGCCTTATTGGGATTACACTGGGTGGAATCTTTGCGGATTGGGCTAAGCGCAAACGTCCGGCTGGACGGCTTGTTGTAGGTTATGTGTCGGTTTTTGGAACCGTACCATTGGTGCTGTGGATGATTTATACACCCAGTCTAACGACAGCTTTTATTCTGTTCTTTTCTCACCACCTATTCAGCGCGGCCTGGCCGAGTGTGCCTCCGTCAATTGCTACTGAACTCGTGTTGCCAAGGATGCGAGCCGTGGCAGGTGCTTATTACATTTTGATTAACACCATGATTGGTCTGGCATTGGGTCCTTATTTTATGGGTCAAATGTCGGATATGTATGCCGCTGGCGGAATGAGTTCGGCACAATCGCTGCAGACTGCAATGGCCACGTCCCTTTTGGTGTTTGGATTAACGCTGATCTTTTTAACATTGGCCTGGCGGCATTTGCCAAAAGATGAGGCAAGTCGTCTGGATAGGGCGCGATCATTGGGCGAACAAATTTGACATGGCGTACAAGTTTTTGCGCGGCGGTCGAGGATCCACTGATGCGTGCTCTAATCGAAGACATGGATGTGGCACCAGAGCGGCGATTGCGCGGATCATTTCGTTCGTGGTTCGGCCTGCGCCTTGGTGCGGACGTTGGGCACTTGAGTATGCCGGTCATACTGATGGGTGGTGGTCAAGATGCTGTGGTGCCGCTAACAGATATGCTGGAGACCTGGGCAATGTATCCAGCAGGTACTGGCTTGCATATCTGGCATGGTCAAGTCATTCGCCCAATCTTGATGCCCCGGCACAATTCGCTGAGGTGTTAGGCCATTTTATCGAGGTGGGCATACCGGCGCAGCTTTCAGCCCAGAGTTGAAAGTCAGGCGAAAGCGCATGATGCGTTAACAATTCTTTAGATAAGCAGGAAAAGTTTAATGAAATCCCCCATATGCGAATTGCTAAATATTGAATTTCCACTGGTTGCTTTTACGCACTGCCGTGATGTTGTTGTTGAAGTGTCCAAAGCCGGTGGTATCGGTGTGCTAGGCGCGGCGGCCATGAAGCCGGAGCAGCTTGAAGTTGAGCTTGCGTGGATCGATGCGCACATTGATGGCAAACCCTACGGCGTTGATCTGATTGTGCCAGCCAGCTTTGAATCAAAAGGACAAGATGTCGACCGTTCAGCCATGGTGGCGAAAGTGCCCGATGAACATTTCAAGTTTGTGAAAGACATTCTGGCGCAGCACGATATTGATCCCTCTATTATCGATGCCAATAAATCGCGCGGGGGAACGCTGCTTGGCGACAACATGAAGGATAGTGGTGCTAAGGCGCTGCTTGATGTCGCATTTGCTCATCCCATTAGTTTAATTGCCAACGCCCTCGGTACGCCGCCTGCCTATATGCTGGAACGCGGAAAAGCAGCGGGCGTGAAAGTTGCAGCACTGGTCGGTGCAAAAGAGCATGCCATCAAACAAGTTGAAGCTGGTGTGGATATCTTGGTGGTTGCCGGGGGTGAAGCTGGCGGTCATTGCGGTGAAGTTTCAACGCTTGTGTTGGTGCCTGAAGTGGCTGATGCGATTAAGCCCTATGGGGATACGCCGATTCTGGCAGCGGGCGGCATTGTGACGGGTCGTCAGATGGCAGCCTGCATGGCTATGGGTGCCTCGGGCGTATGGACTGGTTCTGTGTGGTTGACCACTGTGGAGGCAGAGACATCACCTGTGGTGAAGACCAAAATGTTAGCCGCTTCTTCAAAAGATACCGTTCGGTCAAAAGCCCGCACTGGCAAATCTGCTAGGCAATTGCGAACTGCCTGGACTGATGCCTGGGAATCTGATGACGCGCCCGAGCCGCTTCCGATGCCATTACAATCTATTGTTTCAGAACCGGCGATGGCAAGAATCACAAAGCTTGCGGAAGGTGGCCATGAAGGTGCAACTAAATTGGCGAGTTACTTTGTTGGACAGGGTGTGGGCTTAATGAATGAGAGCCTTTCGACCAAGGCAGTCGTTTATGAGTTTATGGAAGACTATCTCAACGCCACAGAACGGTTGAATGATTTTTCTGCAGATTAGAAGCTTTTCGAACCGATGCGCTGAGCGGACAGCGAGCTTTTGAGCCGACCGCAACATGGGTAGGAATCTTGCCTTATATGATGACCGATACGAACCGCGAATTTATTTTAGGAAAATGGATGATAAAAAATGAGTAGTACGAATAACGCAGAAAATTTGTCAGAGGCTATAGAACGAATGCGCGAGAAGTATCGCGTGGAACGTGAGAAGCGTCTGCGACCTGATGGCAGCGATCAGTTTATTGAAGTGAAAGATCAATTTGCGCACTTCAGTAAGGATCCTTTTGTCAACGAGGACGCTGGCAGGGCACGACGCAATAGCAAAGCTGAAGTGGTCATTGTAGGCGGCGGGTTCGGTGGTTTGTTGACCGCTGCACGCTTTAGCACCGCAGGCTATACCGATATCTGCGTCATCGAAGAGGGAGGTGATTTTGGCGGTACCTGGTATTGGAATCGATATCCTGGTGCGCAATGTGATATCGAATCTTACGTTTATCTGCCGCTGCTTGAAGAACTGGGCTACATGCCAACCGAAAAATATGCCCATGCTGATGAAATTTTCAATCATAGCCGCGCGATAGGAGAACACTACGGGCTCTACGAACAAGCCTTGTTTCAAACCAGGATGGTTGATGCTGACTGGAATGAAGAGGCGGGAACCTGGTCTGTACTCACTGATGGCGGAGATAAAGTTGAAGCTCAATTTTTGGTGTTAGCCACTGGCAACCTGACGCGACCCAAGCTACCCGGAATCCCCGGAATTGAAAAGTTTAAAGGCCACATATTCCATACCAGTCGGTGGGATTACGACTATACGGGTGGTGACAATAGAGGCGGTATGACCGGCCTTGCGGATAAACGGGTCGCTATTGTCGGTAGTGGCGCAACCGCTGTTCAGGCTGTACCCAAGCTTGCGCAAAGCGCCGAACATCTTTTCGTTTGTCAAAGAACACCGTCGACGATCGATGTCAGAGCTAACGGCCCGACCGACAAAGAGTGGTTTTCAAAGCTGGAGAAGGGCTGGCAGCAGGAACGTATCGAGAATCTGACCAATATTCTAAATGGCCTGCCCCAGGCGGAAGATCTTGTCGCAGACGGCTGGACTGACCTGATGCATAAAATGATCGAAGCAAATCGAGAAGCAAAAAAAGGCGGGGATAGAGGCGTGCCGCCCATGCGCCTGGCCCAGTACAGGAAGATGGAGGAGATCAGGGCGCGGGTCGATCAATGTGTTGAGGATGAGGCAGCCGCTGAAGCCTTGAAACCCTATTACGACATGTTTTGTAAGCGGCCGTGTTTCCATGATGAATACCTACCGTCGTTTAATCGGGATAACGTGACGCTGCTTGACACAGATGGTCAGGGGGTTGATGGCATTACGGCATCAGGCGTTGTCGTGAAAGGTGAAGAGTACCCGGTAGATTGTATTATCTTTGCAACGGGTTTTGAGGTTGGTGTTTCGATGCAGCGCAGGGTCGGTATTGATCTGAACGGTCGCAACGGTCTAAGACTGAGTGAAAAGTGGGCAGATGGTCCTCGGACCCTGCACGGGATTCATGTCAATGGCTTCCCCAATTGCTTCATTCTGGGCGGGGTTCAATCGACCATCGCTTTTAACGTGCCGCACCATCTTGACGAGCAGGCGCGAACTATCGCCTTGATTCTGGAGGAGATCCGCGAGAAAGGCCTTGGCAGAGTTGAGGCGACCGAAGACGCAGAGAAGGCATGGGTGGATGGCATTATTAATGATGGGCAAAAAGTGTCACTACCGGGACAGGACCCTTGTACGCCCGGTTACTACAACAATGAGGGACAATCGACGAAAAATGGCCGTTACTTTAGAGCATTCAAGGGTGGACCACCCCGGTATTTCAAGAAGCTGAAGGCGTGGCGCGAAGATGGGAATTTTGATGGCATTAATTTCGGCTAGTGCTAAAGAATATTCGTTTAATGAATTCTAAAAGAATTAAAAGGAGCGCTCTATGAGCACCAAAGTTAAAGTCGCCGGTGTCGGCATGATTCCATTTACTAAGCCCGGTGCGAGTGACACCTATCCTGTAATGGGCGAAACGGCTGCTCGGTTAGCGATTGAGGATGCAGGGTTATCCTACAGCGATATTGGTCAAGCCTATGTCGGATATGTTTACGGTGATTCGACCGCAGGCCAGGCGGCGCTCTACGGGCTTGGCATGACTGGCATCCCCATTGTTAACGTGAACAACAACTGCGCAACGGGTTCGTCTGCGCTGTTTCTTGCACGTCAGGCTGTAGAAGCGGGCATTGTGGATTGTGCGCTTGCGTTAGGTTTCGAACAGATGAATCCCGGCGCACTGGGCGCTGCATTTAGTGATAGACCAAGCCCGCTGAAACGATTTTTTAAGGAACGAAAAACCCTTCAGCAAGTAGACAAGCAAGCGCCGGATGCTGCGCAATATTTTGGCGGTGCAGGTAAAGAATATGCGGATGAATTCGGTACGCGCACTGAAACCTTCGCCAAGATATCCGAGAAGGCACGAATGCATGCAGCGAATAATCCCTACGCCGTGTTCAGGAACCTGCTTACTGTCGAAGAAATAATGGCCTCACCCCATATCTATGGGCCGCTGACGCGGTATCAGTGTTGTCCGCCTACCTGCGGTGCGGCGGCGGCAGTAATCTGTAGCGATGAGTTTGCGAAAAAGCATGGATTGAACAACGCCATCAGTATTAAAGGTCAGGCAATGACAACAGATTATGAGAGTACTTTGTCGGCGCGCTCGCTCAGAAAACTGGTCGGTGTGGATATGGCCAAGAGTGCCGCAGACCAGGTCTTTGAACAGGCTGGTGTGGGCCCGCAAGACGTGCAGGTTGTTGAATTGCATGATTGCTTCACCACGAACGAACTACTGACCTATGAGGCACTTGGACTCACGGCAGAAGGCACAGCAGAGAAGTTTATCTGGGACGGCGACAATACCTACGGAGGACGTGTCGTCACGAATCCCTCCGGTGGGCTTTTATCAAAAGGGCATCCATTAGGAGCGACTGGGCTCGCGCAATGCACAGAACTCGTTTGGCAATTGCGTGGTGATGCTGGCCTGCGACAGGTTGAGGGTGCGACCCACGCTCTGCAGCACAATTTGGGATTGGGCGGCGCATGTGTCGTGACGATGTATTCCAACGACTGATAGATAATGGGTAGGTCATTCTTTGCGGTAGTCGACATCGGAGATTTTTCAGGAAAATGGCTTGAAGGGCACCGTCAGGACTAGCGATTGGCAGAATGCTCGGGCGCACTAAGCTAATTGGCAACATGTGTGAAAACGCGGTTATTTTGTTATGGCATCGATTTTAGCTATGCAAAAAACGGATACCACATGACAAAAAAGTCATTGGACTACATGCCAAAATATAGCAACTATGGGCCTGCAGTTTGTGCGTACTTAAAAAGAATTAATACTAATTAAAAGGTTCGAGGAGCGATATGTTAATAAAGATACCTACAAAACACCTTGGTTTTATTTCTATTATCAGTTGTTCAATGATGAGTGCATTTGCTTTTGCGGAATCCAGTGTTGCAGAGCGGTTCATGGAAGAGGTTGTCGTTCGAGCAGAAAAGAAAGAGTCGACGCTACAGAGCACGCCGATCGCGATTACGGCAATTACTGAACAAGAGATCGAAAAGCGCGGTATCAGAACGATGCATGATGTTCAGTATATGGCGCCGGGTGTCACCTTCAATCAAACTGGTCCGACCGGTTTTATCACGATGCGTGGCGTCGGCGTTGAGTTTACGACCATCATGGCTGAGCCAGGTGTTTCGCTGCATGCAGATGGTGTTTACAAAGGCGGGTCGATGTCGTCCACCATTGCCATGTTTGATCTCGAAACGATTGAGGTTGTGAGGGGGCCACAGGGAACCTTGAATGGCCGGAATTCCACCGGTGGCAGTGTCAATATTTATTCTCGCATGCCAGGCGATGAAGCATCCTTCGAAGCGGGTTTGATGATCGGCGATTACGATCGGGTACGGTACGAACTATCAGGTGATATTCCAGTGTCTGATACCTTCAAAATCCGTCTTGCCGGCGCCCGAGACGAGCGCGAAGGTTACATTGAAAACATTAACCTCGGTCGAGATGAGGATGGTGAGGACTACAGCATATTGAAGGCGACAGCAGTCTGGACGCCCACGGAAGATCTGGAAGTTATTTTACGAGGCGATCTGTTTGATACAGAGCAGTCTGGACCTGTCTATCTTTTTACTACACCAGTGAGTGGTCCTTGTTGTGACACTTTTGGCGGGTTGGTAACGCCCACGGCGTCTCCCTGGCGTACCACTGGCGAAACACCCAACGAGCAGGACGTTGAGGTGTCAGGTTATAGTTTGACGATTAATTATAAACTTAATGACAGTATCTCGTTACGATCAATAACCGCTGATACGTCGCAAGAGTTGGAAGCTATTAGAGATATTGACGGGACAAGCACACCCTTTCTCGATTCATACCGCTATGAAGACATGGATGAATTTTCACAAGAGTTAACCTTGGTGGGTACGACCGGTAAACTGGATTGGATTGTCGGCGCTTACTACTATGACAGTGAGTCAAACTACTTTGGCGAGTTTAACTTTCCATTGTTGACTGACATCTTCAAGGTGATTTACGGTGGCGCCTTTGGTCTCGACGGACCGCTTCCTACACTCGAGGGGTTGGCGAGCAGGCTTGAACCTAACAGTGGGCGAAACGATCCTGATCTCCTGTTCCTGGATGATGCGATTTACGAAGAAACTGAGTCGAGGGCAATTTATGCGCAAGGCACTTACAGTTTTTCGGACACCTTAAGAGCTACCGTTGGCCTCAGAAACACCCAGGATGAGAAAACATTCGTTCAGTCCAGTTCAGATAACCTTTTTACTGGTGATGCATGTATTCGGCAGCAAAGCAAAGAAGATTGGAGTGAGACGACAGGTAAAATCGGCCTTGATGCAGATCTCGCCAATGGCTGGTTGGTTTACGGGTCAGTTTCGTCAGGTTATCGCTCTGGTGGATTTGATGGCGGATCATGTTTTGACCCTTTCGACCCGGAGTCGCTGATTTCTTATGAGGTCGGGTTGAAAATGGACCTTTCGGCTACTTTGAGAGTGAACCTTGCAGCCTTTGTTTATGACTACGAAGATTACCAGGCTCGCCTTTTTACGCCGTTAGGCACAGAGACACTGAACGCAGATGGTGCCGATATTCAGGGTTTAGAGGTCGAATTTGACTGGTTAGCCTCAGAGGGATTACGTTTTTCGGGATCTGTTTCGTATCTGGATAGCGAATTCAAAAGCTTGGCTGCGCAGGATCCCATGGCGCCGGAGAATGGCTTTGTAGAGTTAAAGGGTAACAGTCTGCTGAGGTCCCCTGAGCTTCAGGCGGACCTGACGGTGGCTTATGATATTCAGTTGGATGCTGGTTTGTTAACCGTGCAAGGTGAGTTTTCCTACGTGGATGAGCAACATCACTCCCTGTGGAACACTGACATAGGTCTTGAGCCCAGTAGGACGATGACTAATTACAGAGTCTTTTTCGAGCCAGCCGCGTTTCAAGATGTATCAGTTTCTGCCTTTGTTAATAACGCCAGTGACGAGGAGTACCACGTCATGGTCCTGAATTCCGGGCTAACAGGCGGCACTACAACTGCGTACGGCGCACCTCGAACGTGGGGCATTCAATTTCGCTATAAGAGATAACTGCGCAGATAGGGGAAGGGAAATATCCCCAACAAAATCAGGTTGTGCGTAGTGACTAGTGACTGGAAGGCAAGACCTTTTAATAAGGCGCCAGATGCGCCCAATGAAATTCACGGTGATAAAGTCGCAAAGGAATTTGGCTTTAAGGGCG